>JANNFX010000208.1:0-5638 GCA_031380225.1 Hyphomicrobium sp.
CCGCTAGGCTGGTCGCTGAATTGTGGCAGAGCATACTAAGTCATTGAAACCTTTGGTGCCGACTGCAGGATTTGAACCTGCGACCCCCTGATTACAAATCAGGTGCACTACCACTGTGCTAAGTCGGCTGACCGGGGCAAATTGGGCCTTGTGCGCCGCCACGCGACGCGTCGCGATGTCATCGCTTTAGCCGATATTTGAGGCTTGGCAAGGGGCTTACGGCCAAATTGGTACGGCCGCATTGGAACATTCTGACCCGGTGGCCGCCGTCAGCCCAATTTCTCACCAATTCCTTAACTGCGGTTCAACACCTTGGCGTTACGATCAACCCAGATCATTCGCACGCGAGGGAACTGCCGTGGCTGCCACTGTTAAAAAAAAGTCACTGACAGAATCTGATCCGAATATCGATACCGGCCCGTGGTTGGCCGGAGAAGACGCGAGTGACTTCACTCCCGGCACCGACATTGATCCATCAGTAGGCTCAAACACTGATGCAGCGGCCAATGTGTGGGCAACCGTCTCCGGCACAGCGGACGACGATGTTATTGTGGCCGGCTGCAACGGTGACTACTCGGGCAACAGCGGTGACGATCACTTCTATGCTCAGGTCTCGATGGCCGGAAATTTCGATGGTGGCAGTGGGTACGACACCCTGTTCCTTAATCGCACGTCAGAAGAATTCATTATTGGGTCAAGCTACCAAAACCACGCTGACGGGTTCACTATTGCGAGCTATGATTCTGATCTTGAGATGCAAGTCGAAATCCGCAATTTTGAGCGCGTCGTCTTCAGCGACGGCTCGATTGTCACTTTAAATCATCTGGAGACGTCGCGCGGCACCGCCCTTGGAGACGTGATCCTATCGAACGGTCTAGTCTACGGCCTTGGAGGTGACGACTTCATATTTGGGCGCGAAGCCGAGATCGTCTATTCTGCGGATGGCGCTAACTTTGACTTCGCCGGCGGCATAGACCTGATCTACGGCGGTATCGGTGATGATTTTATCGACGGCGGCACCGGACATGACTGGATTGATGGCGGCGCCGGAAACGACAGGTTGTTTGGTAATGCCGGATCAACACTGCTCGGCGGCGATGGCAATGACAAGTTCTTCGGCCGCGGGGCCAACATGACGGGCGGAACAGGCTCTGATGTTTTTTATGCCGACACCGGTAACTCAGTCATTACTGACTTCACGCTTGGCCGTGACCAGGTCGTTGTCATGCTCAGCAACAGCTTTGATATCAAGCAGGTGGGCAGCGACGCGGTGATTACTTTCGACTTTGGCGAAGTCGTTCTGAAAAACGTCGTTGCGAACCAGCTCAGTAGCCACGACGTCATTTTCGGCGACCCCTGGTTATAACCGAACACCAACCAACACCGGTCGCTGCATGACATCAGGGATTTCAGGGGACCTCGTTGGCACAACAATGCCGCCGTGACTAGTCCGGTGGACGGCAACAGCGCTGCGCGCGGACCTGGGCATGTGGAACCCGCGACGCGCCAGTCTCGGTCAGCACTGAGCCCAATGTTTGTTGGCCTGGCGTGTAGGCTGTCGCCGGGCCGCCCCGCCTTTGGCGCGATCGTCGCATATCTGTGGCAATGACGGTCATGATGGCCCCTCGAAGAGCCGGAAAACCAGCGTATACAGCCTGACGCGGCACGTTGGCCCTGTTCTGGAATAGAGCACGGCCGCGGTTGGCGGCTCTGGCCGTGCCGAATTGGATCGACTGAAACGAGGCTGATGCTTTACCGGCAAACACTGTTGTATCTTCCAGCTCAGGTGCTTGGGCCGGTGTTTACGCTGATCGCCATGGTGGCGTGGACGCACGTCTTGCCGCCGGCTGAAATGGGCGCGTTTGCGCTGCTGACCGCGGCGCAGGAACTGCTGTTTCTGGTGACGCTGTCGTGGTTCAGCCTTTACACGACCCGCTATTACGACAGCAAAGCGACCGCCGCGGCGGAACCCGGCGGCACTGCATCTACGACCGGCCGCGAGGCATTTCTCAATACCGAAATGGCTGTGCTGATCGTGTGCTCGGCGGTATCGATTGCCGGTGTCGCGCTCATGCCGCTCGTTGTGCACATGACGTGGTCGCCAGCGCTGTTCGCACTCGCCATTGTTTACACGATCGGCCGCAATCTGGCGACGCATTTGAGCGACCGCGCACGCACTGAACAAGACGCGTTCAGTTACACTGTGCTGCAAGCGTTCTGGCCAGTGCTCGGGCTGCCACTGGGTTGGATCGCGGTCAAAGCCTTTGGCGCCACGGCGGCCATGGTTCTACTTGGCTACACGGTGGCACAAACAATTGGCCTCGTCATTGCTGGCACGCGGCTCGGCTTCGGACATCACCCGATGCGGGTCTCGCGCACGATGCTGGCGGGCGCCGTCAAGTATGGCTTGCCGCTAATGATCGGCGGATCATTGGTGTGGGTCGCCAACAACGGTCTCAGATTTATCATCGATTTCTTTCGCGGACCAGAAGCGGTCGGCCTAGTCACGGTTGGTTGGGGTCTCGGCATTCGGGCTGCAGGATTTGCCGGCATGATGGTTGCCGTCGCTGGCTTCCCGTTGGCTCTGAGACGAATGCGCGATGAAGGCATGGCGAGTGGCGAAGCGCAACTGGTGCGGAATGGCGCTCTGCTGTTGGCGACGCTTGCACCTGCCACCGCCGGCCTATGGGCGATTTCAAAGCCGTTGATCGAATTAACCGTCGCGCCCGAATATCGCGAATTGACCATCACCGTGTTGCCGCTCGCCCTGTTGGCCGGTGCTTTCCGCAACTATCGCCAGCACTTTGCGCAACACATTTTTTTGCTGCATGAAAAACCCGAAATTCCAGTTTACAACGACATCTGGGACGCGATTGGAACTATGACCGGCGCGCTCATCGGCTTATGGGTTGGTGGATTGGCGGGCGCAGTTGCGGGTGCCATGATCGGCGCTTTCATAGGCTTGGCGGCCACTATTGCGCGAGCCTGGCGCGACTATCATTTCGGCCTGCCTGTAGCGGATCTGTTACGCATCGGTGGCGCAACAATAGCGATGATGCTGTCGGTTCACATGTTCGCACCCGCCGCAACTGTCATATCACTGATTGCCGCGGTGATCATTGGCGGCATTGTTTATGCAGCCGCACTTGCCGCTACCTATCCCGACGAAGCCCGCCGCGTTCTCTGCAGCTTCAAAACCCGGATGGCACACGTTGGTTAATCCCCCTCAAGCATCAGAAAGTTCGCCCATGCAGCATCGACTTTGCGTCATCCATGCTTTTGACTTGCGCGGCGCAAAGGTCGGTGGGCTGGAAACCTTCGTCCGCGACATGGCGGCCTTCATCCCCGATGATTTTTCTTTCCTAATGATTGGCGTCGATGCGACCGGACAGCTTGAACTCGGCAAAGTGACGACTCAGACATTTCGCGGACGTACTTTTGAATTTTTACCTGTGCTGCACTATTCCGACGAGGCAGCGCGCGAAGCTGCAACGTCCGTTAGGCAGTCGATCACATTTCAATTCATGAAGGGGCTGATCAAGTATCGCGCTGCCGTACGCCAGACCCTCCGCGAGCGTCCGGCCAGTGTTGATTTGCAGCGCGTTGAGTTTGCGACCTACGTCAAAGCACTTGGCATTCCGTTCACACAGATGCTGCATGGCGAAGGCGCGCCGAAATTGCAGATGGATAGTCTCTTGAAAAGTTATCGCTACGTCCACAACATCAATGAGCGTCTCGCCGTGATGGCTTGTGACAAGTTTTTGTGCGTGAATCCGATCATCACTGAGCGCATTCAGGGCATCTATCCGCGCCACGCGCAGAAGATTGATACGCTTTCGACTTGGGTCGACACCAAAACATTCGCGCCTAAGCCGTTTTCGAACGACGGGCGCTTTGGGGTTGCCTTTGCCGGGCGTCTCGATCTCTTCAAGGTCCCATCGCTGATGTTCAAGACCATGCAGCGGTTGCGCGAAAAGGCCGGCGGTGGTGTTGAATTCCATTACATGGGGACCAGTGATCCTTACCGCTTCGCCGAATTCAAACAGATCGAGGACATCACCACCCTGCACGGCTTTAAGAGCGCAACGGGCGTCGCGGCTGTGCTCGGCAATGCGCACGCAGGTATTTTGACATCTGAGTTCGAAGGCATGCCGTTTTCAGTTCTGGAAACGCTTGGATGCGGCCGCCCGGTTTGCGCCATCCATCTGCCACAACTTGAAACGGTCATTAAGCCCGGTCTCAGCGGAGCGCTAGTTGCGCGCTCTGACAACGCGGACGATATGGCGGATCGTTTATCAGACGCGTTCATGGACATGCGCGCGAAAATTACTGAAGGCACGATCACGCCTGAAGGTGTGGCTTCAGCCATCAGCGAGTTCACGCCCGAGCGCCAACTCGCGAAATGCTATGACAATCATCGCAAGCTGCAGGTGGCAAAATACGGTGCCCGCCGAAAGGCCAACCCATCCATGCAGTCTGCTGGCAATAGCTAGAACTTCGTGAGAACGGCGTTCTGACGCGCGGCCTCTCAGCCGCGTGCCCCCATGGCCGGTTGCGCACCGATAGAGGGGTGCCCTAAACGGGTATCGAATAGATTTTCATTCGCATTATTGGCACCGGAGAATTGAATGACGGTTTTGATGAGCCAGGCGCGCCGTCGTGCTGTGATCGCTCTAGCCGCGCTCGCGGTTACAGGTTGCACGGAACCAGAGACAGAAGGGCCGTTGCCACCGCTTGGCGCCGTCATTAACGAGACATCCGTGTCAGGGATATCGTCCGGAGCCTATATGGCAGGGCAGTTCCAACTTGCGCATGCTGATCGCGTCGTCGGCGCCGCCATCATCGCCGGAGGGCCGTGGGGATGCGCCGAAAGTTCGTTTGCGGGCATGTTTCCCGGCCTGGGCAATGACCTGCTCAACGTCAACAAAGCTGTCAATGGCTGCATGTTGAATATGATGGCGGCGTTTGGCGTTCCAGATTCGGCGATGCTCGCTGACAAAGCGCGGGCCGCCGCGCGCTCTGGAAAAATTGACCCAATTGAAGCGGTCACACCGGACAAGATTTATCTGTTCACTGGCACCGAAGACCGCACGGTGAAGCCGCCGATCGTCGAGTCGGCAAAGACGTTTTATGAAAACCTTGGCGTGCCGTCGTCCAATATCGTGCTTGAGAAAAAATTGCCGGCCGGCCACGCATTCATCACTGACAACGAAGGCTCGGCCTGTGGTGTCACTGGCGAACCCTACGTCAATGACTGCGACTATGACCAGGCCGGCGCACTGTTGAAGCATATCTACGGCCCGTTACAGCCACGCGCCGAAAAGACAAACGGCGACTTGATCGCGTTTGATCAACGGCCTTACACCGAAGGGCTTGGCAGCCATGGGTTATCGGGCACTGGCTTGGTTTATATTCCCAAGGCCTGCAAGGCATCAAAGGGATGCCGCGTCCACATCGCGTTTCATGGCTGTGCTCAAAACCGCGCCGCTGTCGGCGATGCGTTTGCCGCCGAAAGCGGATTTGCGCGTTGGGCCGACACCAACAACCTAATCGTGCTCTATCCGCAAACGGCAAAGCTGCTGCAAAACCCGCAAGCGTGTTGGGATTGGTGGGGCTACACGGGCGACAATTTCCTGTC
>JANNFX010000215.1:0-6197 GCA_031380225.1 Hyphomicrobium sp.
CATCCAAACAGCCCCCGGCATCGTCAAGTGCGGAGGGTCGCGCCACAAGGTGCCAGCCGGCAGATTGGGTGGCTTGGGCGCGCGCGGATAGACATCGATGAAAGCCGATTTGCCATTAGCATAAAGTTTTTCCACATCGGCCGTTACGATAACCCTGGCGCCAGTCAGCGTCTTGGGCACCGGCTCGCGATAACGATCAGGGCGAAAACCGTCAGGCTCGGCGACTTCAGTGTCGTGGGCTGTTGCGGCTGCGGCCGGCGGCTTGATCTCTGGTAACGCCGCGTCATCTGCTGCGACTGCTGAGTTTCCAATCGCCATAGATATCAGCGAAGACAATGCTATCGCCGATACAATCAAGCGGCTCGTCGAGATCATGCTACTGCCCTGTTGTGACACCACCGCAAGTTTGCGGCTGTCCCCATCACATGAGACACTCGTCTAATCGGAGTATGGAACCTAGATCACCGTAGTTGACCGGTCAGTACAATGCAATCCTCAGCTGCCGTTGGCGCGGGGGGCGGTGATCACTTTGTTGTCCTCGTCGATCAATGGCACGCCGTAGTCCATCAGGATTTTGTCGAAGTCGCCTTGGTGTTCCTTGATCAGTTCGTTGAGCTGGCGCTTCCAGGTTGAATCACCGGCCCGCACGCCCATCGTCATGCGGTAGGTAATTTTGAGAGTGCCCTCTTCTTCTTCCAGCAGCGGAACAACGGTCAGTTTGTCGGCATGCTGTTTAGCGATATAGCCGCCGAGCGGCCCCCAAACGGCGCCGACGTCAATGACGCCATTCAAGACGTCATCGATGATTTCTTTTTCTGGGTTGTCGTAGCGCCGATCAACCATCAACCGGTACGACTTGGCGTCCTGCATCAAACCATGCTTCGCGATCTGGTCGCCAACAGGGCCACCCTGGTTGGAAAGCTTCTTGCCCTTCAGTTTTGGATCGGCAATCGAGGTTACGCCATCAAGCCCTGCACCTTTTTTGTAAACAAGGATGTAGGTCGAGCGATAATAGGCATTTGTATTGAGTGTGGTTTCGTCAGCCTGGACTGTCTGCAAAATGACGTCACACTTCTTAGCCGAGAGCGTCCGGCGCGCGAGGCCCATGCCGAGCGGATACCAGGTGTATTCAACCGGAACCTTGAGTTCGGCCGCAATCACTTCGGCAATCTTGTTTTCGAAGCCCTCGCCCTTCTCATTCGAATAGGGCAGGTTCTCTGGTGATGAACATACGCGCAGCGCTTTGCGGTTGACCTGATCGGGCATGTTGGTGTCAGCCGCGATGGCGGCCGGCAGCAGCACAGTGCCGGCAGTCGCGAATGCAACGATGGCAGCGAATGAATTCAAGGCTTTCATGCGATTAACCTCAACAGGGGGAACGCGAGCAGTGAGAGCGCAGCGGTGCAGGTACGCATCCTCGAAAAAAAGCCCGGGCGACCAGCTGCGTGCAGCTAATTCACCCGGGCTTCCATTTCAGTTTTAGCCTTTTGTCGCTGGCGTCATTGACGCGAAGCAGTCGTCTTCGAACTTCTTTGCCGCATCTGACTTCGCTTCTCGCTTTTCAGGACGGCCGAAAGGAACGACGTCGTCGGCGCGTGCCTTGATGTAGGCGTAGAGATCGTCGATGAAACAGGCCACGTTCGGGTTATCGCCAAGTGCTGGCATGATGAACTTTGTGCCACCAGCGTCGCGAACCCGGCCGCTCATCACGGTTGTGACGAACGTTGTGTAATCCATTGTCTGCAGGCTTTCGCGCAACGCTGGCGCAAAAGTCGAACCATCGCCGCCGGGGCCATGGCAGACGTGGCATTCCGAGTGATACCGCTTGTAACCTGAGTAGGTATACCAATCGACGGTGCCATCCTCGGCGACGTTGTACGTCATTGTACCATCGGGCAGCAGATATTTGCCGTCTTCGCCCTTTTTACCGCCACCCTTTATGCCGGGAGCTGCAGCTGCTGCAGCTCGCTTCTCAGCAGAATGCTTTGCAGCCTCAGGATCTAGGGCAGGCGCTGCGGCAGGAGCCGGGGCGGCTGCGGGAGCAGCAGCCGGTGCGGGCGCAGCAGCTGGTGCCGGAGCGTCTTCAGCCGACGCGACAGGCGTCAAGCCGATCATGCAACCGAGGGCGGTTGCTGCGAACATCGCAATTCTAATGGTCTTCACGCGTTTCCCCTGTGTTGGCCGTCAGCCGAGGTTTGGTTTTGTTCGTCGTTGGTCAGTCTTACTGCTGCTTAGCGCCGGTTCGATCCAGCATGACTATATTCTCTATACCGAGACCTGCCCAGTTAACTTCCAGTCACCTCGCAGTCAATGCGACCGGACGCACGCAACATCTAGGATCATCTCAAAAAAAAAGACCGGCGCAGGTTGCCCCGCGCCGGTCCCTAAATGTAACCCGTCGCCTATTATGGCAGCGCGTACATGGTGAGCGTGCCACCGAGCGTGGTGTACGAGTTCAGACCGGCATAGTTACCGACTGCGCCCAAACCATCCGTCGGCTTTTCAAGGCCAGCAGCGAGACCGATGCCTGCCCAGCCGCCAACGCCCGAGAACAAGCCGAGATACTGCTTGCCCTTGTGCGTGTAGGTGAACACGTTACCGATCGAGCCAGACGGCAGGCGGTGCTTGAACAGCTCCTTGCCATCTTTCTGGTCGCGGCACTTGAAGTAGCCTTCAAGAGTGCCGTGGCAAGCGATGCCGCCTGCGGTTGTCAGAACGCCTGACCATACCGAGAAGGGCTCGTCTTGCTGCCAAACGATCTTACCAGCCTTATAATCATAGGCGGTGAAGTGGCCCGTGTTGTTCTCACCCTTCGGCGGGAACATCGAGAGCACTGCGCCAACGTACGGCTGGCCTGGGGTGTACGAAACCTTCTGTGGTTCGTAGTCCATGCAGACGTTGTTGACCGGCACGTAGAACATGTCTGTCAACGGCGAGTATGCAACTGGCTGCTGATCCTTGAAACCAAGGGCGGCAGGGCAGATGTCTGTCGAGTTGACGTCTGTACCGTTGAGGAAGGTGGACTTAGCAGCGACGACATACGGACGTCCGTAGTTCGCCTTAGACTTGTCCATTTCAACGCCGGTCGACCAGTTCAGGTCGTCGTCGTAGGGCTTAGCAACGAGCAATTCGCCCGAAGCGCGGTCCATCGTGTAAGCAAAGCCGTTACGGTCAAAGTGGACCAAAACGTTGTGCTTCTTGCCACCGACTTCAGCACCGTCAACCAGTGTCATTTCGTTGATGCCGTCGTAGTCCCACTCATCGAACGGGGTCATCTGGTAAGCCCATGCAGCAACGCCCGTATCCGGGTTACGTGCGAACATGGTCATCGACCACTTCTGGTCGATCTGCTTGCCATCTGGGCCAGCGCGCTGAACTGGGTTCCAGGTCGAAGGATTGCCCGAACCGTAGTAGTACAGGTTCAATTCTGGATCCCAAGCCGAGTAGCCCCAAACCGAGCCGCCGCCGACTTTCCACTGGTCGCCAGTCCACGTCTTGAGAGACGAGTCTTTGCCAACCGGTTTGCCGAGCGACATGGTCTTTTCCGGATCCATCAGGATGTCTTCATCCGGACCCATCGAGTAAGCACGCCATACTTTCTTACCATCGGCAAGGCTGTAAGCGGTAACCGAGCAACGAACGCCGAATTCAGCGCCCGAGATGCCCATGATGATCTTGTCTTTGATCGCCATCAAGCTGCCGGTGTAGGTTTCGCCACGCTTCGGATCGCCGTTTACGACTTTCCACTTTTCTTTGCCGTCAGCAGCGTTGAGAGCGACGAGCGACGTATCGGCCTGGCCGAACAGAAGCGTGTCACCAACGAGGACAGTACCGCCACGGTTAACCGTGTCGCAGCACATGACGGGGATCACAGACGGGTCCTGCTTGGGCTTGTAGACCCAGAGGATCTTCTGCTCATTGTCGAGATCGAGAGCATAGATGTTGTTCGGGAACGCCGTGTGGAGGTACATGCGGTTTCCGATGACGATCGGCGAGCCTTCGTGGCCGCGCAGAACGCCAGTCGAGAACTGCCAAGCAACCTTCAAGGTGTTGACGTTCTTCGTATTGATTTGGTCAAGCTTTGAATAACGCTGACCATTGTAGTTACCCGACTGCATAGCCCAGTTGTTGGGATCAGCAGAGTTCTTCGTTTGGTCTGCGTTCGCCCAAGCGGTCGAAGTCAGAGCCACCGAAGCGAGCAAGCCACAGGCGAGTGCACTTTTGCGCATCGCGCTTCCTCCTCAGAGATTTATGCCACGCTTATTGCCGTGAAATAGGTTTGTCTCGAACTGACCTTTTTGCCGGGGTTAACCCCTTGTTTTGGCCTATTTTCAAGTGAGAAATGCCGCACTGAGGCATTTCGCGACCCATCGCCACCGCGGCCGCATGTAGACACTTTCTCGTGAGGCTAGCAAGTCAATCCGTGAGGTCAATTTTCTTGCAACACTAATGGGTCAGTTGAGTTGACGTTATTTTTGTCGCAAATTCAGCATGATCGTCGCCTAGCGCCATTATTGTGCAGCGCACGATAAGTTTTTGACAATATTCGTTCGCCCTTTGGTTGATTGACCTCTATAGAAAAATGTGGATAATGCGCGCGCTCTAATTCTAAAATATTTGCCTTTGACCGGGATGAGGCCGTTAGCATTCTCGCTTTTAACATTCTACTTTATTGAGCATAAGCTATTTGTGATCGTTGTTACAGACGATCACACTCAAACTGCATACGGCGTGAACGTGTCGCTGAATGTATGCTAGAATTGCTCCAATCAGCTCGTGACAAATATCCCGCAGCGAGTGTCAAAGATCGAGAGACTTTATGGTTCGCCAGTCTCCAACTGGAAGTCCTAATGCGGACGTCGAGGCGCCGATAGCGCAGCCGCTCGACAGGCGAACATTTGTAAGGCTTGCAGCCGCTTTGTCAGCGTTGTCTGTGTTCCGGCCCACTGCAGTCCAAGCCGTTGCCTCGCCATTCGTCGCCGAGATCGCTCCTGGCGTATTCGTGCACCAGGGCATTCACGCGCTGTTTGACCCTCAGAACCAAGGCAATATTTCGAATGCCGGGTTTGTCATCGGTAACGATGCAGTCGCGGTCATCGACACCGGCGGCAGTGCGATAGTGGGCGCTGAATTGAAGGCTGCAATCCGCTCAGTCACTGAACGGCCAATCCGCTACGTCATCAACACGCACATGCATCCCGACCACATCTTCGGGAATGCACCCTTTACTGCTGACAATCCGGCATTCGTTGCCCATCATAAAATGGAGCGCGGACTGCTTGCACGGCAAGACCGTTACATGTCTCGCAACAAAGACTTACTCGGCGACGCGGCGTTCGAAGGTATAAAAATAATTCTACCGACACAGGGCATTGCAGCGAAAACCACGCTCGATCTTGGCGGCCGGACCTTAGAACTCGACCCGCAGAAGATAGCCCATACCGATAACGATCTCACGGTGCGCGATACGCAAACCGGCACTGTGTTCCTCGGCGATCTTTTGTTTTCGGGCCACGTGCCAACGATTGACGGCTCAATCCGCGGATGGCTTTCGGTCCTTGACGATCTTGCCCAGCAACCAGCAAACCGGATTGTCCCTGGCCACGGTCCAGCCTCTATGGGCTGGCCCGACGCGGCCGTGCCACTTAACCACTACTTGAACCAACTTGCCTCCGACGTCCGTATATTGATCAAAGACGGCAAGACGATCAGCGATGCCATGGCCACAGCCGGCCAGTCGGAAAAGAGTGCGTGGGAGTTATTCGACGACTATAATGCCCGCAATGCTTCCGCAGCATTTGCCGAATTAGAATGGGAATGAGTTGAGTGAAGACGGCGCCGCACACGTGCTGACGGCAACAGACGATAGACATGACGGAGGACAACAATGACTGCATCGTGGAAACTCAAAACAGCGGCACTGGTTTTCGCCAGCGCCTTCTCGGCGTCCGCAGCCTACGCAGTTGAGCCGCCGAAGGACGTCTGGCCCGAACTGCATCGCGATGTGTTCCAGTCCCGCGAAATGCTGCAGGACGGCGGCATTGTGATGGACGCACCAGACCGTGCTGAAGACGCGGCGCTGACGCCGATCACGCTAACAGTCCCGGCTGAGTTCGCAGAAAATGCCAAGAAGCTGACGCTGGTCATCGACCACAATCCGAGCCCAGTTGCCTTCGAAGTGGCGTTTGGCCCCGCGG
>JANNFX010000222.1:0-42107 GCA_031380225.1 Hyphomicrobium sp.
GGGTTGACCACCAGGAAGCCCTCGGTACAACATCGCTCTAGTCAAAGCGTTAGGGCATGATAGTCTCCTAGTCTTTCAGGGTTTACTACGGAGTGCCGCCGATGACGCGGGAAGCCCGATTGTTTTTATTCGTTCTTTTATGGGTGCTGAACGGTTTTCAATTCCAGTGGCCGGCGCTGGCCCAGGATGACGCTAGATGGCAAAGTGTCAGCGATGCGGCAACCGGTATCACATTAGAATTGCCCCTCGCTGTTCTGACTGAACAGAAAAGTACCAAGTGGGGTACCAACTGGTCTGCTCGCGACAAGAGCATCAATGTGGATACGCTGTTGTATCCGAAGGGTCCGTCCCTCAAGGCGCGCTACAATCAATTGCGGGCAATCAAAGGCCACTTTTTTACCAAAGACAAGTTCAGGCCGGACTCATTCATTCTTGACGGAACAACAGCCGAAGGCGGCACGTTTCACGTCGAAGGCAGGATGAAAGGCGAAACTGTTAAGGGTTTGTCAGTCCTCTACTCCGCCAAGCGAAAAACAGACGGACCTGCGATTGTAGAGCGGGTAGCCAAGGGTTTTGCTGCGTTCGCTGGCGATGCGCAGTCAGCGGGTTCCGCAGATCCCTTTATTGAAAAACTTGTCGCCGTCACAACGCCGAAGCTGACGGCTTCAAGCATAAGCGTCGCACCAAATATCGACCGGGTTGATAGCGACGAGACTGTTGTTTTCTCGCCCGATGGCCGGCTATTGGCGAGCAGCAGCGGCTATGGTGCCGATAGCATTAAAATTTGGGACGTGGCGTCGGGCCGCTTACTACGCACGCTGCAATACTACGCGTACTTTTTGGATGCCGTGTTTACTCCCGACAGCAAGTCGCTAATCACCGGCCATAAAGACGGGCGCGTGAAGGTTTGGAACCTTGAGACCGGCGAAAGCACTACTACGTTCTTGGCGGGCAGCGATCTGGGTGAGGACGTTCAAGAGCGGATGCCGGTCCAAGCACTGTGGATCGATCTTGATGGTACCCTACTGATCACCGGCGATAACGGCGGCACCGTTCGGTTTTGGGATCTTGGGGAGAAGAAACTGCTCAAGACATTTACACTCGATATTATCAACATTATCGATGTCGGCTTGTTGGCAGACGCCCGGCAACTGATCGCGGTTGGCTCGCGATCTGCCAAGGTTGTCGACGTGGAAAGCGGACGCATTGTCGAAACGGGGGATATTGTAGCGCTCGACGAAAAAGTGGATGGCCCGGCTTTTGAGCAATGGAGTATCGTTGGAGACCGTCTTTTAGCATTTCCGTCAACTGCCAAGGACTGTTCTATTGACACCCTGTTGGTTCAAGAATTGCCTCTGGCGGGTCCGAAAAAGAAGCCTGTCGTGCTTGATAAGCCAGAGGGGTGTTTGCGTCCGGACGGCGACTACGAAACTGGGCGGCTCAGGGTATTCCGGGCCGTCAACGGCAAGCACATCGTGGTAGCCCGGCGCGGAACGCCTGAGCTCAGGGTTATCGAAATTGGGACCTGGAAAACCAGCCGCACCATAACATGGCCAGATCAATCGAGCGCCGACGTGATCGAAGTCTCGGCCGATCTGACGCGTGCCGTGACCAACCACAATGGCCGGCTGCGCGTCCATCAACTCGAGAGCGGCATAGTATCCAGTGAACTGGCCGCGGTTGGCGATTCCGATGCTTATGCTGTGGCGTCGGACAACCATATTGTCATGCAACATTCAAGCCGTGCTTCGGGCGGCCGATCTAATCTCCGGACGTGGCAGCTGGGTTCGCTCTCTTCCCTCGACTCCACTGATTCCATCGAGCCAGACGTTAAAATCCCCGTAGCTCAAGCTGAAATCGAGAGAGAGACAAGCGATAAGATTCTCGACGTTTCTGCCGACGGACAGCAGGTGCTTTTAGTTCAGCAGAAGCAGAACGTAGTGGTCGTGCCGGTCGGTGGCGGGAAAGCACCGAAGCGATTTTCATTGAGGAGTGTCACCGAAATCCGCGGTGGCCGGTTTTTTTAGAGACGGAACGAAAGCAGTCGTGCGCGGGGATGTATCCGAAAATGAATCGAGTGTTGTGGTGATCGATACCGCTGATGGTCGCGTGCTCCAAACGTTGAAATCTCCAACAGCAGCCGGTGAATTGGGTTTGGGCAACGCTTCAGCCTTGGCCGTTTCAGAGGACGGTGGCCACGTCGCTGCGGGTTACTGGTTCGGTAAGGTAGTGGTATGGCAGACGGACACCGGTCAAATCGTTGCGCAAACAAATGAAATCGAGAGCGCAATTTTTACAATCCAATTCGCTAAAGACGGAAATAGTCTGCTGTTTGGGACCCGCGACGCGGACGTTTATGCATGGGACTGGAAGCTCGGGCACAGCGACATGAAAACCTTCGATCTCGAAAGAGATCTCAGCGGCTATATCGTTGCAACAAGTGTGGCTTGGTCACACGATGGCAAAACTGTCGTGGCCGGAGTCGGACGCCGGGCGATTTCATCGAGCGATACCGGCGCCGATACATCAATTCGTGTCTGGGATGCCGCCAATAGTAAGCTGCTCATTAAACTCGAAGGCCATACCGGTGGCGTTGCAACGGTCACTTTTTCCCCGGATGACCGTTGGATTGTGTCGGGCAGTTACGACGGTACCATTCGCTATTGGGACCGGCAGACAGGAAAACAAGTAATTACCATCGCAGCAACGGACGGTGGCCGCTGGCTTGCGATCACCGACCGCGGCTTCTTCGCAGGCTCGCCCGGCAGCGAAGACTTGATCAGCGTCGTGCGCGGTTTCGAGTCCTATTCAGTGGCGCAGTTCCGCAAGCACCTCTACCGTCCCGACCTTGTCGAGCAGTTGTTGAAGGGCGACCCAACCCGGCTTTATGCCGATGCGGTGCATGGCCTCGATTTGGCGAAGATTCTAGAGTCGGGTTCCGCGCCACAGATTGAGCCGTTGCCCGGCCGCAAAGCCGAACAGGCCAACGACACGGTGCGCGTGACGCTGCGCATCACCGATACTGGCGGCGGCATTGGCAAGGGTGTCGATTGGCGCGTCAACGGCGTCACGTCCGGCGGCGATGAGGCACCGCCAGCGGCCTCTGCTGAGGAACTAGCCTCCGGATTTCGCATCGTTTCGCAAACTCTAAGGGTCGATCCGACGCAAAAAAACGAGATCGAGGTGACGGCCTATAACGGCGAAGGCCTGCTGGCGAGCGCGCCGTACCGTTTGGTCGTCGATCCGTTCGGCGTCACATCCGCCCCGCGCGCCCGCATGTTTATTCTTTCGGTCGGTGTCAGCAATTACGACAACAAAGACTGGTCGCTGAAGTATGCCGCGCGGGATGCTGCCGATTTCGCGTCGAGCATGGAAGCAGTTGCTAAGGGCGGACCGTACGAACAGGTCAGACTAACCGTGATCCCGGAGGCGGAGGCAACGCGTGGCGGCATCGATGCGGCGTTCAAGAAAATTAAAGATGACGTGCGACCGACCGATGTATTCATTCTGTTCGTTGCCGGTCATGGCCGCACGGTTCAGAGCACAGGCACTTATTATTTTCTGCCAAGGGACCTGACGTTCGAGGGTGGTAAGTCGGTCGAAGACGGGATCGGCCAGGACCAATGGCAGACGTGGCTGAAACAAATAGCAGCCCAAAAGAGCATTCTGATTTTCGATACCTGCGAGAGTTCCGCCGCCGCAGGCCTGACGCGCGGCGAGAAGGAACGCGAAACGGCGGTTGATCGGTTGCGCGATGCCACCGGCCGCAGTGTCATTACTGCTGCGCGGCAAGCCGCCTATGAAGGCTACAAGGAACACG
The DNA here is from genome assembly GCA_031380225.1 of Hyphomicrobium sp. Classification (GTDB taxonomy): domain Bacteria; phylum Pseudomonadota; class Alphaproteobacteria; order Rhizobiales; family Hyphomicrobiaceae; genus JANNFX01. Next base: position 3,821 of record JANNFX010000222.1, read on the forward strand.
GCGTGCTGACCTACGCCATCCTTGACGCGCTAAGCGAAATCGCCGGTCAGCCGTCAACCGAAGTTGATCTCTATCAGTTAGCCGCCCACGTCGATCGGGAAGTGCCGTCGATATCGAAGAGCTTGTTTGGTGTCGCACAGCGCCCCCACAATAAGATCGAGGGCAATTTTCCGCTCGGAATGCGGAAGGCCGGTTTGATTGCGACGCAGGGATCGTCCGCGACTTCAACAGTGCCGACCCATGTTATGGTTCGCGCGGAACGGGTTCGCGCACGCCCCGCCGCCGATACACAGGGCGACCGTGAACTCGCTCCGGGCACGCAAGTCTATGTGTTGAAATACTCGGGCGATTGGGCTGCCGTAGGGCGCGACGGGCAACCGCTCGGCTATGTGCCCGCCGACGCTCTTGTTCGGCTGCAATAGATCAGAAGCGCCAATTACTACCGATCCAATGGCTTAGCGGTGGTCCACTGGACGTGACGTCGACTTGGTCGCGCATGTCGATCAGAGTTATCGAAGCCAAGTAATTTCCGGAGTCTTCGCAAATTTGGCTAAAGCCATCTACGTGCTTCTGACATCAATACCGCGCAGCAGCCGCATTGCCACTTTTGAAAAACTTTTCTGCATCGATGAGTATTCAGACAGCACGGCAATTCAAGTTTTGCGGACGTAAGCCGCAGGCTACTGGCTATGGTTAACTCAACTTGCAGATTAACGCCTAACACTAGCGCGTTTGGAACCATCAGCTGGGTCGCGCGTTATGATGGTGCCAGATATTTGGCCGGCCGCCTCCGTCCCCCCCCAGGCGTCCGCAGCGGCCCGCAACCCCTCCCCCCGTGGTTGCGGGTCGCCATTTTTGGTGGAAGCCAGTGACGACGTTTGACGTCTAACAACCGGCCATATGTACGCCAATGATCACCGCTGGGCTGCAACCAAACTCATCAGTCGTCGTTTACAGGGTTGAAGTAGTCTGTCCTACGAGCGATTGAATCATGCACGCAGTCCAACCCAATCACTTGATTTATCTCCACTTGCACAACGCCCGCCCAATTGGTCCGTCAATTGGATCGTTCGGAGGTTAAGAAATTCCAGAAACTGTGATTGACCAATTCGGGAAAACATACACTTACGCCGGATTAGCGTCCCGCCGTTGGGGAGACACCATTGATTGAGATGTTATGAAAGCTGGAGAATTTTTGTTCAATTCAGGATTGGTGTATTGACTGAAAGCATGAAGGACGTCGTGGTGGCAGCGGTTGTTCGCCCAGTGACAGGTAGCGTCGTCACTTGCAGATTAGTTGAGGCTTTTGTTGTTGCTGGCTGTTCGCGGTCAACCTGCGATTATCCTCATCAAAGACCATGTTCCAATGTAACTCGCCGAGCAAGTCCATGAAGGTTGCTGGTAGTTCCTCACTCGTGACTGTCCAAAGTATTCGAATTCTCTCGATCAAGTATTTGGTCCTTCAATTCCGTCCTATTGGAATTAAATGCCTGGGCGTGCTGATTGTTCCTGCTTCCGGGAAAAATCGCAAAAATCGGTCTGCTGCCGGAACCATTCAGTAAACAATTCGTTTTTTGCAGTGAGTTGGGCCGACTGGCCCAGCCATTAGCGAAGGAGATGTCAATATGAAGCTTTTCATAACAGCAGTTGCCGGTCTGGCGGTTGCCATGACCGCTGTGGCGGTCGCTGAAACCACAAATGTTCCAGCGCCATCAAATGATCCCGTTGCTGTTGAACCACTCGACCGTGAGGTACCGGCTGCGATCAAAAATGCTCCGGCAGAAATTCAACCAAAATCGAGTTCCGATACAGCAAATTTGCCGCTGGAAGGTGCCAATAGTTTCACCGAAGCTCAAGCCAAACAGCTGGTCCAGGATGCCGGTTACAGCGGCATTTCTACTTTGACAAAAGACCAGCGAGGCGTCTGGCGCGGCACTGCAATGAAGGCTGGTGCCCAGGCCAAAGTCGCCGTCGATTTCAAAGGCAACGTCGTTGAAGTCAATTAACCGGGAAATCAAAGGAGTTTGAGTAATGACACGAATTGTGAGTTATCTTTACGACGATCCTGACCAAGCTCGCGCGGCAGTCGAATCGCTCGAAGAAGCAAGCTTCTCAACCAACGAGGTGAGCTTGGTCGCTCGTGCGCAAGACGGCACTTTAACGACTGAAGACTTGGACGGGTCCGGAGCGGTTACAGGCGCTGGAATTGGAAGCGTTGCAGGCGCCGGTGCGGGCGTATTGGCCGCGTTAGGCATGTTGGCAATTCCGGGTATTGGGCCGGTTGTCGCCGCTGGCGTGCTTGCCACAACGATTGTCACAGCAACCGGAGGAGCGATTGCTGGCGGCCTCGTCGGCGCCTTGGTTGACTTCGGCGTCGATAGGGAAGATGCCGATGTTTACGCCGAAGGAATCCGGCGTGGCAGTGCGTTGGTCACAGTCCGAACAAGCAATGATCGCTGGCAAGTAGCGGATGAAATTCTGCGCATGCATAGTCCGGTCAATACGGCGTCGCGTCGCGACGAATACATCGAGTCCGGTTGGCAAGAAGAGGATCGTGGAACCAAGCGCTTTGAGCGCGCGGATGCTGCTGTCGGCGGCCGGGACGACAATCGGTAAACACCTGTTCGTAAATTTGTATCAAATGAGCCAGCCGGAATTTCCGGCTGGCTATTTCTTGTCGCTTAACAAACGAACGTCAAATTCAGAGTGAGAAAAAGCAAAGTATGCGGCTTAAATAGAGCCAGTTGAGGCGGCCAACATCCAGTACGAGAAAAATGCTGCTGGTATCGGGTGTCTCCAGTCCCTCGAGGTTCAGCACGTTCAGTACCCTATTATACCGGCGCGCCAAAGTTTTGACTCTTGCATTTCTGGAAGGCGCGCCCGTATCGTTCTTCGCTTTGCGCGCGGCGACACGCGTTCCGCGCGCCGGCCGCCGCGCGCCGCCAGCTTCGAGGCGGGTTAATACTTTTGACCGCTGGTTACACAACTTCGGGAGTATAAACGTTGCAAAAAAAGGTCCTCTGTGAAGGCCCTTGTAGGCGGCATTGATCACTGCAAAAACTTACTTGGTTGCACCCGGAGCATCCTTCGCAGCTTTGCCTGCCAAGCTATCTTCTGCTGGCACAGCGTTCGGGTCTACTGTGACTCCGGTCGTGTCTTTGTTGACACCCGGTTGATCCTTCATTTGCTTTTCTGACAAACTTCCTGAATCAGGTTTTGCGGTCGGTTGGGCCGTATCGCCGCCAGTCGTACCAGGATGATCATCCATTGCTTTTCCTGCCAAGCCCTTATCATCTGCTGCAAAGACTGGCGATATTGACATTGCTACAGCGAGAGCTGCTGAAACTAACCTATTCATTTCTAGTACCTCAAAGATCCCGGCTGGACGTTCGCCGTCATTTACGAACTCGTTTGCGTTGAATATGTTCCGATTTACTACTCTTACTTTGGTTGAAAACTTTGGTCTTTGCCGGCAGCCGGTGGTTGGATCACCGGCATGTCGCTTTCAAAATCCTCGGGTACGGGCTTTCGAATATCAGGATCTCCAGTGTCAGGCGGCGACAGGATTCCATTCTGTTTCTGCAGTTCCTTCGACAAAGGTTTGTTGGGATCTCCAGATCCTTGTCCCTGTATTGGAGGAACCCTTGAACCGTCTTCAATGCGCTCAACGGTATATTCTGCAAGGTGAACGCTGGTGGGGGAACTCGCCTGCGCCGAGCTTGGGCATGCGACTGCTACCACACTGATGGCAACCAACTTACTCGCATGACTAAGCCTGCAAACCAGATGACGCACAGCACGCACTCCGTCGAAGAATTCAGCGGTTGAGCCGACCGGCTATGATTTACGCACGCTGCCTGCCAGCGACTGCAACCAAGTTTTTGCGGTGTCGTAAGCGGGTGACGACGTCACGGCCGATGGGTCGATACTGCTTATGGAATCCATCAATCGCTCGAAGCGGGAGATCAATGGTTGCGGATTTATGCGGTTCTCTGCAGCACGGCGCAACGTGGCTGTAATATCGTCAGTGGTGTACGTGGACCGGTCGCTAAACTGGAAGCCGCGCCGTGATCGTGGAACGATGGCGCTTGCGAGAACAGCGCCGGCCACTACAGCCACCCCAATTGCCATCCATGGACGTTCTTCAATCGTGCTGCGCAAGGTAGTCACGCCGTCTTTTGCAGCTGCTCCTACCGCTGCGGCGCCTTGCGAGGACAGCCCAGCAATGGTTTCGACCAGACTGTCAAGTTCGCTGCGCAATCCTGACAATCTCTCATCGTGGCTCGGAGCCTGTGGGGTGGCTTCATCCGCAGTGGTACGGAACGAAACAGGAGTAATGTTCGGGGAATTGTTCGAGATCATCTCAGTCCCACCTTCTTGGTTGGTATTGACTTGGTTGGTGTTGAACTCAGCAGTGCCGTGCATCTAGGCAAGAAGCATTTTTGAAACTTGGTGCCCGTAGTAAAACTCGCAACAGCCTGCATGGTTCCAATTTAAAAAAGGGGATGTGCTGTGATGGAACAAACTTGAGTTTGGTGCGTTTTTCGATAGTCGTCACACTCAACCTCCCCATGGAAGGGCGCTCGCAATGGCAAATCCTAATTTCAGTACAACTGGTCCCTCGCGCTCGAAGCCCGACGCGACATCAGACAGCTATGATGCGATCAAGGGTGATATCGCGTCGCTGGCGGAGTCGGTGAAAAAGCTCGCAGCTGACCAGATGGGTCCTGCGGTTTCAAATGCTCAAGACCAGATGAAGCAAAAGATCGGTGATATCGAAACTTCGATCCGGAAGAACCCGACACAAGCTGCGCTTGTTGCGGCTGGTTTGGGGTTTGTCGTTGGTCTCGTGCTGACCCGATAATCTGTTGTTCTCATTCAAAAGGGTAGTCTCGCTATGACAATGTCAATGAAAGACGCTGACCTTAGGTCAGCTGCAGAACAAGCCGGTGAAAACGTCTCGAACGCGATGGCGAACGCGTCCGAGAAGGTCGAGGAAACGGTCGCAAACGCCAAGAAAATGGCTGTCGACAATTTTGATAGGGTTGAAACCGCTATTCGCAGAAACCCGCTCGCCGCTGCAAGCATTGCCGGTGGGGTCGGCTTCCTTCTCGCCGTACTTGCTCGCCGCTAAAACTCACGTCAAAGTGTTTATCTTCGGAGGGCAGCCAATGATTGGCGAAGTTGTCGCCTACGCAGCAAGCCGCGCCACCAGTGGTGCTGTGGAAAATATCTCAAGGCACGCGATGTGGTTCGCTGCAGGGATCTTCGTTTTACTTCTTGGCTGCTTCTTCGCAGTATTGGCTGCATTCTGGTCGCTTGAGCCAATATACGGTGCTATCAATTCGGCAACAGGGATAGCAATAGTCGCCATTGCGGCTGGCATGTTTTGCTTCGTTGTTCCGGGCATTGTCCAATATTTTCAGCGACGTCGTGCCATTGAGGCTGCTAAAGCCGCTGATCCAGTCGCAGAGACAATTAAGGCCGTTAACATCGAAGCGTCGGAGGCTGTTGATTATTTCGGACCTGCAAGAGTGTTAGCGACAGCGTTCATGGTTGGAGTTGGCATAGCTCGACAACTTCGTGCTGTGCGAGGCTGAAGCAAAAAATTGTTATCCGGAACGCCGTGTCATTGTGCGGCCTGCGTTAATAACTTGTGTCGCGAGCCGGCGCCACCGGAATCCAGTCTTCCGTTGATCGCTCAGCCGCAACGCCTTAGCCCGCTCAGCGCCGGGCATTAAGGTGGTGATGAGATGGAGGAGTGCCGGGCGTAGTTCAACTGGATTCGACCCGAGGATAATTTTGTCCAATGATACATGGAAATCCCGGCCGGCGGTCGCAACAGCATCGGCATCCGATGTGGTCAAAATGTACACGATTTCTGGAGGTTTCCGGTTCACGCGAACTGCGGCAGCGGTTCTGAGTTTATTCAAGACATCTATTTCAAACGGGCGGTTCTCCGCCCGTTCAGAGCTGACCCAAATGATCAAGTCACCTTGTGCTACAGCATCAAAAAATGCTGCATTCCCGGGGTCGGCCGGGCTCACGTCGGGGCTGTCGAGGACTAACACCAAGTTGCCGTCTGGCAAACGTAGCGTACCGGGAAGGGCTAATGTGTTGTCAGAATACCGGTCCCCAATATGGACGTCAGCTATCATCGCGCCAATCCACCGCGACCTTTCAGTCCCCTCAGTGCCGGCAAAAATGATCCGGACTAGTGTCTCAGTTTGCACGCCCGAACCGGAAGTATTACCGGCACTAGAATCAACTGCCGTGCTGTCAGCTGGCGCCTTTGACTCCGCGATCCGCATTCGGCCGCTATAAAGGTCAATGGCGGCGCGGCCGACTTCTCGCACATATGCTTGGACGATCCGCCGTGCGAGTTCTTCCCGCCCCCAATCATAAGCCCGGCGGGTCAGTTGCTCGCGGATTTCTTGCGTCGCCGCTGCTGCCGGATTGATCAGCCGTATGATCCGCCACAAATCATAAGCTTGTTCGGCGACGTTTACCGCGGTGCGCCAGCGGTATACGCGCAGAAATTGACCGACGGTCATGCGATCGCCAAGAGGAATGCTACTGCTGACAAATTCGCTGAGTTGCGCACTGACCCGTTCTATGAGAGCCAAAGCCTCTGGCAGTGTAAATTTCCAGAGCGCATGGTCATCACCTGGGTGCATCGAGGCAGCGACCGTTTCAATGGTTCGCACGCCGAGGTCAAACACTTGATCTCGACTTGTGATTTCAAGTGGCCGCACCTTTCCAGCAAGCTCGACAACTGCTGTCCACGCAATCGTTTCTCCGACCGACCAGGCTGGGTCTGGCTCGCCACGAATATCTAGATGTTTGACGGATGCTGCTGTGTCGGGAAGGTCAGCTCGTAATAGCCCACGCTCAAGCGCGTACGTCAATACCGTTATAGAACAAGCAGCCAGCGCCCAATATAGTACGTAGCCCTGCTGCCAGAGCCAAACTGAGCCCAATACAATCAGAGAAACCAATGGTAGAAAAATTGCAACGGCCGCCATTGCAACGCGGATGTAAAACACAGCCGGCTTGTTTTTCTTCATTTGCTACGAGACCTTCCGCTCAAATCACTGGGGCCAGCGTCAATGACACCGGCCCCATCGATCTTCTTATGAAAAGTCATTATCCAATTACTTGCGTGCAGTCATTGGTGTTGACGGCTTGGCCTGTGACTTCGATCCCTTGGCCGAATTCTTCACCGGCCTCTGAACCGCTCGATCGTCTTGGTCATCAGCGTCATCGGCGCTGTCGTTGATCCCGCCATACGCCAGCTCAGACAACATCCCGTCGGCGTTCTTCTCCTGCTCAAGAGTTTCTTCCAAAAGCGTCGCGGCATCATCTAATTCTAGCCGCGTCGCCCAAGCGCGCAAGGTGCCATAGCGGGATATTTCATAATGTTCGACGGCTTGACCGCACGCGAGCACACCCGCGTCGCGGACATCCTCGTCTTCGGACTCTTCAATAACGTCTTCGCACTCCTTGACAAGACCTTCGATGACAGGGCATTTTTTGCCCGCCGGCTTCACGCCGATAATTTTAAAAACCTGATCGAGCCGCTCGATCTGTCCCTTCGTTTCTTCAAGGTGGTCAGAAAATGCGGTTTTCAGATCCTCGGACGTAACAGCCTTGATCATTTTAGGCAGTGCCTTCACGATCGCAGCTTCAGCGTAATACACATCCTTGAGTGTCGCTTCAAAGAGGTCATGGAGTGTTTTCATGGCGATGATCCATTCTGCAGGTTAAAACTGCAGTTGAAACGCGCTTTGGAGGGGATTGTTCCAAATTGCCAGGGCCTGCAGGCTATCAATGCAAGCTTGAAACTTATACCCACCGCGAGCGTTAAACGCGCTCTCAATGACTCCGCTACATAATTCAGCGCCGTCCATCGAGGTTCGAAAACCAACTGGCGTTTGCCAGTGGTTATGATTGCCGGGTTTAGTATCACTGCCCAAAAAGCCGTGAGGCCTGTCATTGTCCGCCTCGGCGCAAACATGGATTCCGTCGGAACTATCCCGCGCCGGGCTAGTTTCAGTGGCAGAGCTTGATTGTTCAACGCTCAAACCAGTCTATGAGGAGTGTAAAATTATGAAGTCATCATTTATCGTGAGCGCGGCTGCAATCGCAGCGACAATGGCCAGCGTTGCGATTGGTCACGCAGAAGCAGTTAAAGCGCCATCTGAAACCGGCGCGACTAACGAAATGCCAAAAGCTACTGGCGATCTGCCAAAGGTTTCTGGAAGCTCAACGAATTATGCAACGATGCAGTCTGCCACAGATTGGCGGTCGTCAAAGGTCGTCGGACTAAATGTATACAACAGTAAAAACGAAAAAATTGGTGACATCAATGATTTGCTGATCGATGCCAACGGCGCCGTTTCGCACGCAATCGTCGGTGTCGGCGGATTCCTCGGTATCGGCGAAAAGAACGTTGCCATTCCATTCGCGTCGGTAAAAATGTCACGAGATAAAGACGGAAAGTTGACTGCAATGGTCGATAGCACAAAGGAAGCCCTGACCGCAGCGCCTGCGTTCAAGTATTTGAACTCGTAAGCTGCTCTCAGCAAGAAAAAGTGGAGGAGGCAATTCAGCCTCCTCCACCTCCACGGACTCCAACAATAAAATACCGCTGAAGTGAAAATAAATTAGGCAACCTTTCCTTCTCTTTTCGTTGAATTGGCTTTTGTATCAAAAAACAAGGCTTGGCTAATCGTGGCCTTGAGGGTGTCAGTTTGGAATGGTTTGGCGAGTAAGAATGTTGGCTCCGGCCGCACGCCTGTTAGCAACCGTTCTGGATAGGCAGTAATAAATATCACCGGGACCTGAAACGACGCGAGAATTTCGTTCACAGCTTCCAAGCCAGAACTACCATCGGCCAATTGGATATCCGCGAGTATCATGCCCGGTCGTGATTTCCGAACTGCAGCCACCGCTTCTCTGTGTGTTCGTGCGACGTGACATACTTGATGTCCTAATCCTTCCACCAAGGTTTCCAAATCCATGGCAATAATTGGTTCGTCTTCAATGATGAGGATGCTGGTGGCGACTTGGGCCCCGATTTCCCGGCCGGCTTCGTCGATGAGTGCCGCCAATTCGGAGGCTGAACATTCGAGGATGGCGGCCGCGTCAGTGTGGTCGAAGCCTTCAACTGCAACGAGCAAAAACGCCTGCCGTGGGCGGGGTGTTATCGCTTCGAGCCGCCGGTCCGTGACAGCAGCATCGGCGCTGATTTGTTCCTCCGACGCCAGCATATTGACATTGATTGAATTCCAGACCCGGACGAAGGCCCGGTACAGCCCGATCTTGGGCGCAACATCTGCCGGGAAACTCTTTGGATCGGCAATGATCGCTTCCAAAGTGTGGACGACATACGAATCCCCGCTGTCTTGATTTCCGCAGAGTGACCGGGCAAAACGCCGTAGATAGGGCAGATATGGGGCTATTTCGGTTGCGAGCGACATACAATCTCCTCCTCGATACCGCGACTGAGCTATGGTTAAACAAGACAGCTGCAGTGATGTATCCCAGCAACAAAACTCATGCCGAAAAAAAAGGTTCCTATCTCTGGAACTTTTTTTCAAGGGGTTTGTTACACATGCTGGACCGCGTAGCGCAATGGGAGCGTCAGGGGACCGGAGTACCGCGTCAGGTCACCAGATCCCCCAAGTCGAGCCGAGGGGAAACTCTATGACAAAACGAACGCCGGCGGAGCCAGAACAAATGAATCCAATAAAAGACGGCGGTTCACAGCGTGAGGGCGCTGCAGACAAGAAAGAGCGGGCGATGGAGACAACGCGAGAAATGGGCCATCATACCGGCGACGGTGAGGGACTAGATGCTCGGCTGCAAGCGCAGATTGGGTACAAGCTCAAGGCGATGTACGAAGACATCGCCAATGAACCTATTCCAGACAAATTTCTAGATCTGCTTCGCAAGCTCGACGGACAGGAGCGAGGAAATTGAGTTCAGTCGAAGTCAAAGATGGTGTGATTAAGGCGTTACCAAATTTGCGGGCGTTTGCGGTCTCGCTGTGCGGTAACCTTGAACGTGCTGATGATCTTGTTCAGGAGACAATGCTGAAAGCTTTCAAGAGTATTGAAAGCTTTGAAGAGGGCACGAACTTGAAAGCCTGGCTGTTCACAATCTTGCGAAATACTTATTTTTCTGAACGGCGCCGTTTGAAGCGGGAAATCGAAGACGCGGACGGTGTTCATGCGTCAAAGCTGGCAGTTCATCCAGAACAAGACGGACATATGGCCATGCGCGAGCTCCAAGACGCGCTGAAATTACTTCCTGATGATCAGCGCGAAGCCTTGATCTTGGTTTGCGCTGCCGGCATGTCTTATGAAGAAGCTGCAGCCATATCGGGCTGCGCAGTTGGCACGATAAAAAGCCGTGTAAACAGGGCTCGTGGCAAGCTAAGTGAAATCATGGGGATTACGTCTGCAGACGAATTCGGCCCAGACGCTGCGACGGGGGCAATACTTTCTCACAGTACGGGACAAGTGCGAACGGCGTAGAGCTTAACTTCAAACCGGCAAACTCAGCTTTCGTAATAGCAAACGGCTGCGTCAAGCGATTTGACGGCAGCCGTTTCTAGTCTAACTCAACTTTTTCAAGGAAGTGGCGGGGCTCGCCCATTGATTAGGCTGATAACTGTTGAAATAACGAACAGCCCGATGGCGATGTAGAAGATTACCTTCGCGATTTCCACTGCACTACCGGCGATACCTCCGAACCCAAGCACCGCTGCGATGACGGCGACAATGAGAAAAGTCAGTGCCCAATTCAGCATGATGTGCACTCCAATTGTGTTCGACCAAATTCGAACGACCATTGAATGAACTCTCTGCCGAACAGTTTGTTCCAAAATCCCTGACGGGTATTCCTGTGCTAAATTCTGAGGATACGGAACAATTCGGTCTTCTGCACGTTGGATACTGTGCAACAAACGGAGATTAACATGCGCTCAGTCGTTTTATGGATGATCGGCGTCCCGATTACCGTCATCGCGATCCTGAATCTCTTCAACATCATCTAAACCATCATCTAAGCCAAAATTATATCAGCGTAGATAACTGACACTGGAAAGCAGGCATCCTATGACACTTTCGACAATCCTACTCATAATTGTCGTTCTTTTATTGCTCGGCGTCTTTCCAGCATGGCCGCACAGCAAAAATTGGGGTTACGGGCCTTCCGGTGCGCTCGGAACGGTTTTGGCCATTGTGGTCATTCTAATCCTGCTCGGCCGGATTTAACCCGCTTCTGACGGGCGACGGCTGACACTGGAGGATGAACCTAGTGTCAGCAGTGCCTGGCGAATGTCCGAGGCCAAGTAAGGCTTCGTGACGACGGCACAATCTTGAAAGTCTGTAAAAATGCTGTCGCCGGCTTCATATCCCGTAGAGAACGCGAATGGGATGTTCGCCTCCCGCAAAGCAATAGCTAATGGAAGAGTGGTGGTCTCGTTCAACTTAAAATCCAGAAATGCAGCGTCAAACACGGTTTCTTGGATTAGTTTTAGAGCGTGCGCAATCGTCGGTGCGACAACGACGGACCGGACACCGCAGTCCAATAATATCGTTTCCAAGTCCAGGGCAATTAACGCGTGGTCTTCAATGACGAGCACTTTGTCAAAGACCGTTCGAACAGAATTTGATAAGCTCACTGGGAACTCCAATAAAATGTGCATATTCAAGAGCTCTTCTTCCAAATATTTTAGCTTCCAGCACGGTTTCGACTATATTTCGCGGATCGTCATTTAACTAAGACATAGACTTCGTTGTATCGGCCAATGGGGCACGACCGCTCCAATCTCAAGATCGAAAACGCATGAAAAGGCCCACTCCCGACACTTCTGGATCCAAGACATCGACCCCATGCCACAATTGTCCGCTTAGAAAATTGCAGACCTTCCGGGCGTTTACCGAGGAGGAACTAAAATTCATGGAGACCTTTAAAGCTGGTGAGTTGGTTGTTGATCCTGGGGCAACAATTCTGCTGGATGGCATGAATAGCGCGCATTTGTTTACGGTGCTCAGCGGTTGGTCGTTTCGTTTTAAAACACTCGAAGATGGCCGCCGGCAAATATTGAATTTCGCTTTGCCCGGAGATTTTTTAGGGCTCCAGGGGTCCGTTTTAGACAAGATGCAGCATTCCGTAGAAGCTTTAACAGCAACGGTGCTCTGCGTATTCCCGCGTGAAAAGCTGTGGTCATTGTTTCAAAATCATCCCGGTCTGGCTTTCGATACAACCTGGCTTGCCTCGCGAGAGGAAACGATGCTGGATGAACACCTGTTGAGCATTGGACAGCGGCGCGCTAATGAACGCATGGCATACCTCCTCATGCATTTGTTTCGCCGGGCTCAACAGTCAGGCCTGGGGCAACGGAAAAAAGTCGCGTTTCCTTTCACCCAACAGCATTTGGCCGACGCCTTGGGTTTCTCGATTGTCCACACCAATAAAACACTCAAGCGGCTGCGCGCGACTGCAGCTTTCAAATGGTCGGGCACTCAATTTGAAGTGCTTGACGAAGAAAAAATGATCCAACTGGCGGGATACCCTTCTCTCCCCAGTGGCGTACGGCCGTTGCTTTAGTCAACGCCATCGTTCGTTGGCATTCATGGAACCATTGCGGGCGCTTTACGTTGTCTATGCAGATATCAATTTCTGCAGACGCGGGTTGGAGTTACCCAAATGAGCATTTTGAGCTTTACAGGCGAAACCCGGTCATATTTAGCAGCGCCTAGTTTAGTAGCGCCAAGGCAGCGGCGTTTGCCGCTGTGTTACACGCGGCCGGCCGTAATTGCGCCAGACGAGCCCGAGTTGTCGCTGAAGGAAGTTGCAGCGGGATTCGCGGCACTCGTAGGCACATTCGGCCTGGCCGTGATGTGCTCGGCTTTGGTGTGAAGGTTTGCAACTGCCGGAACAATCTCCGCATTGACGCGTTCCCTACAAAGACAGACGAGTTTGGTTCACTCGCGCCGCAGCGTGGGGGCTCACTGTTGTGTCGGATGGAGTTTTTGACATGGGAAGTACGAAAGACAAGATTTCTGGCATGACCAACAAGGCTGTTGGAACAATTAAACAGGGCGTTGGCAAAGCTGTCGGGTCTGACAGGCTCGAAGCTGAAGGTGTTATCCAAAAGACCAAGGGCAAAGCGCAAACGGCCGTCGGTGAGGCGAAGAGTGCGGTTAAAGAAGGTGTCAAGAAAACATCTGACTACGTCTCAAGAAAGCTCTGAGCCAGTTTTCATCACGGTATGAAGAGAAGCTGCAGCGCGCTCTGCAGCTTCTTTTTGTTTTTGAGGCTTGCGCTTTTCAGGGCCGGCATTTCACCCATGCCCGGCAGTCAACTCCGCGGGATCAGCAATATTGGTTAGTTCATTTCTCGCAGCCAAACACAGCTCGACTGCTTTTGCGAGCGAGGAAGTAGCGAAATCCGCTCCAGCAATTTTTTGCCACTCGGCAACCTTTGCTTGGTCGCCCTCAAGCATCCAAAAACCGGCGATTACTTTTGTTTGTGGAGCATGTTTCCTCAACCGTCGAATGAGTGTCCGCACCTGAAAAGGACTGTCAACGCCGAAGTGTGACAGGCAGACAATGGCGCCGAGTTGGGCAACTTCACTTTCATAGGCTGTTGCGATCCCGGAACGGGAGATGGCAGATGCTGGCGCTCCCTGCTTTGTGAGAAGGTGGGCCATCAGGTGTGCTCCGGCTTCGTCAAACGCAGTTCGTGTCGTTAGACACATTACGGGAGTACCAGTCGAAGTCACTGGCAGTGACGGACCAGAGTTTTGATCTGTCGCCACTTCTGATTTGACAACTGCATTCTCGTTGGAATCTTCTGAGTCTAAGGCCAGAGGATAGGTGTCAAGTTCCAATGAGACTTCGCGCAGTGTATCGAGAATTTCTGTTTGAGCGTCCCGGTTTAGCCTTCCAATGTTGGCATCAAGTTGAGCCAAGGCTAAAGTCTTCATTGCAACCTGATCATAATAGTCAGTTAAACCTTGCGACTGAAGTTCTTCTTCCGCAATGGCCGCGGCATCACCGGCATCCCCTGCGAGCAATCGTTGGTAGAGACGCTGTTCCGGCGCTAAGGCGGGCTCATCTCCCAATGCGACATCGAGAAAATTGAGTGCGGGGACGTGTTTTCCGAGCACGACAAGGCAGACCGTTAGCGGTGTCGAAAGAAGCAAACCAACAGGTCCCCACATCAGCGTCCAAAACAACGCCGCCACAACAACAGCAACCGGAGACAACCCTGTGCTTTGGCCGTAGAGCAGTGGTTCGATGACCTGCCCCGCGACAGGTTCGGCGATCAAAAACAAAGCGGCGGTGGAGAAAACCATCGTCCAACTTGGATCGACGGCAGCAGCAAGCGCGATCGGGAAAATTGCTGCGATGAGACTGCCGACATAAGGTACGAAGCGCATCAGGCCAGCTAAGAGACCCCAGAGCACAGGGCTCGGGACGCCAATTAGTGCAAGCCCAATGCCGATTAGCACACCGAATCCAGCATTCAGCATCAATTGAATGAGGAAGAAACGGCTGAGACGGTCGGCCGCGTCATTCATCGCAACCGTCGAACGCTGAAGATCGGAACCGCCTGCAATCCTCAGCAACCTGTCCCGCAGGTCCTCACGCTGCAACAAAATGAATAATAGGAATAAGATGACAAGCGCGGTTGTGGTCAATGGAGATAATAGCGGTTTGACCAAGTCCTGATAGGATTGCATCACTGTCGGTGTTTGCTCACGCACTTCAACGACGACTGGATCAGACGCGTTTCCGGCAGGGACTTGCGGCAGTGATTGGTCTGGTGCCGAGTTAGCAGCGACTTTCTTTGCATTCACGTTATCGCTGTTCTTGTTCAATTCATCTTGTAGTCCCTGGACCGTATCCGCAGCCTTTTCCATGACGCCTGACGGTATTGACGCGCTTTTCAGTGCCCGGACTTTCATTCTGAGGTTGGCTTCGTAGCGGGGCAGTTCAACGGCCAATTCGGCCACTTGTACTGCCATAATTGTACCGAGTGACACCAAGCCGATGATGGCAAGCACAACCGCTGCAATAACTGATGGTGCCCGGCCGGCGCCTGCTTTCCGCAACACCTTGATGAAAGGCCATAGTGAAAAACTTAGGAGCGAAGCCAGTGCCAGTGGAACAAGGATACCGCGTCCATAATATAGAAACGCGACCAGCACAGCACCGATGATGCACGAATAGGCGACAACTTCGATATTGAAAGGTGAAGCTGTCGTGACGGAAGGAACCGGACGTGTTGTTGATGTTTTCACCAATCCTGCTCCGTCCGTTGTTCCAGCAAGCTGTAAATGTGGTTACGTCGGATGACGCACTGCGAGAAGTCGCATGAGGCTGTCTCAAGCGGCCAACTGGGCTTGATCCAGAGCTCCCCAATCTTCGCACAACGCGCAATTCCATTGTTTTGTTCCGATTGGAGCGACGTCCGTCGTCGATACTTGCGGACAATTCCGCACGAAACAGGCCGTTCAAGGGAACCAATCTGGTTATCTTGAAGTTGTTGGGAAGGGCCCACAACTCGTTTGCAGGCCGTCGCTCCAGGAGATCCTCAATGGCAGTATCGAAACCGCGTTTATCGCCAACTGAAGCAAGTCAGGGATCGCCAAGGCGGATGAATTTGCGCGTTCTTATTGGTTCGCTTGGATTGGCTCTCCTTGCCGGCCTTTTGCTTTACGCGGCGTATCGCTCGCCGGAGCCGAATCCTATTGTTCAAGAACAGCAGAAGTAACTTTCCGCCCATCAGTGGTTAGACAGTTTGCAGTCGAATTTGAAGGGAACAATTCGCGCTGTGCAGTGTTTGGCGGCATTGGCAGCTTGCAAGGAGAAAGCCACTATGACCAATCACTTGGACAGCCTCAAGAGTTTACACACCGCGCTTGTTGATAGCCGGATTGGATACGAAGAAGCGCTCAAGGATTCTGATGGTCAGGGGTTGACCGCTCTGTTTCGCGACATGATTGCCCTCAGAACCAAAGATGCTGGGGAACTAGCTCAGCACTTGTCGCGCTTGGGCGAGCCAGTAGACGACAATGGCTCTTACATGTCGACGGTCCATCGGGCTGTTATTAGCATCCGTGCCGCGTTCTCGTCGCTCGACGAAAGCATTCTTCCAGGTCTCATCGATGGGGAAGAACGGATCGCCGGGTACTACAATGAGACGATCGATACGGCGGCGCCGGGTAGTCAGGAGTTAACTGCGCTGATTGCTCAGCGTGACAATCTTGAGAAAATTATCAGTCAGTTTGCCGCTTGGCGGCTTAAGGCTGCTGAATAGTCCAGCGGGCAAATTGATACGAATAAAAAAGGGTGGGAACCGATACAGTTCCCACCCTTTTTGACATTGGCTAATTCAGTTTACTTTGTCACCGTGCCAAAGTTAGCTGAAGCTTCCTTAAGGTGCTTAGCGCACTCATCCATTTTTTTGTCGGTCATGCTCTTTTCTGCCATGTCCAAGTGTTCCATCGCCATCTTTTGCTTGGATTTGTCGGTCAGCGCAGCTGCCTTGGCTTTCATTGCCGTCAGTTCGGCAGGAGTGCATGCGATGTTCGCCATGCCGTCTGTTGCAGCGGCGGCTGGAGCGGCCGTCGTCGCGGCGCCAGCTTCTGGCTTCATCGTTGGAACAGCGCCTGTCACAGCGTCGGTCGGGCCTTGGCCTGCGCCCGGATTTACAGTCGTCTTGTCTTCTGCAAATGCGGGCGCGACGCTAAGTAAGCCTGCAAGTGAAAGACCTATTAATGCTTTTCTGAACATTATAACGCTCCCTTTTTTTGCTAATGGAAAAACCAAAAGTGGGCTCCATTGCGTATTGGGAAAACGCGTAGACTTAAGGTTTGGTTCCGCTGTTTTGCCCAATCTGATCTGTCGTTCGAATGCTGCTGCGGTTGGTTTCTAACCATACTGGGGTTGCTATTGACGAAAGCGGGACAGTTAGCTCGTAAGAAAAGCCTTCAGGCGCAAAATTGAACACAGCTGGCTGGCCAAAAGTATTAATTGCCCGCTCCAGCAATTTTGTTCCGAATCCAGTTCGGGTCGGCGGCTGAACACACGGTCCACCCCGTTCTTGCCAGCGAAATTTTAATTGGCGCTCGGTTACTTCGTTCTCTTCTATCGACCATGTGATGGAGACGGCTCCAGTCGTGTTCGACAAAGAACCGTGCTTGGCAGCGTTAGTGGCCAGTTCGTGAACGATTAACGCAAATCCTTGCGTGGCCGCTGGTGTTAGTGTAATTCGCGGGCCGCGTATCTTGGCTCGATCGGAAAAGCTTACGAGTTCAATGCGGACGATTTCTTCAAGCGGCGCCCCTTCACCAATTTCGATCGTTAGTAGCGCGTGGGCCTTGGCGAGTGCAATCAGCCGGGCAGCGAGTACATCACGCGCTGCCTCGATCGGCCTATCACCAGACAGTGTTCGATTGACGATTGACAAGATCACTGCAATCAGGTTTCCGGTCCGGTGTTGCAGCTCCTTGGCAATCATGAGTTTTTGTTCGTCGTCGCGGCTGCGTTGTGTGATGTCGAAAAATGTCAGCACGACTCCGTCGATCGCGTTCATCACGGTTCGATACGGCCGTATTCGCATCAGAAATGTTGCTGATTGGTCGGTCAGAGTTACATCGCGCTCAATAATTGATTGCGTGCTTGTTACAGCAGCCACGTCGCGACGCAGGTCCTCGTAGTTGACCAAATTTACAATCTCAGTAATAGGCCGGCCCCGGTCGCTGTCACGCAACGGGAAGATGCCGGTCAGCGCTGGTGTGAAATGCCGGATGTGAAGTGCATCATCCAGGAATACGGCAGCGATGCGCGTGGAATCCAGAAGATTTTTAAGATCGCTGTTGAGCCGCACCATCTGATCGTTCTTCGAAGCCAACTCACTGTTGACGGTTTGCAATTCTTCATTAATCGATTGCAATTCTTCCTTCGAAGTCTCAAGTTCCTCATTGGCGGATTGCAGTTCTTCGTTCATTACTTGGAATTCTTCAGCGGCTGATCTCATGTTCTCGACAGCGGATTCCAGCTCATCATTGGAAGCCTTTAACTGACCACGTGTTGCCAACAATTCCTTCTGAAGTGCCTCATCAGTGCTCGCGATTGCATTGGCTATTCCGTCTTGAATGCCCGCGGCGGCTCCCGGCGACGAATCGCGAAATGCGACAACGTAAAAGCCGTTCGGATTCGTGGTGGTTTCAGTCAAAGGCTCAACGATCATCGTCACGTACCGTGTCTTGCCATCAATGCTGACTTGCAGGCCTTCAACGACGATCTGATCATGAGTGGCAAGGGCCCGCTGGATCGCAGCGCGAGTGGCTGGACGGAGTGCCTTTAGCAAAAGGCGGAACAGGTCGAGGCTGGCCACGCCGGACGTTGGCTCGAGATAGTGTCTGACTTCACCTCCTGAGAACCTGACAATTTCACAGTTTTTATCGATTACAAAATAGGCGGGTGCGTATTGTTCCATAACGCGGCGGACGCCAGCATTGATGCGGTCGTCCGCACCAATCGCCACCCCGCTTTGCAATGGGGTCTGAACCGAATTTTGCGCCCGGACTTCGGGTGAGCGGAATGGAGCGAGCAAGTTACGGCCAGAGTCATTCCGTCTCAGTATCCGGTTCTTTTTATCGATAATGTTGAACAGGGCTCCGTAGCGGCCAATTCCTTCCGATGGTCCTAAAAACAACGTTCCACCGGGGTTGAGGGCAAAATGAAACGTGCGTATGGCGTGGCCCTGAAGTTCGTTTTCAAGATATATAAGAAGATTGCGGCACGAGACGAGGTCAAGGCGTGAAAATGGTGGGTCCTTGACCAAGCTATGGGTGGAGAAGAGGCAAAGCTCGCGAATATCGGAGTTCACACAATAATCAGCCCCTTCCTTTGTGAACCAGCGTTCGAGCCGCTCTGGTGAAAGTTTAGCAGCGCTCTCGCGATACCGGCCGCTGCGCGCAAAGCTCAGAGCACTTGCGTCGATATCGGAAGCGAAAATCTGTATGGCAGGATGTTTTGTCTTACCTAGTTCACTCAGCGCTTCTTTGAACAAGATGGCGAGTGAATAAACCTCTTCGCCGGTCGAACATCCAGCGACCCAAACGCGGACGGGTTCGTCCGGTTGTTTTGCTTCAAGCATTGGCAGTATCGCCAGGATCTTGAGAGATTCAAAGGCTTCAGGATCGCGAAAAAAGTCTGTGACGCCGATCAGCATTTCCTGGAACAGGGCTACTGACTCGCCGGGATCAGCCTGAAGCTTCTCGATGTAATCGTCTGCAGTCGCAAGCTGAAGGACTTGCATGCGCCGCTGCAGGCGACGGAGCAGAGTTGTTTGCTTGTAGCCACTGAAGTCGTGCTTTACCCCAGCATGCAAAAGTGCGGTAATCTCCGGTAAACGTGCTTTCAAGTCCACGATGACGCTTTGGCCGCCAGTCTGCAGTCCAATCTTATCTAAGTGCGAGAGATGATCCCGCAATTTCCCCGGCATAGCCTCAACCGGCAACACGTAGTCGACCATGCCTGTCGCCGCTGCACTATCTGGCATCCCGCTGAGTGCATGATGATCGAATTCCGCTTGCGCAAATGTCAAGCCACCGTGTTCTTTTATGGATTTTATGCCCGCGGACCCATCGCTACCAACCCCGGATAATACAATCCCGACAGCGCGATCACCAAGTTGCTCCGCTAGTGAAACAAAGAAGGAGTCGATCGGCCGGCGTTGAGAGCGTTCCGGCGCAGGCGATTGCAATCTCAGTACACCGTCATCTATTGTCAGGGTCGCGTCGGGCGGTATGACGTAGACGCAGTTTATTTCGACGACGTCCCCATCGGTGGCAGTAACGACCGGCAATGGCGAGTGGGCACCAAGCAACTCGACAAGCAGGCTCTTATGATGCGGATCGAGATGCTGCACGAGGACGAATGCCATGCCCGGATCGCTGGTCATATTGGCGAGAAATGATTTGAACGCAGACAGGCCACCGGCTGACGCGCCGATGCCGACGATCAGAGGTTGAGCGGAACTATCCAAAACGTTCATTCACTATCCTACGTCATAATGAAGACTTTGAAACAATAGCAGATTACGTTCGTCTTTGGAAATCTGCTGATGGTCGCCGCTTATTGCCTGGTCCAAGACTGCACAATGAGTTCAGCTCCTGCAGAAGAGGTTGCCGCGTCAAGCACGCCGAGCGGCAGCAAGCCGGATTGCGTATCAGCATATCCGATGACAGAATTTGCGTTAACTGTCGCAAATTGCAGTGCTTCACTCGGTGTTGCGCCATTGAAGAATTTGTAAGTAAACGTCGATGAGAAGGCATCGCCGGCGCCAGCTGTACCGACGACGTTGGATTTTAAGGCCGGGCAGAAACTTATTTCATTCTCAACAGCAGCGTAGGCGCCATGCTTTCCGTCAGTAATGACAAGGCATTGAGGGCCAAGCGCCAACAGAGCATCACAGAACTGAGGTAAAGTCAGGTGGAAGCCGGTTCCCGACAATCCTCGACGCATAAGTTCTGGTGCAGGCCCCGGTGTAGTTTGAACATGGCGAGCGCGTTGAGTGGACTGCTCTTGTTCTATGACTCGGGGCAGTAAAGCTTCCGCTTCGTCGCGATTGATCGACAGCAGTGAAATCTTGGATAAGGCCTTTTGAAAGGCATCACCGCGCGCTGAAAGCTGCCGAATTCCAGGGTTTGCCGCTACAAATGCACCATTGGCTGTAGCACGGTCGATGATCTCTTGAAAAACATCCGCGGAACGGTCGCTTAATCCTGTGATATAGACGATGTCGCATGCGAAGGCACTGTCAGGCAGATCAGCGGCTTCAAGAAAGCTGTTTGCCCCCCGATATGTAAATATCGCAGCGTTTCTCTCGTGAGCCGAAACTAGGACGGAAGCTCCAGTTCCAACACGGTCAGTCTCGCGAACAAATTGTGTTTCAATGCCTTCAGCTTCGAGAGTGTCAATGACTGCGCGTGCGCGCTGATCTTTTCCCATCTTGACCAGGGTCGCCGTCAAACAGCCGAGCCGGGCAAATGCCACAGCTGAGTTCACCGAACCTCCGCCGGAGTGAGTCGATATGATCGATGCTTCAGTTTTCCGGCCTTCTTCCAAAAGCAGAAACGCCCGATCAGCATTGTTCATGCTCATGCGTTCGATCAGTTCGTTTTCGATGACAGCGATGGTGTCGATCATCGCTCCCCCGATGGTCAGAACTCTGGTGCACCCTGGAATTTGTGTCTGCCCCGGGTTCACGTTCGACGTATGAATTGGCTCATCAAAGAGAGCACGATCATTCCCACCGAGAACCAAAAAAGCACTTTGGCGACAGGGGCCGCGGAACCGGCACCCTCGCCAAACCCAAGAATAGCAGCGATGATCGCGATGACGCCGAACGTAACGGCCCAATGAGTGTGTTTACCCATAACGTCCTCTCGGGACTATGGTTGAGAGCAGGATCAATGTTAAACCATTTACCAATCAGATAGTTCCAAAGAAATTGCCGGTTATGAGGAAAAATAGCCACTTTCACTTGGAACGATTTTGCCCGTCAAGCGTTGGCGTCAAGTGCTGTAGGTTTGTGCAGTGGCGCGTGGCTGAATATCCGAAACATTGGGAGCAATTCAGTTATGGTGTGGTTTGACGGTCTGAAGCAACAAAGGACTCAACCACCTTGGGATAGCGATACACCTATACGAGAAGAAGTATTTGGCTTAGAACGCTTGGAGCAGCATGGCGAGAGTTTGGCACGCGCTCAGACCGTGTGTCACACTCCCAAGAACGTCACGAGCTTGCATCAGAGATTGGCTGATAGCGAGCAAGTCTTGCTGTCCGCTCACAGCGTTATAGCGCGGGCCGTAGCTGAAGGCCGATCGGTGACACCTGCAGCCGAATGGCTGGTCAATAACTCTCATGTTGTTGAGGAGCAGATCCGGGATATTCGGAAGAACCTGCCTCCTGCCTTCTATGAACAGCTGCCAAAACTTGCTGATGGCCCGTTGGCTGGCCATCCTCGAATTCTTGGTGTCGCTTGGGCTTTTATCGCACATACGGACAGCCGGTTTGACTATAAGCTGCTCATTGCTTTTGTTGAAGCCTATCAGCGTGTCGACCCTCTGCAAATTGGAGAGTTGTGGGCCTTACCGATCACGCTTCGTATTGTCCTCGTTGAAAACCTCCGCCGCGCAGCAAAGCGGATCGTAGCGAGCCGTGACCAACGGAAGAGTGCAGACCAACTGATTGACAGTCTCGCGGCAGAACAGGACTTAGTTGCCAACCAGCTCAACGGCATTTCAATCACCGATAAAAACGGCGCGCTGGATGCTGCGTTTGTCGTGCAACTCATACATCGGCTGGGGGAGGGATTGGGTGACGCACATGCCGCGCGCACTTGGTTGACGAAGGAACTCACGCGCATAGGTGTGTCCTCTGACGACGTCGTCCGCAATGAACACCAAAGCATAAGTGCAACCAACAATACCGTGCGCCATATTATTCGCAGTATGCGAATTATGCCTGACGTCAATTGGGCTGGCTTTTTTGAGCGCGTCAGCCTGGTCGATGCCGTATTGAAGCAGACCGCAACGTATACACAAATGGACTTCTCTACGCGCAATTCTTACCGCGATGCTATCGAACGGTACGGCCGCCGGTCGCGATTGTCTGAGATCGAAATTGCACTGCAGGCCGTGGCTATGTCCGGCGCTAGTCCGGCTGGTTCAAAAGCCCGCGAGCCGGGCTATTTTTTACTCGGCGGGGGTTGCCGCGAATTTGAGCGCAAGATCGGCTTTAAGCGCCAGGTCCGGGATATTCTTGCAGCAATTACTCAGAAGGGTGGTTTGCCTGGTTATGCAGCAAGCATTGCGCTGCTGACCGTTGCTGTGCTCGTTTTGCCCTGCCTCGCGCTAGCTGGCCAAGCAGTTCCAGTTGGTTGGATTTTGGGTCTCGCGGTCGTGGGCCTTCTGCCCGCGGTCGACCTCGCGATCGCCATCGTCAATCAAGCGATCTCTCATGAAATCAAGCCGCAAATAATTCCGAGTTTTGAATTGTTGGATGGTGTGCCTGACGACGCCCGGACGCTCGTCGTCATTCCCACGTTGTTGTCGGGCACTGACGATGTTGATGCCATCGTCAACAGACTCGAAATCCATCATCTCGCTACTCAACAACAGAATGTCTTTTATGCGTTGTTGACGGATTGGACCGATTCCGCCAACGAACGTGCCGCCTCCGATGACGTTCTGCTGCAGCGGGCACGGGAGCACATTGCCCGGTTAAACCGGCTACATTTGGTGAGTACGGATGATGGCGTCCGCTTCTTTGTCTTCCATCGCCACCGTAAATGGAACGGGAGTGAAAACCGATGGATGGGGTGGGAGCGCAAACGGGGCAAACTGCATGAGGTCAACAAGTTGCTACGTGGTGCGACGGATACGTCGTACGTGTCTGCAAGCAAGTCAGCAATCGCGTATCCTGATCGGATCAAATTTGTCGTTACGCTTGATTCGGATACGCAATTGCCCCGCGATGCGGTGCGCCGCTTGGTCGGGAAAATGCTTCATCCGCTCAATGCACCTGAATTCTCGGTTCATGACCAGCGGGTCACAGGTGGATATGCCGTACTGCAGCCGCGCGTAACGGCAAATTTGCCGGTTGGAAATGAGGCGTCGTTGTTTCAAAGGATTTATTCTCAGGGAGCTGGAATTGATCCCTATGCGGGTGCGGTTTCAGATGTCTATCAGGATCTTTTTGGCGAAGGTTCGTTCGCTGGCAAGGGCATCTATGACGTCGATGCATTCGAAGCAGCCACTCAGGGCCGCTTTCCCGAAAACGCTGTTCTCAGCCATGATCTCTTAGAAGGCATCTATTGTCGCGCTGGTTTAGCAACTGACGTTGAAGTCATCGAAGAATTTCCAAGTCGTTACGATGTTGCGCGCGGCCGTGATCATCGCTGGGTTCGTGGAGATTGGCAGCTTCTACCGTGGATATTCAGTAGTCGCGCACGATTTGGTATGCAGCAGGCCAATGTGCCCGCGTTAGGCCGCTGGAAGCTTGCTGACAATTTGCGCCGTTCATTGACGCCTGTCGCGACATTAGCTTCACTAGCACTGAGCTGGCATCTTCAACTCAAGCCTGCAGCCATCTGGACCGCCTTTATCGTATTTGCAGTTGCCATACCGACTTTCTTGTCGATCGCAGCAAACCTGACGCCTAGCCGGGCCAATACGACGCTGCAGAGCCACGTAGAGGCGTTAGTGGCCGATGCCAAGTTGGCAATATTCCAGTCAGCACTGCAAATAACGCTGCTCGCAGATAGAGCATTTCTGATGCTCGACGCAATTTTGCGCACGTTGTTTAGGCTATTCATGAGCCGCAAGAATTTGCTTGAGTGGACCACAGCAGCACAAGGAAAGTCCGAGGCGGCTGCGACCGCAGCGCAGTATTATTCCAGGATGTCAGGCGGTGTCATCGTTTCAATGACAGTTTTGATTTGGGTGTGGCTGTCTGGCGGCGGCGGCCTCGAGATTGCAATTCCCATATCGCTACTTTGGATGGTTGCTCCAGCAATTGCCAGATTGGTGAGTTTCAAGCGGGCTGCTCCGCAAGACGAGGTGCTGACGCACGACAATCGCTTAATGCTTCGCATAATAGCGCGACGGACTTGGTTCTATTTTGATGAGTTTGTGACGGACGAGAGCAACTACCTGCCGCCTGATAATTTTCAGGAGCAACCGCGGCCCGTTGTAGCGCACCGGACCTCGCCGACTAATATCGGCCTATACCTCCTGTCCGTAGTGGGTGCGCACGACTTCGGTTGGATCTCAGTTTATGACGCTGCCGAGCGTCTCGAGAAAACGTTGCGGACCGCCGCCCAAATGGCGCGCTTCAATGGACATTTTTTCAATTGGTATGACACGCGTACTCTAGCTGTTCTGGAGCCGCAGTATGTGTCAACGGTAGATAGTGGAAACCTGGCCGGTCATCTTCTGGCAGTGGCCAGTGCGTGCAGGGAATGGGCAGAGGACGGCAAACCAAACGCTGCGGCTCGAGACGGGCTCAGGGATTGCGTCAGTTTATTGAGATCTGGATTGCTAAAATCTGGCGATCATCCAACAATTCGCCAAGCGCTTGAAAGCCTAGACGCGGAAGCGACACCAACCAATGATACCGATAATGGCTCCGATCAGGCCAGTGGCCAGATCGATTGGGAGGCAGTCAGAATCAGCGCATTGCGGATCGCGGACCATCTTAGCCATGACGCTGCCGCGCCGTTTTCTAGGAAGGTGGCCTATGCGATCTCGAAACAAGCAGAAAGCCATGCGCAATATGCTCAGCTTAACGCCGTTGAATTGAAGGCGTTGCGCCGCCGGCTAACAGCTATTGCGGACTCGGCCGAATACATGGCCTTGTCAATGGATTTCAAATTTCTAGTCGATCAAGAGCGGGAACTTCTATCGATTGGCTATTCGACAGTAAGCGAACAGCTCGATGACAGCTGTTACGATTTGCTCGCATCTGAAGCCCGGCTCGCTAGCTTTGTGGCGATCGCTAAAGGTGATTTGGGTTCCCGTCACTGGTTTAGGCTCAGCAGAACACTTCTGCCTATCGAAGGAACAGCAGCGCTCATTTCATGGTCGGGCTCAATGTTTGAGTATCTCATGCCAGATCTTGTCACTTTGACGCCGCGTGACAGTCTTCTGGGAAGCACTGCGAGGGTTGCTGTCGGTGAGCAGATTCGGTTTGGTAAAAAAAATGGAACGCCGTGGGGCGTTTCAGAATCGGCTTATAACGCGCGCGATCTTGAATTCACTTATCAATACTCCAGCTTTGGGATACCGGAGCTTGGATTAAAGCGCGGACTAGGTGAAAATCTCGTCATTGCACCCTATGCGACAGCTCTCGCCAGTCTCGTTCTACCCAATTCGGCTGCCAGTAATTACGCGCGGCTCGAACGCCTTGGCGGTTGCGGCGCTTATGGCTATTATGAAGCGATCGATTTCACACCGTCCCGCGTGGCTCATTCTGAGCGATGCGAAGTGATCAAGGCCTATATGGCTCATCACCAGGGCATGACGATCGTCGCACTCGCCAACACTGTACTCGACAGTATAATAGCACGCCGGTTTCACGCTGCGCCGATCATACAAGCCACCGAACTTCTGTTGCAGGAGCGCACACCCCGCCTTGTTCCTAAACCTGTCCAGCGAGCCACCTTGATGAGGGCAGGGCCAGACGAAGACGAATTGAGCCTCGCCGCAGTCCGCCGCGTCACGGCGCGGATCGGCCCAACTCCCGATTGCCAATTTTTAAGCCACGGGCGTCTGAGCGTCATGATGACGGCGTCGGGTAGTGGATACACAAAGTGGAATGGGCTGGCGATTACGCGTTGGATGGCTGATGCGACACTGGATAACTTGGGTTCGTATGTTTACCTGCGCGACATTCAAACTGGTGCGCTTTGGTCTGCCGGCGAGCAGCCAGTCGGCGCTGCACCTGCATCGTTCGAAGCGGCATTTTCCGAAGATAGGGTTCAACTGTCACGGACAGATGGTTCTCTGAAGACCGTACTTGATGTCGTCGTGTCGCCAGAAGACCCGGCCACCTGCCGGCGCATCAGTGTCACCAACTTGGGCAAGAAGCATCGCACAATTGATGTGACGAGTTATGAAGAGTTGGTGCTGGCAGCAGCCGAGGCTGACGCGGCCCATCCCGCGTTTTCGAAGCTGTTTGTTGTAACGGAGTTTGATGAGCAGTCTGGAGCGTTGATTGCGACACGACGCCGGCGCGAGCCCAAAGAGCCCGAAATTCATGTTGCAACTTTCGCGGTTTCAGCGGTGGGGACAGGCGCATTTGAATATGAGACCGACCGCAGCAAATTTATCGGGCGCGGGCGGAATTTGGCCTCACCGATCTCCATTATCAATGGCCGGCCGCTTGAGAGTACCACTGGGGCGGTGATCGATCCAGTATTTGCAATCCGGCAACGGGTGACGATTCCGCCAGGAGTAACGATACGAATTGCATTTTGGACGCTTGCCGCAAATAACCGGGAAGCACTTAAGCCGTTGATCGAGAAATACAAGGACGCAGGCGCGTTTGCGCGGACATCCACTTTAGCCTGGTCGCACGGGCTGGTTGAATTACGACATCTTGGGATCGAGGCAGATGACGCAAGTCTATTCCAGCAAATTGCCGGCGCTCTGGCCTACTCGTCACGGTCGTTGCGCGCTCCAGAACATGTTTTGCAAAATGGTGCTTTGGGCTTGGGTGCGCTTTGGCAGTCGGGAATTTCCGGGGACTTGCCAATCGTGCTCGTCCGGATCAGCGAAATAGAAGACATTGGTCTCGTCAGGCAATTGCTCCACGCCTATGAATATTGGCGTAGCAAGGGAATAGAAGCGGATCTGGTCGTCCTCAATGACCACTCTGCATCCTATCAACAAGAATTGCAGAATTCTCTTGAAACACTTTGCCAATCGGTAACGAGCCGGCATCGGCTCGGCCGCGACAATTCCAAAGGCTCGGTGTACCTCCTCCGCTCCGACCTCATTGAACCCCGCACTCTAGCAGCACTTCCTGCAGCTGCCCGAGCTGCTTTCCATGCCCGGCGTGGTTCATTGGCAGATCAAATTGCCCGCCTTGCCAAGCAGCCAGCGGGACGTTTAATTCCCGTTCGGCGTGCGCCATTGTCTGAAGATCCAGTTGCACGGATGGATACATCCAGACTTGAGTTTTTCAATGGTTACGGAGGCTTTCAACGAGATGGGCGCGAGTACGTGGTTATTTTCGACTCGGGGCAGTCGACGCCGGCTCCCTGGGTCAACGTTATTGCCAATTCCAGGTTTGGCTTTCAGGTGTCGGCGGATGGCGGCGGATATACATGGTCGTTGAATTGCCGCGAACGCCAAATCTCCCCGTGGTCAAATGATCCAGTCATTAACCGCTCTGGCGAAGTCATCTATATTCGCGATGACGACACAGGGGAACTGTGGAGTCCCACGGCGTCGCCAATCCGTGATCACGCCTCCCCTTATATAGTCGCTCATGGTCAGGGGTATACGCGGTTTGAACATACTTCGCGCGGGATTGAGTTGGTTCTTGAGCAATTTGTTGCAGGCGACGATCCGGTCAAAATATCCAGACTTACGGTGCGCAATCGCTCAGGAAAACCTCGCTCGCTGACAGTGACGAGTTATGTTGAATGGGTTCTCGGACAGTCACGCCGAACCACGTCTGGCCAAATTTCGACGGAATACGATGAGCGCTGCAGCACGATTTTCAGCCGCAATCCATGGCACAATTTTTTCCCCGGGCGCGTGGCGTTTTCTACCATGACTGGCGGTATTTTAGGATGGACTGCTGATCGCCATGATTTCATCGGTCCAAACGGCCGCCTCGACAATCCAGCAGGGCTAGCGGGAGAAAATATACTTCGATCGAAGTCTGGTACCGGTCTTGACCCGTGCGCCGTTTTGCAAACTGTCTTGAATCTCGATGCCCGAGCATCTGCTGAAGTTGTCGTATTGCTGGGTGACGCGTCTAGCAGGGCAGAAGCCGAACAGTTGGCGATCAAGTACTCAAATGCCAACTCTGCAGACGCGCTTGCCGCAACTGTTTCGAGTTGGGATGATTTTGTAAGCCAAATGCAGATCAAGACGCCTGATCGAGCTCTCGATATCCTTGTTAACAGATGGCTGCCATATCAGACTCTGTCGTGCCGGCTATGGGGGCGTGGCGGCCTTTATCAAGCAGGCGGCGCGTTTGGATATCGCGATCAACTTCAAGATGTCATGTCGCTGGCAATGACACGGCCCGATTTAGCGCGCGCGCATTTATTGAAGGCAGCAGGCAGGCAATTTCCCGAAGGCGACGTGCAGCATTGGTGGCTTGAACCCTCTGGGCACGGCATCCGGACGCGCATCGCTGATAGCTGCCTGTGGTTGGCTTATGTAACGACCCATTACGTTAAGACGACGGGCGACGTTGCTCTGCTTAACGTGGATATCCCATTCATAGACGGGCCGGTGTTGAAGGAACACGAGCACGAAGCGTATTTCTTGCCGTACGACTCCGATCTCACTGGATCAATGTACGAGCATTGTGCCCGCGCAATTGATCGATCTATCGCAAAGGGCTCTCACGGTCTTGCGCTATTTGGCGGCGGTGATTGGAATGACGGCATGAACCGCGTGGGTGTCGAAGGCCGCGGCGAAAGCATTTGGCTGAGTTGGTTTTTGATTTCCTGCCTGAACGGCATGTTGCCTCACGCCGAAGCGCGCGGCGACGCGAATCGCGCGGAACGGTGGCGAGCGGAGACGGAAAGTTTGCGCCAAGCACTTGAGTCCAACGGGTGGGATGGGGATTGGTACCGGCGCGGGTATTTCGACGACGGCACTCCTCTTGGAAGCCGGGATAGCGAGGAATGTCAGATCGATTCTGTATCGCAGTCGTGGAGTGTGATGTCGAAGGCCGGGCAACCGGATCGCACGCGAACTGCAATGGAGGCGGTTAGAACGCGCTTAATTGATCGTGATACAAAACTCGCACTCTTGTTTTCGCCACCCTTCGATACGGCCAAGCCCGATCCAGGCTATATCAAAGCCTATCCACCAGGATTGCGCGAAAACGGTGGGCAATACACTCACGCTGCGGCGTGGTGCATTATTGCGTTGGCCGGGCTCGGCGACGGCAATGCAGCCGGCGAGTTGTTGTCGCTGATCAATCCGATTAGATTGTCGGCAAGCCGCGCAGGCAGCCGCCGCTACCGGCTTGAGCCGTACGTGATGGCTGCAGATATTTATTCGACGGGTCAGAATAATGGTCGTGGCGGGTGGTCATGGTATACGGGGGCAGCGGGTTGGACCTATCGTGCTGCTCTCGAGCATGTCTTGGGCATCACGAAAGAAGGTGATGTACTGATTATTTCGCCATGTATTCCGTCTGATTGGCAAGGATTTGAAGTTGAGTACCGATATCAAGGGACACTCTACCGGATTGTCGTCACCAATCCAGCTCAAGTGTCACGAGGGCTATTGTCTGCAACGTTAAATGGAGCGCCGCTTGTCGTCGACAGTGGCAACTCCGCCAAGGTTGCGATGATGCAATCAGGTGACGTTCAAGAGATCAAATTGACCATGGGAGCTATGGAGGCGAGAGCGTCGGCAGCTGAATAGATTTGTAAACCAAGTACCAGTACCAGTTCGTCACCGGTTTTTACGCTGGGGAGATATGCGATTCGACGAAATAAAGCTGCTGGTCCACGCCGCGTGAGATTTCGGTGAAGAGATCCGCCGTGTCTAAGTCACCGAAGCTAGTGGTCTTGTCGATGGCTTCGCGCGCTGATTGTCCAAACGCCGCAAGTGCACTGGATACTGCAAAAACGTGTTTCTTGTCCTCAGCGATGCCGAGTGGATACGGTATGAGAAACGAACGCTCTGCTGCAACTTGCACGCCGCCATGGGCTGTGCCGCCCAATCCGCCTGCACGTTCGGCGATCATGTCAGAATACTTTTCAACTTCTTCAGAAACTGTGTCGAACAACTTGTGGATGGCAATGAAATTTGCGCCGCGGACATTCCAATGCGCAAGCTTAACCTGTGCATGCAAGTCAATGGCAGCCGCCAAATGCAAGTTTAAAATCTCGACAGATTGACCGCGGATGTTTTCGGACAGGGTGTTATGCGTTGATTGCATTGAGCGGACTCCGGGCCGGCCGCGCCTGTCGCGGATCAAATTCTGGATCACCGCGGACCACCGATGACTTTGATGCAACGCGCCAATCCGCATTAGGTTCCCAGTTGTGTTAGAAAAAGTTTACTCAGACTTCGATACCAACCGAAACTCGATCTGCCCAACCTCATGGTAAAAACTACGAGCGCAGCCACGGCAGCAATTAACGTCAGTGCAGTCGCACTAAAGACGACAGGCTTCTTCGACTTGTCCAATCGATCCGTCAACTTTTATGTCATAAGCGGCAGTGACCCGAAGTGACCCGATGTGTTGAGTTTTGGATATGAGTGAGTGGGCTGGCAACCGAGAGGGTTAAAATTCATTCCTAGATATTGGGATGTGAGCCTTGGTTTCAAGGCCTCGCCAATCGAAGCACCGTGATTTCTCGGGGAACTGCGGGAATTTGCTTGAATTAGACTTGCAATCGTCCAGACCGCTGTCTGAAGACCCGGCCGTCTGCCACATATTTTAGCGAGAACGAACGAGCGTCAACGCCCATCGTGATGTTCGCCATTATTGTTATTGGTTCGATTGCGGATTCCAGGTCCGGCTTTGCCGCCAAAACCCATAAGTAGATCGGGACCGCCAAATCCATCGCTACCATTGTATGGATTCATTCCACCAAAATTCCGGCTGCCGGCCCGGTGCCGATTATTGTGTTGGCGGCGATCGTTGTGGCCCCAGCCACGCCGGTCGCCGGAAGAGGCAAGATTCCCATCTCGTTCGGCGATCGTACCGGCGATCAGAGATTGCGGCCGAGTAGACTTGGCAGCCCCATCTGCTGGCAAGTGCAACGTCAACGCAGCCAGCGCCGCAAACAATGTGACCCAAACGAGCTTCTTCATACCAGCATCCTTCGATTTTCTAGTTTATCAATGACACTGAAAGCCGCAAGTTAGGAAGCAACAAAGTTGAAGACTGGATTTAACAGTGCGGCAGGATGAGGACACGCAACGTCGGTCAGCCGTCGTTGGTTTGCGGGCATTGCCATGTGGACTCTCCATAAGCTTGACAGGTCAACGTTTCGGCGCAGCCTGAGTTCCGATGTACGCGCCAAATGCAGCCTTCAACGAAACGGGCCCCCAACTGTCGTTGGAGGCCCGCAAAGTGGGACTAGGCGTAATTTTTAGCCGATGCAATTATAGTACTGCGAACGCCAATAACGGCTGCCAGTGTACTTCCACTTGCGGTATTGGTAACCGCAGCCGGAGCTGTTGTCACCGAGGTTCAGATAGATGCCGAAACCTCCATTCCGGTTGTAACGGCGGTAGCCATTGTTGTAGTAGGAGTGATTGGATCCACGATAGCGATGATTCCAATTTCCGTCTTCATTGCGCAGTCCGCCGCGATGACGCAGACCACGGTTTGCACGGTTGTCAGACAACACATTGTGCAGATTGGGGTTATCTGCGCGGACTTCGGCACTTGCACTTGACGGCATTGAAGCGATGCCGGCGAGAGAAATGAAGGCCGCTGCTGCGAGTGCTGTATATTTCGATGTCATCATACGCATTTAAATGCCCTTTCAAGTGTTAAGAACTCCAACAGTGCGAACGAGCCGCGACGGTTGGGGTTCGTGGATTCGGATTAACGGCACCGCCGTAGATCAATCCGTTCCTCACGTGGTTAAACTCTGAGGTGGTGGCTTTGTTCCAAATGCCGCGATTGCTCAGCAGCAGGATGCGATCGGAACCGATCAAGACACAGCGCGTTGTTAGCCAACGAACTTGTGCAAATCTGCGCTTGGTTCGTATCGCATCACTACGTTGGGAGATGTCATGTGAAGCAACGTCCCGCACACGAAGCAATTGCAGATGATGAGTGCAACATGGTGTCGCCAAACGGCCTTGTCGGACGCAATCCGGAAAGCGCCGAATTTGTTCAGATGCGGATTCGGGTCATCGCTCTTGAGAATTTGTTGATTGCGTTACTCTCAGAAGCGTCTGATCGCCAACTCGATCTGATCCGGGAGATGGCGATTTTTATTTCGCCGAGGCCTGGCTTCACAACGCATCCGCTCACTACTCACGCGGCATCACATATGGTCGATCTGGTTGAGCGTGCTGAGCGGGTTCGGATGGCGCCGATTTGAGTTGCATCGGGGCGCATTCGAATTGATTGGGGAGCTGCACCAGATCAATCAATCTGGATGTTGATAGTATTCAGCTGGGCAGGATTAAGCCATGAGAAAGCTGCACTTGCAACGGACCCGCGTGTTAAGTCGTCGCCAAAACAGCATTCATTCATCGGGACATTTGCGCAATTTTTGCCACCCGGTCGCCAACCGACACGCGCCCGTCCTGAACGACACGCGCATAGATGCCGCGTAACCTGAGCCGCCGACCTTCACCAGTATTGACGAAAACGGTGGCTTCGCGGCCGTATCGTTCCACGAAATTTGCGCAGCCGTTGTGCGGCGTACCGGTGACCTCGATGATGGCGGTGCCGATGGATAAACGTTGGCCAACAGGCAAGTTGCCCGGCGTTAAGTCGAGGTCGATAAAGAGATTGTCTCCTGCCGGAGCCCAGTTGCCGCGCTGACCGGCAATGAGCGCGATGCAGCGCGCATTCATGATGCAAACTTGAACATCGGGGTGAGGCTTGCCGTCGTCGGCCGTCTTCCAACAGCCTTGAGCCCAAGCGTCACCATGCGTGCCGCCTGCCAAACTAATCTCGCAACTTTCAAGTTCACGCCGCTCGCCTGGACTGGGGCGGACGACAATGGCTCGAAGTACGCCATAGTCCGCTGGTGAAGCGATAATTTCAGCGAGGCCAGCGTGAAGCTCCTCGAGGGTCAGGTGTCTTGGCATTCGTCATCCCCAATCGGCAGCGGATCAATAGTCAATCACGTCTTCGAGCGCATAGTGTTTGATCGTTTTGCGATTGGCCAACAGTTGGTCAACCGTTGGCTCTCCCCGCATTGCCCGCCCGATAGCGATCTTGGTGGCTTCATAGTTCGTGCGGTAAAGATCTTTCTTGTCGAGGTTGGGGTCTTCCGCGCAACGCAAATCGAGCCAAACTGTGAAAATCATGCAGAGATCGTCAAGGCCATCTTTCGGCAAAGTGCCGTCGGCGATGCTATCGACGATGCCGTCTCCAATGGCGGCCTGAACGACGCCGCCCAACAGGTCGACATAGGCCGCACTTGGAATTGTGACCTTGGTCGTCATGATCGCCGGCGGCCGCACCATCTGATTGAGATCGCGGATGACGAACATGCGGGTGTGTCCGACCGCTTGCCCCATCATGGATGCAAACGCATGGCCGACGGGCCCGCGCACCGATCCAATCAGAATCTCAGGCATGGCGTCGGTGGCTTGGCCGGGAGCCGCTAAAACTGTTGCTTCGCCAGCTCGGAACCAGATTTCAGACATCGAAATTCCCCTTCGTTTGGTGTTTAATCAACTTTGCGCCGCAAGCGGGCGAGAACGCCCTTCGCGTCGCGTAAGATTTCACGGGCAGCGTAGGATTAAGTTTCCATCGACTTAGAATCCGGACGGCGGGCCGGGCTGTTCGTATTCCATCGTCGCCGGTTGTATGGTTAGCGTTATCTGCCTTCCGCCGCTGAGAACAATTCATTTTATTCATTTGAACTGTCCGCCGGACCCAAACCCGCCAGTTCTTGACCTGAAGTATACTCCCCACAGCTTGCCATTTCGCTATAATGTGGCTTTCAATAGGCTTGCCCGCAAGGGACGGATTGTATCTGAGGCTAGGTAGTGTGGACGAGACATCGTGGGTTCGCGGAACAAGCGGCATTCGAGTAGCATCGAGTTATGCGCCGACTGCAGTCCGAGCCGTGGCAGAATTGAGCGCAAAGTTTGCGCCAGACGGGCAGTCGGTTGCTGGGCAGGCTATTGACCATTTACTGTTGTTTTTCTCACCCGAGCAGAATCCTGAAGAGCTGGCCTTGCTGTTGGGTGCCGCATTTCCCGGCATCCCATTGTCGGGCTGTTCAACAGCGGGAGAAATCGGGCCGCCGGGCATGTCGATGGGTGGGGTTGTGCTGATCGGGTTCCCGGCTGCATCGTTTCATGTCCACACCGGCTTAATTGAAGGCGTGTGTGCGGTCGCGGTTGAGCGGGCCTCTGAAACAGTTCGCAAGCTGAAATCAAAGATCAGGAATGATCAAAGCCGGCCAGCGGGCGAACGGGCGTTTGCGCTCATGCTGGTCGATGGCTTGTCCAATTCGGAAGAGACACTTGTGGCCTCGGTTCACTGGGCGCTTGACGATGTGCAGTTGGTCGGAGGATCGGCGGGTGACTCACTGGCGTTCCAGCGCACGGCTTTGATTTATGACGGCCGTGTCGTTCATGATGCAGCGGTCGTGCTGCTTGTCGAGACCGACGTTCCATTCCGCGTTTTCAAAACACAAAATTTTACACCAACTCCGGTCAAACTTGTCGTGACCTCGGCAGATACTGAAAAGCGAATTGTCTATGAACTAAATGCTGAGCCGGCTGCACGGGAATATGCGTCTGCAATCGGACTTATGCCCGACGATCTGGGTCCGTTTAGTTTCGCCTCGCATCCGTTAGTCGTAAAGGTTGGGGGAGACTATTATTGCCGGTCGATCCGCAACATGAATGCCGATGGCAGCTTGACATTTTTTTGCGCCATTGACGAAGGCTTAGTTTTCACCGTCGCCGAGCCCCAAGACATGCTGCGCGCGACGGCAACAGTCCTCGATGATATCTCGGAGTCGCTCGGCGGCATTGATATGGTGCTGGGGTTTGATTGTATCTTGCGCCGTCTTGATGCCGAAAATCGCCAAACGCGTCATCTGATGGAGGAGCTGTACCGTAAGCATAATGTCTGCGGCTTTCATACCTATGGCGAACAGTTCAATGCGATGCACTTGAATCAGACGTTGACCGGAATTGCGTTTGCAACCGGTGGGCGGGTGCCAGGCACGGGAGATCAGTCATGAGCACTACCCGACGCTCAGGCACGCCTTACGACCCCGCCGCACAGCGCGAAATCGACAAGCTTGCCAAGATCAATGCCGCTCTTTTGAACCGCGTTGAGCGCTCAATGGATCAACAAGCCAATGCCTTTTCGCTGTTTCAGACAGCGATCAACCTCGAATCTCAAGTGAGGCTTAGAACAGAAGCTTTGAAGACGGCGCTATTGCGTCTTGAGACAGCAAATTTCGAGTTGGTTGATGCCCGCGATGCGGCTGAGCGTGCGAACCGTTTTAAGACGCGTTTTTTTACGGCTGTCGGTCACGATCTGCTGCAACCATTGCATGCGGCGCGGCTTTCGTTGTCCGCCATGGGTGATGAAATGTCGGCCCAACAGTCGCAGCGTTTGGCTGAGCAACTCGATCATTCGCTGTCAACAATCGAGGATCTGCTGCGGCAATTGCTAGATCTCTCGAAACTTGAAGCTGGCGTCGTGAAGCCGTCGCTGGTTACGACAGCTTTAATGCCGCTGTTCGAGGCAGTCGCGGCCGGTGTGCGTCCCATCGCGTTGTCAAAAGGAATTTTGTTGACGGTCCGCACGACAACTGCGCTCACCCGCAGCGATCCGTTGATGCTTCGCCGCATTTTACAGAATCTTCTCGCCAACGCTGTCAATTATACGGACCGCGGCCGCGTGCTCCTTGCGGCCCGGCAGCGCGTTGATGGGATCAGGATCGAAGTTTGGGATACGGGCAGCGGCATCGAGCCAACAGAGCAAGAGCGTATCTTCGAAGAATTTCATCGCGGTGGCACCCAGGCCGAAACCGGCAAGGTCACGGGATTCGGATTGGGATTGGCTATCGTCCAGCGCATGTCGGAAGCCCTCAGCCATCGAGTCGAACTGAAATCGTGGCCAGGACGCGGTACCCGTTTCAGTGTTACCGTTCCTGATATGGGGCATGGGTCACTTCCCGCAGCACAAGCCAGCCGGTCACCGGCTCCAGAAGCCTATGGCTTCAATGCGGCGCCAGTGGTCATCATCGACAACGACCGCTCGGTGCGTGAAGCAATGCAATCTCTATTAACCCATTGGGGCTGTGATACGCGCATTGCCGCCAGCCTCGGTGATCTCGATCGTCTAATTTATGATGATCCCCAATTCCACCCTGTGTTGGTACTTGCAGACTATCACTTGGACGGCGGCGAGACCGGGTTGGCTGCGGTGGCTAAATTGCGTTCCGCATTCAGTCCAGTTCTTCCAGGTATTATCGTCACCGCCGACTACGCTGACCATACGGCTATGCAATCGCTAGATGCAGGCTGCGAGTTATTGCGAAAGCCCGTCCGGCCTGCCGAGCTGCGCGCTTTGATGCAGCATGTCTTGCGCTGACAAAGCGCGGCCGCGGCGTTAACCTCAACAGTGGTTAACCAGTGTACGAATTTTTCGAATTGGTCATTGCAGCCAGTTGCGATGCAGGCGACATTTGATGGGGTTTTGCCCGCGGGCCGCCGCGGGCCGCGCACCGCCGCGGCGCTCGGATCAATGTAGGGAAGGCTAGTTATGTGGGTTGGGCTTAGCACCACTACCTGTCTCATTTGGTGGTTTGTTGCGGGGTTGTTGACGGGTTGGCTTCTCTACTGGCTGCTCGACAAAATGTACCTGCGTGACGTCAACAATTGGGGCGTCCGTGAGCGCGACCACTATGAGTACTTAAGCCGTGCCAATGAGCGCTACCATACGCTCAAGGATGAGCACGATGCTTTGACCGTTAAACAAGGCTTGGCTTCAGTTGAAAGCGGAGAGGTTCTAAAACTTCGCTCAGAAATTCACACATTGACGACGGCCGCTTCGAGCCGTTCAGATGAAGTTGTAAAACTAAAGACTGAACTTGAGGCAGCGAAGAAGACGACCCAAAGCCATGCATCGGAAGTCGCAAAGTATAAGTCAGACCTTGAAGTGACTAAGAAATCCGACGCGGCGAATGTCGCGGAGGCGATGCAGCTGAAGGCTGCAATTGAAGCGTCCAAAAAAGCTGGCGCGGGTCAAGTTGATGAAGTTGCAAGGTTGACGCGCGGCTTGCAAGCCGCTCAGGCGAAAGACGCCGAGATTGTGAAACTCAAGTCTGATCTCACGGCAGCTCACACTGCTCAGGAACAGGAAGTCGCGAAGTTGCGTTCTGAGGTGTCGGCGGCAAAGGATAACTCGGGCAAGGAGTTGTCCTCGGTTCAAGGGCTGCTTTCAAAAGCCACAACAGAATTGGAGAATGCGAAGAAAGCAGCGCAATCGCACACTGCAGATTTATCAAAGCTGCGGGCAGACCTGGATGCTGCAAAGAAAGCCGACGAGGCAAAACTTGCAGAAGCCAATCGCTTGAAAAGTGAAATTGAGGCGGCAACGAAGGCTGCTGCCACGCACGCCGACGAGGTCTCAAAGCTCAAGCGCGACCTGCAAGCGTCAGCATCGAAAGACGCCGAGATCACAAAATTGAAGTCTGATCTCACGGCAGCTCACACTGCTCAGGAACAGGAAGTCGCGAAGTTGCGTTCTGAGGTGTCGGCGGCAAAGGATAACTCGGGCAAGGAGTTGTCCTCGGTTCAAGGGCTGCT
>JANNFX010000234.1:0-22225 GCA_031380225.1 Hyphomicrobium sp.
CACAGCTTCGACGCTATCCGAACAAAAAAGGTGCGTAGGGTGGAATTAAGGCGCGCGGCACGGGGCTTGGAATCGATCACCACCGCATAGCGCGCCGTATTCCACCGCAGCCGTGTCTCGTGTTGTGAGGCCCATGGTGGAATACGCTTCGCTTTATTCCACCCTACAGATCTCCTACAGATCTTCGTGAAGCGCAGTCCATCGTCATCGTCCATGACGCCCACCCACCTCACTTACACGGCCGTGCTTCCACATTGCAGCCCCAGCCGCCGGCGGATTGATCGCAGCTCATGCGTTTGCTGCCGGCTTTTGAAAGTCGCGCCCAGGCAGAGCCGTATTCGAAATCGACAAAGCCTTCCCACGAGCCGATGGCGGAGGCTTCGGCTGCCTTGCGCGAAGCTTGTCCGGTGCTCGAGCCGTAATGGTAGTGATCAACGTAGCAAATATAGCCACGTTCAAAGCGGGCGTCGTGCGGCGCGTCGGCCAAGGCGGCGGAGCTGCGGGCTTTCTTGCTCGCGGCTTCGGCCGGTGCAGAGGCGGCGCTAAAGGAGGCTGCGCAAACGGCGAATGTAATGGCAATAGTCAAGATCTTGGTCACGGGCCAATTCTCCATGTGAAATTGAACTGCGAGACAGAGTTTTGGCTGTTTCGGTGCGGATCAGAAGCCCAATTTTGTGACGGCGCGAACTTCAGGCGCGCAGCGAGGCAAAGGCGTCACAGTTCATAAACTGTATTGGTTTTGAGTGCCCGCTCATGCCCGCTCTCGGCGGGAGCGTTCTTTCCAGAACTTCGGATCCCGTCGCAGGTGCCCCACGGCCAGGACGTAAACCGTTTCGCCCTCCACGGCATAAAGTAGTCCATACGGAAACGTTGAAAGCCTCCAGCGGCGCGTATCTTCTATTATGGGTGCTCGTGCTGAGGGATGTGCTTTTATGAATGCCAGTGTTCGCTCGGCTTCGAGAAGAAAGCGCTCGCCCAATCCGCCTCGTTTGCGCTCATAGGCTCGCGCGGCCCGAAACATTTCAATGCGGGCCGCAGAAACGAACCTGATGTTCACGGACGCTGCCTGTCCTTGGCATTTGCCAATCGGCCGCGAATATCTGCAAAGACTTCGTCAGCTTCAAAGGTTGCGTCCTCGCCACGTCGAACCGCTTGCAGGCGCCGTTGGCCTTCTATGGCCCAGGCGTGGTCCCATTCCGCGTCAGCAGGAAGGTTGACAAGTATGCTCTCGGCGAGATCGATCTGATCTTCCGGAGCTAACTTGCCTGCTTCACCAAGAAGTATTTTCACCTGTAGGTTCATTGGCACAGCTTACCACAATCGGGCTTTATACAAAAGAACGTCGATGCAGGCTTTCCGGCGAACCGTCCCCGCGCGCCCTGAAACCCTTGTATTGATCCGCTCGCTCGTGCATCGCTTGCGAAACACCGGCACCGGCGGCGCTTCGGAATGAACAATCACACGAGTCACTATTCAGGACCGCCGAAGCGCGTCAGCATTCTCGGCGCGACCGGTTCAATCGGTCAAAGCACACTGGATCTGATTGGGCGTAATCCCGAGCGGTTCGATATCGTGGCGCTGACGGCACAGAATAACGCTGGCTTGCTCGCCGACATGGCAATCCAGCACAAAGCCAAGATCGCGGCCATCGGCAATCCGGCTGGTCTCGATGAGCTGCGGAAGCGGTTGTGGGGCACTGGTATTCGTCCGATGGGTGGCGAAGACGGCCTGGTCGAAGCGGCCTCCGAACCGGTCGATTGTAGTGTCGCCGCGATTGTCGGCGCGGCGGGGTTGCGGCCGACATTCGCCGCCGCCCGCCAAGGAACCCGCATCGCGCTCGCCAATAAGGAATGTCTGGTTTCCGCCGGTGATGTGTTCTTGGCCGAAGTAGCAAAATCGAAAGCCGAATTGCTGCCCGTCGACAGCGAACACTCGGCGGCGTTTCAGGCGCTCCAGGGCGCCGATCCAGCGTCCATCGAAAAGATCACGCTAACAGCATCGGGGGGGCCATTTCGAACCTGGGATAGGGAGCGTTTGCTTCGGGCGACGCCCGAGGAGGCGTTGCGGCATCCGAATTGGTCGATGGGGGCAAAGATCACCATCGACAGCGCAACGCTGATGAACAAAGGCCTCGAGTTGATCGAGGCTTTCCATCTGTTCCCGGTCGCCAAAAACCAGCTCGATACTGTCGTGCACCCGCAGTCGCTGGTCCATGCGCTGGTGTTTTACAAAGACGGCTCAGTGCTGGCGCAACTCGGACCGCCGGATATGCGAACCCCGATCTCAATAGCGCTGGCTTGGCCGGCAAGGATGGCGACGCCCGTGGCTCGGCTCGATCTCGTGACCGCGGGTGCTCTGACGTTCGAAGCCCCCGATGCCGACCGCTTCCCGGCGCTCAGAGTCGCGCGTCAGGCGCTTGAGCGGGGTGACACGGCGCCCGCGATCCTGAATGCGGCCAACGAGATTGCGGTTGCCGCGTTTCTGAACCGCCAAATCGGCTTTATGGACATTGCCAGCAGCGTTGAGGCGGTGCTGAACGCCGCCGAACAGCGCGGCCTCATCACGCCAGCGACAACACTCGACGATATTTTGGCCGTCGATCAGGAGGCGCGCGACTTGGCGCAAGCCGTGCTGACATAGTTGAGCCAACTCACTACTCTAGGTAGATACTGTCTCATTCTGGCGGGATGATTGGCGGCCAATTAACCAAATGGAGTTGGTTTCTTAACGTGCAATCCCTATATCCTGTTCTGATTTCCGGCGCGGCAAGTGGAGTTGTGATTGATGGGTACTTTGACAACCATCGCAGGGTTTCTTGCGGTTATCATGGTCATCGTCTTTGTCCACGAGATGGGTCACTTCCTGGTCGCACGCTGGTGTGGGGTAAAGGTCCACACGTTTTCCGTTGGGTTCGGAAAAGAACTTTGGCACCGCTTTGATAGTCACGGTACACGCTGGCGGATCGCCGCTGTGCCGCTCGGTGGCTATGTTAAATTCATCGACGACGCCAATGCGGCGAGTGCTGGCTCGGAGCCCGACGAAGTCCTTGCGAAAATGTCGCCCGAGGAACGTGCCGGTGCGTTTCGCTTGAAGCCACTGTGGCAGCGCGCAGCTGTGGTGGTGGCAGGGCCGCTCGCGAACTTCATTCTCGCAATCTTTGTCTATAGTTTGGTGTTTGGCGCGTACGGCGTCAGGATGCCGGCTCCAGTATTCGACGGTATTCGAGACGGCAGTCCGGCGGCGCGTGCAGGCCTTAAGGCCGGCGATCGCGTGGTCTCAATTGCCGGGGAAGATGTCGAAACATTCGATGATATCGACAGTATTATCAGCACGAACGGCGGCCGGGAACTCGACTTCATCATCGATCGCGGCGGCGGAAAGTTGCTGATTCCGGTCACGCCCGACAGCATCAAGATCAAGAATTTTCTCGATATTGAAATGGATCTTGGCGATATCGGCGCCAACAGATGGCAGGAAGCGCGCATTGGCGTCGTCCAGGATCGATCTCCGGCCGAAGCGGCGGGATTAAAGCCAGGCGATCTCATCGTTGAAGTCG
The DNA here is from genome assembly GCA_031380225.1 of Hyphomicrobium sp. Classification (GTDB taxonomy): domain Bacteria; phylum Pseudomonadota; class Alphaproteobacteria; order Rhizobiales; family Hyphomicrobiaceae; genus JANNFX01. The sequence goes on from JANNFX010000234.1 coordinate 3,557, forward strand.
ACGGCAAGCCGATCCAGAGCTTTGACGCATTGGCGACCGTCATCGGTCCCAATGCCGGCCGTCCATTGACGGTCAAGATTGAGCGCGGGATGGAACGCTCGAATGTGACGGTGACGCCCGCGGCCAAGACAGTTACCAGTGCAGATGGCAAAACGACTGAAACTGGCCGCATCGGTATCGCTCCGGACATGCCGAAGCCGGTGGCTGTCGGTCCATTGCAAGCTGTGCGCCTCGGTGTTTCGGAGACGTGGTGGATCATTGGCAAAACGCTAGCTGGCGTCCGCGATATTTTCATCGGCCGTCAATCTGCTGATCAAATCGGTGGCTTGACCATGATGGGCGAGGTCACCGGCAAAGCAATGGAATCGGGCTTTGATAGCACGCTTAGGTTGTTAGCCTATTTTTCAGTCAGTATTGGACTGTTGAACCTGTTCCCGATCCCGGTTTTGGATGGCGGCCACTTGATGTTTTACGCGTTCGAAGCCGTGTTCCGTAAACCGTTGCCGCCGAAGGTTCAGGAGATTGCCTTCCGAATCGGTTTCGCCGTTCTTGTCTCTTTGATGATATTTGCGAACGGAAACGACCTGATCCGCAAAGCAAAAACGATATTTAGTTCAATGGGTTGACCGCCACCCTCGAGGGGCTTGCAGAATCACGGCCAGTGACGCATTCTTGCCACTTCCAAACAGCTTGCTGAATCGTTAAACAGGGCTGGAGTTTCGAGGGGGTTTCCGGATTACGGGATCTTAGACCGGCAAACGGTCAGGATAGACGTGTCTGGGAAGCCTCGCATGCTGTCCTCACGCCGGGGGGCACGTGTGATGAGGGGGTGTCCGGCGCACCACGAAGGTTTTACAGCGCATGGCGAAAATCAAGATCATGCCGCCTTGCCGTTGGCATTTGTGCCGTTGGTCTTGGATGATCGCGCCGCTGCTGTTTTTGGCAGTGTTTATTGCGGCCCCAGGCGCCGCATACGCACAAGCTGTCAGCGAAATCCGCGTTGAGGGGAACCGCCGCGTCGAGCAGGAGACCGTCCGCTCGTATTTGCAAATCCAAAAAGGCGACGCTTATGATGCCGGCGCGGTTGACGCGTCGCTGAAATCTTTGTTTGCCACGGGCCTTTTTCAGGACGTTAACATCGACCGCGATGGCAACGCCGTGGTTGTGACTGTCGTCGAAAATCCGGTCGTCAACCAGGTCGCCTTCGAAGGCAACAGCGAAGTCGACAATGACGCTCTCTCTGCCGAAGTACAGTTAAAGCCGCGCTCGGTTTTCACGCGCGCCAAAGCGCAAGGCGACGTTCAGCGCATTCTCGACGTTTACGGCCGCCAGGGCCGTTTTGCCGCCAGCGTTGAGCCGAAAATCATTGAGCTTGAGCAGAACCGCGTCAACGTCGTCTATGAAATCACCGAGGGCGGCGCGACCAAGGTGAACGGGATTAACTTCACCGGCAACAGCGCATTTTCGGACAGCCAGTTGCGCGACATCATCTCGACGACTCAGTCGGGTTGGTTCGACTTCCTCAAGGGCAACAGCATCTATGACCCAGACCGGCTGTCGCTCGACCGCGAATTGGTCAAGCAGTATTATCTGAAGAACGGCTACGCGGATGTGCGTGTGGTGGCGGCCAACGCTGAATTGGACCGCGAAGGCAATGGCTTCTTCGTCAACTTCGCCATCGAAGAAGGCGAACTCTACAACTTCGGTACAGTCACAGTAGAAAGCCAGCTTCCGGGTCTCGACGCCAACACGTTGACGGGTATTCTGTTGACCGACCAGGGCGACACGTTCAATGCTTCGGATGTCGACAAGACCTCTGAAAAACTGACGCTGCAAACCTCAGAGCAAGGCTTTGCTTTCGCTCGCGTGCGCCCGAAGCTGTCTCCGGATTTGGCATCGCGTACGATCGCTGTCTCCTACATCATCGATGAAGGCCCACGGGTCTACATAGAGCGCATCAATGTCAGCGGCAACGAACGCACCAAAGACTTCGTGATCCGCCGCGAATTTCGTTTGGCTGAAGGCGATGCCTTTAACCCGGCGATGGTTGATCGCGCCAAGAAGCGCCTGCAGGGTCTCGGCTTCTTCAAGGCTGTAGAAATCAAGCGGACGCCTGGTTCAGCACCGGATCGTGTTGTGCTCGACGTCGAATTGGTAGAGCAGTCGACGGGTGAACTGTCGTTCGGTGCGGGCTACTCAACGTCTGAAGGCGTTATCGGTGACGTCAGCATTTCTGAACGTAACTTGCTCGGCAATGGGCAATTCTTGCGCTTGAAACTTGCCGGTTCGCTTGAGCGCTTGCAGGTTGACCTGAGCTTCACCGAGCCTCGCTTCCTCGACCGCAACTTGTCGGCTGGCTTTGATGTGTTCCACAAGGACATCGACCAGACTAAGGAGTCGGGCTACGCGAGTCGTCGCACAGGTGGTACGCTTCGTCTGGGCTTCCCGTTGAGCGAAAATCTGTGGGTTCAGACCGGCTACACATTCGACCACAGCGATATTTATAAGTTTGACGCAGGTAAGGTTTCAACACTGGTTACTGAAGAAATTGCGCGCCGCGGCAGCACTTCAGACACCTCCGCTTTGGGCATGTCGGTGACGTACGACAAGCGTAATCACCCGACCAAACCGAACAGCGGCTACTATTTGCAGGCAACCACCGACTTTGCCGGACTAGGAGGTGATGTGCAGTACGTTCGTGTCAACGCCGAAGGCCGTGCCTACTATCCGATTTCTGAAAAGATCACCTTCGTCGGCCGCGTCCTCGGTGGCCATATTGAAGGCTGGGGCGACGATGATGTGCGCTTGACGGATCTGTTCTATCGCGGTGGTGAAACGGTGCGCGGCTTTGATCGCGCAGGGCTAGGCCCGCGTGACTTGACGACCAATGACTCATTGGGTGGCAAGACCTATTGGGCGGCAACGGCAGAAGTCCGGTTCCCGTTGCCATTCATTCCTGATGACCTTGGTGTCAGTGGTGCGGTATTCGCGGATGCCGGTTCGGTTTACGATGCCGTCGATTTGGCCAAAGAACTCGATGCGTCTGGCAAACTCAAGTTGGCCGACGACAGCACCATCCGGTCATCGATAGGTGCCAGCGTGATCTGGGAATCGCCTGTTGGTCCTTTGCGTCTCGACTATGCCAATGTGCTGTCAAGCGAGAAGTATGACAAACTTCAGCAAATCCGCTTCGGCGCGACGTCGAAATTCTAGTCGGCTGACGTAAATCAATCATCAAGACTGCGGCTGTTGTGGCCGCAGTCTTTTGTTTGTGACCAAGATTCCGGTCAGAAACCGCCAATATTTGGCAGTGAATTATGCCGGGTAGGCTGTGCGTCCTCTTGTGGCCAGTGCCTTGCCATCCTAAAACGGCGGCCCATATGCCGTCGCTCGGTTGCCATGATGCGCGACGGCCATCAGCTCAACTGGGCAGATTTCACCACTAATCGCCGTGGCCGGAGTTTTCGTGCCGATGGAACATCCCGGGTTCTTCGAGAAGGCCGGTCCTTTTTCGCTTGATGAGATCGCGCGCGTAGCAAGTGCGATGTTGCCGGATGGCGTTGACGGGACACGGCGGTTGTCCGGTATCAAGCCGCTCGCTGACGCGGGGCCCGATGACCTAGCGTTCTTCGACAATCGCAAATATCTCGATCAACTGAGGGTGACCCAGGCAGGAGCCTGCATTGTCGCGCAACAATTCATCGACCGCGTTCCAGCCGCAACCAGCGCTATCGTGACCACCGCCGTCTACCCTGGCTATGCGCGCGCGTTGTTACTGTTCTACCCCGACGCGATGTGGTCGAAAGTGGCGTTGCCGGGTGCGCCCGCAATCGATCCAAGCGCCGAGTTGGAAGATGGCGTCCTGATCGAGCCCGGCGCTGTGATTGGCGCGGAAGCCCGCATCGGCCGCGGCACGCGCATTACCGCCGGAGCCATCGTCGGCTATCGCTGCACCGTCGGCCGAGGCAGTTACATCGGTGCCGGAGCATCGATTATTCATTCGCTGGTCGGTGATCGCGTCATCATTCATCCAGGTGCCCATATCGGCCAGGATGGCTTCGGCTTTGCCATGGGCCGCGAGGGGCACCAAAAAGTTCCGCAAGTTGGCCGCGTCATTATCCAAAATGATGTCGAGATCGGCGCTGGCACAACCATCGACCGCGGGGCTTTAAAGGATACCATTATTGGTGAAGGCACCAAAATCGATAACCTTGTTCAGATCGGCCATAACGTCGTCATGGGCCGCCATTGTGTGATTGTCGGCCAAACCGGGATTGCAGGTTCGGTCGAAATCGGCGATTTCGTCGTGATGGGCGGCCAGTCGGGCGCCATTGGACATATTAAGATTGGAACTGGTGCTCAGATTGCCGGTGGATCGCATCCGACCGATGATGTGGCCCCCGGCGCACGGCTGGGCGGCACCCCTGCGAAGCCGTTCAGGCAGTATGCGCGCGAACTTGCCGCCGTGACCCGGCTGGCCCAAAGGGGTGATAAGTCGAGTGGAAGCAGCGGCACCTGAGCCGGCTGCACTGCATGATGAGTTACTTTCAGCTTAGTAGGATCCCGGCCCCGGCCGGCCAAGGGATGAGACACATGTCAGACGCGATGCCACCACGAACGCTTGGTACGGCCGATATCAGCAAGATTATGACTTATCTGCCCCATCGTTATCCGTTCCTGCTTTTGGATCGCATGTACGACATGGACGGTGATCAGAGCTGCATTGGCATCAAAAACGTGACTATGAACGAGCCGTTCTTTCAAGGCCACTTCCCACATTTTCCAGTCATGCCGGGCGTGCTGATCATTGAAGGCTTGGCTCAAACCGCTGGCGCTTTGTGTGTCAGCAGCCTGGCTGAAAACTATAAGGCCGAGATCGTTTACTTCATGGCGATCGACAAGGCTAAGTTCCGCCGTCCTGTCGTGCCAGGAGACGTACTGCACTATCATGTGCGTAAGATCAGAAATCGCGGCCGAGTCTGGCGCTTTTTCGGCGAAGCTAGGGTCAATGGACAGGTTGCGGCCGAGGCGGAAATCAGCGCTATGTTGGCCGATACACCAGATGCCCGCGCCTTCGCCACCAAAATAAGCTGAGAACAGGTCCCCTCCCCATGAGCGTGCATCCGACGTCGATCGTCGAAGACGGGGCGAAGCTCGGTAGCGATGTCAAAATTGGTCCATTTTGTACCGTGGGCCGTGACGTCGTCTTGGGCGACGGCGTTGAACTGGTCAGCCACGCAGCAGTTGCTGGCCGGACAACAGTTGGCGCCGGCACGCGAATTTTTCCCTTCGCCTCGATCGGCCACCAGCCGCAGGATTTGAAATACAAAGGCGAGTCTTCGACTTTGACCATCGGATCTGAATGCATGATCCGCGAAGGCGTGACCATGAATCCCGGAACCGAAGGCGGCGGATCGAAAACGACAGTCGGTAATGGCTGCGCGTTTCTCGCCAACAGCCACGTCGGTCACGATTGCGAAGTTGGCAACAACGTCATCTTTTCCAACAACGTCATGCTGGCTGGCCATTGCTGGGTCGGTGATTTCGCCATCATCGGCGGCGGTGCGGCCGTTATTCAATTCGCGCGCGTCGGAGCGCATTCGTTTTTGGGCGGCATGTCCGGGCTTGAAAACGATTTGATCCCCTACGGCATGGCGCTCGGCAACCGGGCCTACTTGTCGGGATTGAATATCGTTGGCTTGCAACGGCGCGGATTTTCGCGCGCCAAGATCCACGATTTGCGCCGTGCCTACCGTGCGTTGTTTGCTGCGGAAGGCACATTGGCAGAGCGGCTTGACGACGTGACCGAGGAATTCAAGGACCACGAGTTGGTTGCTGAAATCGTCCAGTTCATTCGTGCTGGCGGCAAGCGCTCGTTGTGCACGCCGCGCGATGCCACAAGCGTCTAATCATTCCGGGATTGCCGGCGCCACCCCACGCCGTATCGGCATTTTGGCGGGCGGCGGAGAATTGCCGCTGGAAATCGCTAAGCTTGCGGCAGCGCGCGGGCATTCCATTCAAATCATCGCGCTTGAAGGCGAGGCTGACGGAGACTTTTCCGGCTTCCCAGTCGTGACGCTGAACTGGGGTAAGTTCGGCCGCATCGTCAAAACGTTGCGGGCGGCCGGCGTCGAGGACGTGATTATGGCCGGCCGCGTCAAGCGCCCCGTCATACGCAAAATCCGCCCTGACTTCGGGCTCATTAAAGCGCTCGGCACTGTCATCAAAATAGTAACGTCGAGCGGCGATGACAACCTGTTGCGCGCAGTATTGCAATGCTTTGAAAGCTACGGTTTTCGCGTCATTGGCGCGGCTGACGCGGCGCCTGAGTTGCTGATTAATCAAGGCGTGCAAGGGGCAGTGGCGCTTTCGGCTTCGGCCGGTAAATCTATCAAACGCGGATTTGAAACAGTGCGTGTCATGGGTCCACATGATGTCGGCCAAGCCGTCGTGGTCGCAGATGGCCGCGTCGAAGCTATCGAAGCCGCTGAAGGTACTGACGCAATGCTGGACAGGGTTGCCGAGCAGCGGCGCGGCGGCAGACGCGGTGGTGTACTGGTCAAACGTCCAAAGCCTGGTCAAGAATTGCGGGTTGATATGCCGGCAATCGGCCCTGAAACCGTGCGCCGCGCCGCGGCTGCAGGCCTAGACGGTGTGGTTGTCTTGGCCGGACAGGCATTGATTGTCAGCCGCGAGGAAACACTTCGCGCCGCTGACCAGGCCGGCCTATTTGTGGCTGGTGTTGCCGATCCAGGTTCGGAAGCGCCGCGTGTGGCGCATGCCGAGATGCTTACGCTCATCTCTCTGACGCAGATCCAACCTGATAAGTCAGCACCTCGCGATGCGGCGCGCGCTGCGGGTGTGCTCGCGAGCCTGGATGCGGTCGAGACCTGCCGCGCAGTTGCGGTGGCGCGGCGCTATATTCTGACGGTCGAATCCGGTGAAGGCGTTTCTGAAATGCTGGCGCGGGCGGCCTCGCTCCGCCAATGGGGTGATCAAACCTCAAAAAAGCGCACTGGATTGGTTGTTGTTCGCGCCGCCGCCGATATCGATGCGGCTGTCATAGCAGCCACAGCAAAGGCCGGATTGCGCGGCCTTGTTGTGCTACAGAACTCGTCCCCGGTTCGGCCCGTGTTCTGTGCTGAAGCAGACCGGCTTGGATTATTCATTGCCCAGGGCACAGCGAGCAAAGTTTAGAAACGTATGAGCGGCAAACCTCCAAGTGATGTGGCTGTGAACGCGCCTGCTTCCACGGTGGTTGCGGGACCACCAGTTCGTGGACGTGAGTATCGCATTTTTCTGGTCGCAGGTGAGACGTCGGGCGATGCGCTTGGCGAAAAGCTGATGGCTGCGATCTCTGCTATGTCGCGCGGCCGTGTGCGTTATCTTGGCGTCGGTGGCGAAGGCATGCAGCGCCAGGGCCTCAACTCACAATTTCCATTGCACGAAGTCGCCGTCATGGGCCTGCTGTCGATCCTCAGGCGGCTGCCAAAACTCATTGGCCGCGTGCATGACACAGTGTCGGCCGCATTGGCCGCTGATCCCGATGTGGTTGTGATCATCGATGCGCCTGAGTTCACGCATCCGATTGCAAAACGTATCCGCCGTAAGCGGCCCGATATTCCGATTGTCGACTACGTCTCGCCGAGTGTGTGGGCATGGCGGCCGGGGCGCGCCAAGCGGATGCGCCGCTATATTGATCACGTGCTGGCGCTGCTGCCATTCGAGCCCGAAGCGCACGGCCAACTCGGCGGGCCAATGTGTACCTATATCGGGCATCCACTTTACGAACGCATGGCAGCGATGCGCGCCGTTGATCCGTCACCGCTGGCGCGTCAGCTCGGGCTTGATCCTGCGAAACCGGTGTTGACGGTTTTGCCTGGCAGCCGCCGGTCTGAAGTCTCGCGTTTGATCGAACCGTTCGGACGCGCGATCAAGCTGTTGATGGATAGTGGGCTCACACCTGAAATCATCATTCCCGTCGTGCCGCATTTGCGGACGCTCATTGAAAGCAGGATCGCGCCGTGGCCGTTGAAGCCGCATCTGATTGAAGGTGAAGAGGCGCGCTTGCAAGCCTTTCGCTTGAGTGTCGCTGCGCTCGCGGCGTCGGGCACGGTAACGCTTGAATTGGGTGTGTGTGGCGTGCCGTCCGTCGTTGCCTATAAAGTCGATCCGGTCATGGCGCCAATTTTACGACGCGCGTTGAAATTGCCGTCGGTGGTACTGGCGAACTTGGTTGCCGGCCACAACATCTATCCGGAATTCCATCAGGAAGATTGCACCGCCGAAAAATTGGCCGCAGCACTGCAGCCGCTGTTCTACGAGACACCCGAGCGGGCCGCGCAGATTGCAGGTCTGGCAGAAATCCCCGCACGCCTGACGCCGCCTCACGCCTCACCCAGTGAAGCAGCGGCAGCAATTATTTTGCGCTTTGCGGAGACGGGGCGGGGATAGGCGTGAGGCTGTAGGTTGGTGCTGAGCGCAGCGAAGCCCAACATTCGGCTGTGACCCAAGTCGTTCGGCCAACCTATTCCGCTACACTCTTCGCCAACCACGCCTCGACTTCTTCAAGCGAGAACGTGAACTCAGCGCCAGGGATATCGGAGCGGACGCGCGAGCCTTGGGCTTTATTGACAATCGAAAACCGGCCGTGGTGCGGGCCTTTGCCGACCTTCTCCAAAGTGTAGCCCTTGCTCGCCGCAATGCGCGTTGCGTGCCGTTCTTGGGTGTTGGTCATGGGCGTAATCCTAGGCTCAGTTGTCGATGAGATCGTGATTCTGAATTTACGATTCAAGGGCGGATTAGCGAAGCGTAATCCGCCGCACGCCCCGCGGCACCCTCAGGTTACGGTCGTTGCGCGACGGCGGATTACGCCACGCGATGCTTTCGCTTCGCGCTCCTAATCCGCCCTACGAACCCTCATCAATTCACCCGGCTGACTTCGACCAAGTTGTCGGAGAACGATGGTGAACGCCCCATTCCGCCCCACTCTTGGCTTGATATCGAATTTACAGATCCGTCCGAGCGGTTGAGTGAGCGCCAATAGCCGAGCGTTGCCACCACGATGCCGGGGTTGACGTCATCGGTGACCTTGGCGACGCCTTCGAAGTCGCCGCGGTCGTTGTGGACGCGCACCGGATCGCCTTCGCGAATGCTGCGCTTTTCAGCGTCGGCCGGTGAGATCATCACGAACTGTTCGCCTTGGCCTTTGATCTTGTGTGGTTCATTGGCGTAGCACGAGTTCAAGAACCCATGGCTCTTGGGTGAAATGATATTGAGCGAATACAACTTCGCCCGCTCAGGATTCGTCTCCGGCGATTCACGATTCGGGATGTAGCCCGGCAGTGGATCGATCGGTGAGCCATCCTGATCGCCCTCGTACATGGCGCGGAACGGACCAGCGACGAAGTTCTTTGCGTCATGCAATAGAAACTCGGCCTTGCCCGATGGCGTCGGAAATTTGCCATCCTTGTGCGGCGTGCGCGTATCAGCCGAGCCGACATCGATCTTATAGTAGCCGTGCTCCTTGAAGTACGCCATGTCGACGCCGCCCATCTTGGGGTCATCCCAATTGATGTAGTGAGCCGCCAATTCACTGTCTGTCATTTTGAAGACCGGATCATCAAAGCCCATTTCAGCAGCCAATAAGCGCCACATGTCGCTGGTCGGTTTGCACTCGCCCGGCGGATCGATGGCCTTCTGATTGTAGGTGAAGTAGAAGTGGCCCCAGCTCCACATCATGTCTTCGGCTTCGCCGGCCATGGCAGCCGGCAGCACGATATCTGCGTACTTCGCCGTGTCGGTCATGAAGTGTTCGGAAACGACCGTGAACAGGTCTTCCCGCTGCAGGCCCTTGACGATTTTGTTGGTCTCGGGCGCTTGGCTGACCGGATTGGTGCAGAATACGAACAGCGACTTGATCGGCGGGTCGAGTTTCATTTCACCGGTCAACGCCGCGCCGAGGCGCAGGTTGTTGACGACGCGAGTGCCGGGCTTGATCCAATCGGCCCGCGAAACCTTTTCCCAATCGACCGGGAAGTCCCATAGCGGCATTTGCAACAAACCGCCGCCGACATGCTTCCACGAGCCAACAAGTGACGGTAGCGCGCACGCGGCGCGGATCGCCTGGCCACCGCCGGCATGGCGCTCAAGCGCAACGCCGAGACGGATGACGGACGGCTGCGCGGTTGCAAATTCACGAGCGAACTTGGTGATGTCGGCGGCTTTAACGCCGGTGATTTTCTCGACATACTCGGGCGTGAATTCGGCGGCGCGGGCTTTCAGTTCCGCATAGCCATAGGTGTGGTTGTCAACATAGTCCTGATCGACGAGGCCCTGCGCGATGATTGAATTGATGAAGCCCATGGCCAGCGCACCATCGGTGCCGGGCTTGGGGCAGATGTGCCAATCACCGGCTTTCGCCGTACGCGACTTATACGAGTCGATGACGACGACCTTGGCACCCTTCTTTTGTGCTTCAAGCACGAACGGCCAGTGATGCAAGTTGGTCGATATCGAATTGCACGCCCAGATGACGATAAACTTCGCATGCGTGAAGCTTTCGGGATCGACGCCGCCGGTCGGGCCAACAGACAACAGCCATGCGGTCGATGAACCCGACGCGCAGAAGGTCTTTTCATTCACGGTTGTGCCGAGACGATTGAAGAATGGGTCGCCTGAGTTGATGCCCTGCACCAAGCCCATGTTGCCGAGATAGCTTTGTGGCATGATCGCCTGCGAACCGTACTTAGCGATGATCTCGCGCCAGTTCTTGCCGATCTCTTTTATCGCGGCATCCCAGGTGATGCGTTCCCACTGGCCAGACCCTTTGGGTCCTTTGCGGCGCAGTGGAAACATCAAGCGGTCCGGATTGGCGTGGTGGTCGTGGAAATCTTTAAGCTTCACGCACAGCCCGCCGCGCGTCATCGGGTGGTCTTTGTTACCGCGCACTTCGACCAGTTTGCCGTCGCGGACCTCGTAGACCATCGAGCAGGTGTCCGGGCAGTCATGCGGGCAGGCGCCGTGAAACAGTTCAGGCTTGAGTTGCTCGTTCATGGGGCGTTCCTCGTGAGCTTTTTGTTGCCGCGGCCGGTTCTCCAGCCATTGTTCTTGGACGAAAGCGTGCGGCAAGGTGGCACCGTTAGCCCGTGATGGCAAGTGTGGGCGGTCACAAAATGCGAGCAGATCGGGGAGGTGACTGGGGTCAAACCCCGCACAATATTGCTGCAGATAAGTCGAACTATCGGCGGATAGTCCGCGAACTAGACAGTGCGGAATTGGTTGATGACGAATTTGACCGTCAGCAGCGTGACGGCGATAGCAATCAGGCCGATGGCTGGGGCCAACTCCCCGTTACTGATCCAATAGGCAACCGCGCAGAAGACAGCGGCGAATAGAGCGGCTGCGCTGAGAGCAACAGCTTTGGCAGTGCGTGATGCCGGAAGATGTGCCGCTGGAGTAGTCCAGATCGGCAGCGTGACGCCGAAATGTGCGACCAACACCCAGGCGCTGAGAATTGCGAGAGCGCTGCCGGTAAACGCGGCCCCGGCATGCAACAAGAATTCGGCCATTCAACAAGTCTCCGCAATGATGAGGATATGCGCAGACTGTGCCACCGTCTGCTACCGGCCGCAGTTCCTTGGGATACAACGGCGTGAATTCTCAATATGGTCACAAGCGAGCTATAGTCGGTCATGAATGGCAACTTATTGCGAGGGATTGACCTCATGACACAACGCGATGTTGCGAGAGTTTCTGCAGCGGCTGCCTCTGTCCCGGCAAGAGGCGCGACGTCGCCCTCGATTGCATTGGCGCTCGGCGGTGGCGGAGCCAGAGGCCTTGCGCACATTCCGATGCTTGAAGCCCTCGACGAACTCGGTATCAGACCAAAAATTATCGCTGGCACCTCGATTGGTGCCATCGTCGGCGCGGCCTATGCCTCGGGACTTTCAGCGCGCGAAATCCGCGCCCATACCGAGGAGGCGTTGACGGTTCGTTTCGATTTGGTCCGCGAACTGTTTGCAGCCCGCGCCCGGCGCATGCCAAATCTCAAGAGCTTCTTCACGCGGCCTGTGGCGATCTTAAATCCCGATGCTTTGCTGGATATCGTTTTGCCGTCGCGGGTGGCGCGAGATTTTTCTGGGCTCGTCACACCGCTAAAAACGGTGGCGACGGATTTTTACAATCTCGAAATGCGGGTGTTTACGGAAGGCCCGTTGCGGCGCGCAGTGGCAGCCAGTATGTGCCTGCCGGCAGTCTTCGAGCCGGTGATGATCGACGGCCGTGCCTACATCGATGGCGGACTGACCAATCCCTTGCCGTATGATTTGGTCATGGACGAAGCCGATTTTACAATCGCCATAGATGTCAGCGGCGCTCCGGTGCCGCAAAGCCATCGCGCCCATCCATCGGTGACCGAAGCGTTGATGGGCAGTGCCTATATTTTTGAACGCACCATTATTCTTGAAAAGCTGAAACAACGCCAGCCGGATATTTACATCGAAGCGGGAACCAGCCATTTCCAAATGTTCGATTTGTTCAGGGTCAAGGATATCTTCGCTGCCGCATTGCCAGCCAAGGAACGCCTGAAGACCCAGATCGGGCAGATGCTGGACGCAAAAACGCTGCCGTTAATTGAGGACCAATCCCATTTTCCCGCTGTTCACGCGGCGAGGGCAAAACTGTAGGTTGGCGCTGAGCAAAGCGAAGCCCAACGCATGCAGCAACCGCGAAACGTTGGGCTTCGCAAGGGCTCAGCGCCACCCTGCGTCTTTGACGCCACCATCGCCGCACGTGTCAATAAAACAGGCTTGAGACGCTCTCTTCACGCGACGTCCGCGAGATGGCTTCACCGATCAGAGCGGCGATGGGCAAGATGCGAATATTCTTGGCTGCCTTAACGGCTTCCGTCGGCTGAATGGAATCAGTGATCACTAGCGACTTCAACCTTGAGTTCTGGATCCGCGAAACCGCGCCGCCCGACAACACGCCATGGGTAATATAAGCGCTGACTTCGGTGGCGCCATTTTTGAACAGTGCTTCGGCCGCGTTCACCAACGTGCCACCACTATCGACGATGTCGTCGATTAGAACGCATTGTTTGCCGGCAACGTCGCCGATGACATTCATGACTTCGCTTTCGCCGGGCTTTTCGCGGCGTTTATCGCAAATCGCGATTGGCGCCTCGATGCGTTTAGCAAGGGCACGGGCGCGAACCACACCGCCAACGTCCGGCGAGACGACAACGAGGTTCTTTGTATCCGTCGCCTCGTGCAGATCGCGCGCGATGGTCGGTGCCGCGAACAGGTTATCGGTCGGGATATCGAAGAAGCCTTGAATCTGGCCAGCGTGCAGGTCGAGCGTCAAAACGCGGTCGGCGCCAGCGCGCTCGATCAAGTTACAAACCAGCTTGGCAGAAATTGGCGTGCGAGGACCAGGTTTGCGATCCTGACGAGCGTAGCCGAAGTAGGGCACAACGGCCGTGATGCGGCGCGCAGACGAGCGCTTCAACGCATCGATGAGGATCAAGAGTTCCATTAGGTTGTCGTTAGCGGGGAACGAAGTCGACTGGATGATGAAGACATCCTCACCGCGCACATTCTCTTGAATCTCGACAAATATTTCCATGTCGGCAAAGCGCTTCACCTGGCCTTTGGTGAGCGGCAGCTTAAGGTAGTTGGCGATGGATTCTGCCAACGGCCGGTTTGAGTTTCCTGACACGATCTTCATGCGTGGCGGTTTGCTGCCGCCGGAACCATGATCGGAGCGGGCATCAAACGGCATGGCGGCACCTTTGGTTCGGGGTTGGTTCCGAGAGGCTCTAACAAATAGGCCCGGATGGGTAAACCGCCCGGGCCTCTGAAACGTCAATACTATCCGGCTTTTCGATGCTAACCTTTGGGCTGAGCCGGTACAGCAGCCGCCGAAGCGGACGGCAGCAGCCGGATAATGCCTTTCGCAGCTGCCTCAGCCGCGGCGGTAGCGGTCTGACCCCAGGCGCCGTCAACAGACCCCTGCGGGATGTCGTTCTTCTGCGAAACCACACCGAGCTTTTTGCCGGCCGGATCGACAACAGTCCAGTCGATGGCAATCGGCTGCTTGCCTTCTTTACCTTGCGCTACGGCGACTTTGCCCTCGACGCGGTACGTTTGCGCATCCGGCGTGCTGGCTAAAGCGACGCCATTCTTGCGCAACTCGCCTTGGATGGCGGCGGCGAGCGACGAGTTACCGTCTCCTGGTGCGCCGATAACATTCGACATCACCGTCGCCGGTCCACGGCTGATGCTGCCGGTCTGGGTCGCAGGCGCCAACGGCACTGCGGACGCGACCGGCAAAGCGGCCGGAGTTGACAGTGATGGTGACGCGGCGTTGTTCGCCATTGGCACTGATGCGGCAGCAGCCGGTGCCTGCGTCGGAAGCCAAGTTGCGACAGATGTCGCGGTCTTGCTTGCGATCAATTCGGCAACCTGAGCCGTAAGGCCGGTCCACTGGTCTTTGCCCTTGACGGCCGCAATCACTTCTTCGCCTGAGATGCGATGGACCTGCTTTTCAGCACCGTTGGTCACATCCCAGATGTAAGAAATTTTGGACTTGCCCTTGTCGAGCCCGGAAACCACGTAGCCGCGAAGCGTATATTCCGACTTATCTGTCGGCAGTTTCGCAACGGTGATATTCTTCTTCTCGATCGCCGCTCTGAGCTGATCTTGCAGCAATTTGCCGGCCTGATCAGGTGGACCAAGCGGCAGAGCAACTGCAAACTTTGACATCTGCACTGCGGGTGCAATTGGTGACGCGGTCGCAAGCGGCGCGTCTGAGCCGTTGGAACTCAGCATGTTGCCAGTGGATTCGCATCCGCCAAGGCCGAAGGCAGTGCAGAGTGTTAGAACGGCGAGCGTGAATGTCTTCGACATTGTCGACTGAGACTTTGCCGGCTGAGACTGGCGCCACGCCGCAGTGTCACGATTGGTCGTCACGATGACGTCCCCCTTAAATGACCCGCTGACTTCCGGCGGCCGGCGTACTCACACTGCGGCCTATCCTCCCTACAAACCGGTACACGATATTCGATTTCATAGTCATGTGCCCGCCTCGCCGTCCAGACGGTTTCCGCCACACACCGCTTTTGCGGCCGCCAACTCAGGCGAACCCAATCAAACACCTGTGGAAAGAACCGCTAGGCCACAACAATGGCAGAGATTTGGCGGCCGTAATCCGCCTCTGCCCGGTGCTGAGACCGTCTGTAACTGTAGAAAAGCGATTCGTTCCTATACGTGCAGTGAGCGCAAGCATCGACGTGCATTATGCTTGATTTCTGCAGTTCGGCTTTGACGAAAGCTGGCAAATTGAACAGCCATTTACCTTTCTGAGCCGCGGCCTTGAAGTGGCGCTTAAGGGCTGGATCCCTCGCGGCAAATTCGGCCTCGAACTCGGGTCCGACCTCGTAGGAGGTCTGGTTAATGGTTGGACCATAGGCCGCGTAAATGTTGCCACGTTTGGCGCCGAGTTCCTCCATGGCCTTCACTGTCGCCTCGAGGACGCCGCCGAACGCGCCGCGCCAGCCTGCATGTGCCGCGCCGACGACTTTTGCGTCAGGGTCGGAAAACAACACCGGGCAGCAGTCGGCGGCCAGAATGCCAATTGCGAGGCCGCGTGTGCGGGTGACCAGTGCGTCGGCCTTAGCGAGAGCCGTGCGATCGGTTAGTTGATCGACGATAATCGCGTCAGCCGAATGAACTTGAAACACGGTCTGAACATCGCCGAGCGAACTACCGAGGTGGGACGCAACCCGTGCCCGGTTTTCAATCACAGCGACACGGTTGTCCTGCGAGCCAGCGCCGCAATTCAGCGACTTATAAAGCCCCTCGGATGTGCCACCCTGGCGCGTGAAAAAGCCATGCCGGATGCCCGGTAATATGGCGAGATTATCAGCTTGGAACGGTTCGAGCATGGGCCCTGTTTGGTTGAGGGGCCCATCAATCGGGCGATTGGGTACTTGGCATTCAAGCGCCTAGCCGCGGCGGAAGATCAAACTAAACAGACCTGCAAAGATCGCCAGCACGATGCGGGCGGCGATTGTGAAGAACATAAACAACAATTGCCGTTCTTCAAGCAGGACTTCGACCCAGATATTATACTTCGGATCGAGGCCAGTGCCCGTGATCGCGGATTTGAGTTCGCGCGCCCAGGCCAACATATGTGACAATGTCTCTGGTGAGTTATAACCTACGAGCCCCAGCATAACGGCGCCCAAGATCAGCGAAAAAAACAGACCGCTAACCGATAACAGTAAACGCAAGAACATCAGTCATCCCCCCAGGATGATCGGCATGATTGGGACCCCGTTTGGCTCCAAAGCTGGGTTCTCCCAGTTCTTCTCATATTTGTAGCACCGGCTACGGGCCAAGAATAGCGCTATTGCGGCAGCTTCTGCGGTCTCAGTACCAAACGCCGGTCCAATGAATGCGCGGGCGCATGTCGCCGGGGCCGTAGCCGACCAATGAAACGCGGGGCTGCTCGGATATGACCAGAGGCTCAAATTCGAACGACGGGTCCTGTTCATTGA
Organism: Hyphomicrobium sp.; assembly: GCA_031380225.1. Taxonomy (GTDB): domain Bacteria; phylum Pseudomonadota; class Alphaproteobacteria; order Rhizobiales; family Hyphomicrobiaceae; genus JANNFX01. Next base: position 20,118 of record JANNFX010000234.1, read on the forward strand.
GATGGGCAATGCGGTCTTCGACGGGCGGGGCAGATCGCAACAGTGACGGATGAGGGATACGGCGGCCCGGGACAGGTGGCAGCAGGTCATCGATGATCCGCCCGTGTGTGGTGGTGTCGAAGCTTTGCATGCGGCGGAGTGCAGAGACGAAGCTCAAGGCGTCACCGGTCAGTGCGACCGCCTCACGATCGGCGTCGTACTCGCGGGCGCGGGACATGCGGTCTTGCAGGAAATTGGTAAACAATGGCGCTGCGAACATCAGAACCACCAACGGCCACGTCACCAGCTCATCGCCACCGACGCCACGGACAAGATTGATGATCGTCACGACGACGGCCAAGTACGCGATCAGCTGCGCTAATCTTGAAAGTGCGTCGGCAAATTTGAAGACGGTCAAGTCACCGTTTCTGATATGGCTCATTTCATGGGCGATGAACGCTGCCGTTTCGCGCAATGATAAACGTCTCAACAAGCCTTCGGTAATGGCAATCGCGGGCGCTGACTGCGTGCCGGCCGAGAACGCATTCAGGGTCAGACTTGGGATCACGTAAAAATCGGGCCGTACTTCGAGACCAGCGCGCCAGGCCAAGACATCCACGAGGCTTGATATTTGACTATCGTTGGCAGGTTGCAATTCGGCGCCATAGACGTGCATCGTCAGGCGTGCTGGTATTTCGAGATTGAAGAATAGCAGAGCCGACAGAATGAAGGCAGCTCCTGCGAGCCCGCTCGTTCCAGCCAGGCTCCAGGCCGCTAGGCACAGGCTTGCAACCAGTGCCGCGATCAAGATCGATGAATCGATCAGGTTCTGCCGGTCATGACTTTTCTTAACTGGAAGATCGAGCGTGCGCGGCATCAGGGGATCAGGCCATCGGAAACGGATCACGAACGGCCCGGATTGGGCCAGTTCTGATCAATCCGAACATTCCGGCAGGGTTAGGGCACGATCAGGGGGAGCCAAGCCCGCTCTAAGGTGAATCCGTCAGATACAACCCAGTGCCAGAGTTCCAGCTCTCGCTAACGACCCATGAATTTGGTATAATTCGGGCCAATATGATGACCAACTCCTTCCAACCTAAACTTGAAATACTTCCACTGGCGCAGCGCCGGATGTGGGAGTCGTTGTCAGCTATTCCAGACATTTTTACTCTTTACGGCGGTACGGCAGTCGCCCTGCATATTGGGCACCGAACGTCTATTGATTTTGATTTCTTTGCTGACCGTGAATTTGACCCGGCTGGTCTGTATCGGACTGTACCATTCCTCAAACGCTCGACTGTCATACAACAAGAGCCAAACACACTGACATGTCTTGCAGGCGACAGAGACAAGGTGAAGATTTCGTTTTTTGGCTTGCCCTATCTCGCGCGGTGCCGTGCGCCGTTGATCAGTCCTGGAAATCGGCTGAAAGTCGCGTCATTGATTGACTTAGCTGCTACCAAAGTTTCGGTGGTCCAGCAGCGTGCGCAAATGAAAGACTATTTAGATATCGCTGCTATTTTGGCCGCCGGAATTTCGTTGCCTGAAGCTTTGGCCGCTGCCAAGCTGGTATATGGCGACGCTTTCAATCCGACTCCGTCGCTGAAAGCTTTGAGTTATTTCGGCGATGGCGATCTGCCGTCACTTGACCCTGATGTCAAAGCAAGACTGGTTAAAGCAGCCGCTGCGGTAGATCCACTGCGCTTGCCGAATGTAGCCAAATCAGTTTGATGTTCGACATTTGTAGTCGCGCGAGAAGCCGATGACACCATTTCCTGAAACTCCTGAACTCCTCGCTGCGGCGCGCCGGATCGTCTGGTTTAAACCCGCCGAAGAAGCGCTCGCCCAACCCATTGAACTCCTCGCCTATGCCATGAAACACGCGACCGACGAGGACATGGCGCTGTTGTGGACGCATGTTGGTGAGCGAGGGATCAGAGATGCTCTGGATAGCGCCCCACCGGGAATTATTGATCCCCGCTCGTGGGCCTATTGGAACGCGAAAGTTGGCCGGTATCCGGCGCCACCTGCACCTATCCGCAATCTTTAAGACGCTTTATTGAGGCGGCGCGCCCGCCTCAGGCTTGCTCATATCGTCAACGGCTTTGGCGGCTTTTTCGACAGCGATG
>JANNFX010000012.1:0-13546 GCA_031380225.1 Hyphomicrobium sp.
TGCGTCGTGTCGAGCGATTGCTACCCGACCGCTGAATCACACTGACGAATTTTGGCAGAACTATCGCACTCGTTGTTGCATGGAATCCATCCGACTGATGCAACGATCGAGTGCTGCAGCTTAGGAGGACTGTAGAACAAAAACCCCGCTTCGCCTTGAGAGACAAAGCGGGGCCTCCAAATTGTGACTAGCCAGAAGCCCTTAAACCACAAAGAAATCCTGATTTGTCAGAGCCAGATGTGGATCAAGTTCGGCGAATTTAACAGCTATGCTCGCCCCGCTCCCATCCTTATCATACGACAGTGCGCCCGTCGTTGGGTAATTTCCCCGTTTTTAACGGGGTTCGATCGTAGAACTCACGCGCCAGTGGCGCTCCGACGGGACGGGCTGTTCGCCCGGCGTCGCGCTCGCGCCGCTTAGTGCGTTCGAACAATCTGCAGCATTGCGCGCCAATGATTTCAATTGTCCGGCCCGGACACATAGGCTGGGCTGAATTCAACCTCTCCAAAACTCTGTTTCGTGACACACCAGCTACACGAGTTGCCACACGAGAGACGCGATACGGAGGCTTCACCTCGGGCCGTCCAATCACTGATGGCTTAGCCGCCCATCCGTAATTTGTGTTCATCCCATCGCGTCATAAAAGTTTCTATGTCTGCGGTACCCATGTTTTCAAAACTGAAATTCACTTGTTGCATTGGAAGGTCGAGCGAACCCAATTCTTCGATGCCAAGATCTACTAAATTGATCCGGATCCGCTTCTCATCTTGTTCGATAACGATCTGATCGCCATCCATGTGATGAGACATCGCGCCCGCTGCGTCAGGCAGCTGCCGTAGAAATTCTTCGCGCGTGAGTTGAACTTTGCGGCTGAATTCGTGGCTCATGATGCACTCCTAAGGCTATGGATCGGATGACCCAACCACTAAAACTGTTTGGCGATGGCAACGGCCGTCATAGCCGTCAGACCAGACACCAAAGCTCCCCACGCCATGTCGACCATTGCTAATTTCAAAGGAAAGTCTTTGATGACTGTCAAGTTGGTCAAGTCATAGGTCGCGTAGGCGACCAATCCAAAAGCCAAGCCCCAAATGAAGGCGCTGCCGCCCACCTCCGAAGTCAAGGCTGGCTTGGCAACAAAGGCCACCAAACCCAAAACGTATATGAGGTAGAAGGCAACGCCTGCTGCCCAGTTTGGCGAAGTTGCCATCAGCGGCCCGAGTTCAGACCGGTAAAAGTCTTTCGCAATCACACCCAGCCAGAGCAAGTCAATGGCTACAAAAATTCCCAGCGCTAAGAGATAAAGAAACATTCCCAATGCTTTCGAATGAGTGATACCGGCAAAGTAAGCCACTACTCGCCAAGAGTGACTTTGGCATTGATTTCAGGGTCAACCGCGGGTTGGCGGCCCTGCAGATAAGCCTTGAGGCCTTCAAACATATATTTCAGACCCTCAGCGCCACTGTTGTCCCAATATTCTGCAGTGCTTGGATCAAAGCGGATCAGAATAAGATCTGGGTCTTCCTTGCCGCCTGGAAACCACACGCGCCAGGATTCTGACCAAAGCCTTTCAATCAGGGCGCGGTCATTGACGATGGTCGCTTTGCCGCTCAGCGACGCGTATTCTGACGCGCTTTGAAATGTAACAAGAGCAGCCGGGTTCGCTGCGATCGCTTTGACTTTGGGTGAGCCCCGCTGCGCTGAAAAGTACATTGCAACATCCGGCTTGAGCTCTGCAATCGACATTGGCCGGGCATTTTGAAACCCATCGGCGTCAGTCGTTATCAACATAGCTGTCGAAAAATCTTTGAGCATTTCGTAGAGATGCTCTTCTGCATTTATAGATGTCATGGCTCTACCCGGTCGAATGATTGAACAAAACGTCAGTGGTCAATAAATTTAGAGTTGTTGCGATTCCGGCTACCTTTGACTTTCACCTTGACCGAAGAGGGCGCGCGACGCCGCATCGCGATTGGACCGTTTCCTGAGAAACATTGCGAACGACACAATTGCGATGATCAACACGCCACCGAGCGTGAAGAACATCAACCCTAGAATTGCGGTGTCAGTGGAAACGCCCTGACCTGGGACGGCCGGAGTGGTTTGAGCCAAGCCTGGGCTACTGGCAAAAATTAAAGCTAGACCGAGTGCGCGCTGCTTCAATTTCATGTGTTATGGCCGCCTGTTGAATTGATCGCGTCCGCGCACGGAGCGGTGGATTGCGTTGACACGGTCAGAACTTTTGGCGGTCTAAAAAGTTCCGCGGGCACTCGTCATCGCGTTCACTCTGGTCGACTTCGACGATGCGATTGAGGACCGGTGTCAGCCCGGCTGACTACCCTCGACCAGCTCTCGCTTCTGCTCGCGCGTTAACCGCTTGATGCGGATTTCCTCTTTGAGAGCGGCCGAGCGAGACGGTAATTTTGCCTCATAAACCAAGCGCACCGGGCGGCGTGCGGCCGTGTAACGAGCGCCTAGAGGTCTCTGACCGTTGTGCTGGGCGAGGCGGCGTGCGACATCGACCGCGATGCCGGTGTAATACGTGCCATCGGCACACACGACGATGTAGATCGAGAATTCCATAAGCCGCCCGGCTACATGATTGCCGGCGATGGCACAAGCGCCGCGCAACAGCGCTGCCATTGACAAGGACCGACGTGACGATGTTGCGCCTGACCGAAGTGAAACTGCCGCTTGATCATGCCGAAGGCGACCTTCGCCGGGCTGCTTTGGCGCGCCTTGGCGTAACCGATCAAGAATTAACTGATCTCATCATCTTTCGCCGCGCCGTCGATGCCCGCAAGAGGTCGGCGATCAGCCTCATTTATACACTCGATGTGGACGTCGCGAATGAAGCCCAAGTTCTTCAGCGGCTGACATTGGATCGCCATACCGGCATGACGCCGGATACGTCCTACAAATTTGTTGCGACAGCGCCGGCAAAATTGACCGAACGGCCGCTGGTCATCGGGACTGGTCCGTGCGGGCTACTCGCCGGATTGATCCTCGCTCAGATGGGCTTCCGGCCGATCATTCTCGAACGCGGAAAAATTGTGCGCGAACGCACCAAGGACACTTGGGGCTTCTGGCGCCACGCGGTCTTGAATCCCGAGTCGAATGTGCAGTACGGCGAAGGTGGTGCGGGCACGTTCTCTGACGGCAAACTCTATAGCCAGATCAAAGATCCAAATCACCTCGGACGGAAAGTTTTGAGTGAATTCGTCAAGGCCGGCGCGCCTGACGAGATCCTGTATGCTGCCAAGCCGCACATTGGTACGTTCCGGCTGGTGACAATTGTTGAAAGCATTCGTGCTCAAATCGAAGCGCTCGGCGGCGAGTACCGGTTCGGATCGAAGGTCACCGGCCTCAATGTCGAAACAGCAGATGACGGCACGCGGCAGGTGTGCGGCGTCACGCTTGAAGATGGCACACATCTCGAAGCCCGCCACGTCGTACTCGCCATCGGCCATAGTTCGCGTGACACGTTTGAAATGTTGCATGCACGTGGCGTTTACATCGAAGCCAAGCCGTTCTCGATTGGCGTTCGCATCGAACATCCGCAATCACTCATTGACGCCTGCCGCTACGGAAACAATGCGCAACACCCAATTCTGGGCGCTGCCGACTATAAACTCGTGCATCACTGTAAGAACGGCCGCGATGTCTATAGCTTCTGCATGTGCCCGGGCGGCACGGTCGTTGCCGCAGCGTCGGAACCGGGCCGGCTTGTCACCAACGGTATGAGCCAATACTCGCGCGCCGAGCGTAACGCAAATGCCGGCATCGTGGTTGGCATTACACCTGAGGTCGATTATCCCGGACACCCGCTGGCGGGCATTGCGTTTCAGCGGCACTGGGAAGAAAAGGCGTTCGTTGCTGGCGGATCGGGCTATCTGGCGCCAGCACAGAGGGTCGGTGACTTTATAGCGAAGCGTCCATCTAAAGAACTTGGCAGCGTGGTGCCATCCTATAGGCCCGGCGTGAAACCTTCCGATCTCACGTCATGCCTGCCTGATTTTGCCATCGAAGCGATCCGAGAAGCATTGCCCATGTTCGACCGCCAAATCAAAGGCTTTGCGTTGGCAGATGCGGTGATGACGGGCGTAGAAACGCGGACCTCGTCACCGATCCGCATCGCACGCGATGCATCGTTTCAAAGCCGCAATACACGCGGGCTCTATCCTGCTGGCGAGGGCGCTGGCTATGCAGGCGGAATTCTATCAGCAGCAATCGATGGGATCCGCGTGGCCGAAGCCGTGGCGAAGGCCATCGTGGGTTGAGGCTATCCTTAACGCGCTGATGCGGCGCGTCAGTCTGTTTCGAATTAACTTTGCGCACTGAAAACGCGATGCCGCTATTGTCCTGTTTCACTAGGAACTGCAGCCTCCTGCCTGCTGCGATAAATGTTGGTCCAAGGGAAATCGTTCCCTATCAACTTTTGCAGGACATAGACCATGGCATATCTCAATGACCTCAAGTTCGTTAACGGCGTATGGGTCGACCAATATACAAATGATACGATCTATGGCACCGCCGAAAACGATACCGTCAACCTTTATGGCGGCAACGACTTCTTCAATGATATCGATGGCGGCGACGACTACGTTTTTGACGTCAGTTCGCGCACTGGCGCTTGGTCGGGCCAAGATGTGATCTCGACCGGCATTGGCAATGATACGGTCGTTTCAAGTCTCGATTCACCAAACTCGATCTACCAATATGGCGGCCAAGGCTATTACGGCGGACTTGGTATCGACACACTGAATTTCATCCCCAACCAGACCGGTGTTTACGTCAACCTCGACACGGCAATTGCGCAAAACAATATCACTGGCGAAACGACTCAGATTATTGGTTTCGAGAACGTGACTGGTTCGGCATACAATGATTACATCTATGGCGATTACCGGGCCAACGTCCTCAGCGGCTACAACGGCGGAGACACCATCAACGGCGGAGGTGGCGGCGATCGCATCGACGGCGGCAGAGGCGACGATCAAGTCTTAGGCGGCGACGGGAGTGACACCGTCCAAGGCGGCTTCGATAATGATCTTGTATCGGGTGACGCCGGCAATGATTTCGTCGATGGCGGATCCGGCAATGACAAAGTTTACGGCGGCGCCGGCAAGGACACGATGTTTGGCAGCGACGGCGAAGACTTCATGAACGGCCAGACCGGCAACGACATTATCAATGGCGGCAACGGCAACGATTTGATGTTCGGCGGCGCCGGCAATGATTATATGACGGGCGGACTTGGCAACGATCTGCTCGACGGCAGCACCGGCAAGGACTTTATGATCGGTGGCGGCGGAGCAGACACCTTCGTCTTCCGCGCATTGACTGAAAGCCAAACCTTAAATCCGGACACGATTTACGACTTCGTTCACGGCGTTGACAAAATCGATGTGTTTTTCATCAACGCCAAGGCGGCAAGTTCAGGAGACCAGAAGTTCAACTACATCGGCGATCACAGCTTCTCGAATGCCGGTCAGATCAAGTCGCACTTCGATGCCGCTCAAAATATTACGATTGTCAGCTTCAACACTGACAATGACAGCGCCGCCGAAATGACGATCAACTTGACCGGGCACATCACACTGTCGTCGAATGACTTCGTGCTGTAACACCGGCCGCAATAAAATAGTGGCCGAAGCTGCAAAGCTTCGGCCACTTTGTTTTGGCGCATTCGCGAACGTCAAATTGTATTTAAGCCCGCGTCTTCGACGTCTCATCGGTGACCAGAGGCATTGACGGCTCGACGATCTCCATTTGACGGCGCTTTGGCTGCGGCGGCTGGAAGGCGCGGCGAGCATGGAATTCGCAGTACGGCAATCCGTTGACCTTGCCCTTACCGCAGAAATGGAAGTCAGCCAGTTGCGGATCGCCGATCGGCCAGCGGCAGCTGGTGTCCATCAGCGTCTGGATGGTCTTGCGCTCATTCAGCGGAATGATCAGTTCTTCGACGGCCGGCACAAATGGCTCGGCATCTGGCGAATAGAGCTGGCGCACGGCTGGGTTTCCAGACTGACCGAAGCGGTTGCCAGGTTTATTCATGCGTTGTTTGGCCTGGGCTTGGGCCATGGCGCGGGCACGAGGCCGGTGGCTCTTTAATCGCGAGGTCGTGGCGCGGCCAGCGAGACCTAAGCGATGCACTTTGCCAATCACCGCATTGCGCGTGACATCACCGAGGCGGCCGGCGATCTGGCTGGCGCTAAGGCCTTCACCCCAAAGCTTTTTCAATAGATCGACGCGGTCGTCATTCCAGCCGATAGTCATGCGCAGCTCCCAAAGCAAAACTTGTTGACCGCGCAGCCGGATGGGCGCGCAGGTACGGAATGGGAAGAACGGCTGAGGGAGGCGGCAGCAACGCGGCAGCAACAATGCTACGCGAAACCCCGAAACCCAGGTTCGACCCAAGACAAAACTCAACTGAAGATGGCGCGAACTCCGCACCGGGCGTGCATCAACAACGTTGCGCTACTTGCGCAAGCCACACCGCACTACGTGCACGAACAACAAGGGTCGCCTAACGGGGCACCCAGCACGCACTGACTCACGGAAAAACAAATACCCCATACTGCGGGGGTCGCGTAACACCGCGACATCTCGTGGTCAGACGCCAGGAAACTACAACAACTTGAATTGGTGCCACAAGGCTAGACCGGCCACAGTGGGGCCTTGACAGAATCGACGTTGCTCGAACGCAACAACACGATTCGTCTGGCCGCGTGATAAGGCCAGTGCAATGGCGAACGATGAGTCTTGTCCCCGCTTTTCACCGGACCGGCCGTGCGGCGAAACTGTCAGGACTGTGTCTGCCCTTTTGTTGACATGAATCGGCAAAACAGCGTAATTATTGGCTTTCCAGGGGCCGCCAGTGAGGCGGCCTTTTAGTTTTTGGAGGAACAGGCCTGGACCATGTCCACGCCGCTACCCGTCCGGGATAACCCCCCCTCAACCGCCGCTCTTGGGCCATCGCCCGCGGTGATGGGCACCTACGCGCGCCAAGACGTCGTTTTTGATCGCGGTGAAGGCTCGTGGCTACTGACGAAGTCGGGCGAGCGCTATCTCGACTTTGGCTCTGGCGTTGCCGTTAACGCTCTCGGTCATGCCCATCCAAGGCTCGTCAAGGCGCTGACAGATCAAGCCCAAAAACTTTGGCATACGTCCAACTTGTACCGCGTTGGCAATCAGGAAACGCTGGCTGAGAAGTTGGTCGCAGCAACTTTCGCTGACAAAGTCTTCTTTTGCAATTCCGGAGCAGAAGCGTGCGAAGGTGCCATCAAGGCCGCGCGCCGCTATCATTTTGCTTCCGGACGCCCGGAACAATGGCGCATCATTACATTCCAGGGCGCATTCCACGGCAGAACGCTGGCGACGATCGCTGCTAGCGGCAATGAAAAATATCTGGAAGGTTTTGGCGAGCCCGCAGCTGGCTTCGATCACGTGCCGTTTGGTGATCATGCGGCGCTTGAGGCTGCTATCTCGCCTGCAACTGCTGCAATCATGATCGAACCCATCCAAGGCGAAGGCGGCGTGCGCACTGTGCCACCTCAGTGCCTTCGGGGTCTGCGTGAACTCTGCGATCAACAAGGTCTCTTATTAATCTTTGACGAAGTTCAGACTGGGATGGGCCGGACTGGAAAATTGTTCGCGCATGAATGGTCGGGCGCCACGCCAGACTTGATGGCGGTCGCCAAAGGTCTCGGCGGTGGCTTCCCGATCGGCGCCATTCTGGCCACCAACGATGCTGCGAAAGGCCTAACGCCTGGCACTCATGGCTCGACGTTTGGCGGCAATCCGCTGGCAACTGCTGTCGGCGCCGAAGTTCTGGATATAATTTTGGAACCCGGATTTCTCGACGCAGTCAAAGTAAAATCCAATCGTCTGCGCCAGGGTCTTGCCAGTCTCGAAGACAAATTTCCAGGTCTTGTCGAAGGCGTTCGAGGCCAGGGCCTGTTGTCTGGGATCAAGATGAAAGTACCGGCCGCGGACATCGTCAAAGCCGCGTTGGCTGAAAAACTACTCGTTGTCGGAGCCGCTGAAAATGTAGTCCGCGTTTTACCACCGCTAACAGTGTCAGACGACGAAATCAGCGAGGGCATTCATCGTCTCACGCGTGCCTTAAGCAATTTGCCGAAAGTGAAGCCGCTATAATGTCAAATCGCAAAACCACTGCCTCACCTAAGGATGCCAAGGTCAAGACCGCGGCAGTCCGCCATTTCCTCGATCTGGACGGCATCGACGCCAAAACACTGCGCAAAATCATTGATAATGCCCATGCGATGAAAGCCGCCGGCAAACGCACGCCGCAAAAGTATCGGCCTAAAGCGATCGAAGATCAATTTCTGGGTATGATTTTTGAAAAGCCATCGACGCGAACGCGCGTGTCGTTCGATGTCGCAATGCGCCAGCTTGGTGGGCAAACGATCGTTCTTAGAAATGATGATTTGCAATTGGGCCGCGGCGAAAGCATTTCAGATACTGCCAAAGTTTTATCGCGTTATATTGATGCACTGATGATACGGGCCAATTCGCACGATACACTTTTGGAATTGGCGCTGCATGCCGAAGTGCCAGTGATCAACGGTCTCACTGACAAGACGCATCCCTGCCAAATCATGGCCGACGTGATGACTTTCGAAGAGCATCTCGGACCAATCAAGGGCCGTACCGTGGCTTGGGTTGGAGACGGCAATAACGTTCTGGTTTCGTGGATGCACGCCGCACAGCGCTTCGAATTCAATTTAAGAAGTGCGTGCCCGGCCGAACTCCAACCCGAAAAAGAATATGTAGATTGGGCCAAACGCGAAAAGGCTCCTGTCGTCTTGATGACCGATCCCGTCAAGGCCGTCAAAGGCGCTGATTGCGTTGTCACCGACACATGGGTGTCGATGGGCCAAAGTGATGCCGCGCGGCGCAAACAGATTCTGAAGCCATACCAGGTCGATAACAATTTGATGTCGAAAGCGGCCGATTGTGCAATTTTCATGCATTGCTTGCCAGCTTATCGCGGACACGAAGTTACCTCAGATGTTCTTGATGGTCCGCAATCGGTCGTCATTGATGAAGCCGAAAATCGTCTTCACGCGCAAAAGGCTATTCTGGCCTGGTGCCTCGGAGCGGACTAGTCTGTGACCTTGCTTGACGACATGGTGTTGTCCTTCGAAACGCTTGCGTCAGGCGCTAAGGGGCGGCTTGTCCGGCTTGGTAGCGTCGCCGGGACAATATTGAAGCGCCATGCCTATCCAGACCCAGCAAGCCACGCGGCGGGACAGGCACTGGCTCTGGTCGCGATGCTTGGCGCGCCACTGACAGGGGGCGCACGGATGTCTTTGCAAACCCGAACCAATGGTCCGCTGCGCTTTCTATTCGCTGATGTCGAGGGCGACGGCCGCATGCGTGCAACGGCTAGTTTCAACAGCGATGTCTTGACCTCGATGGCAACGGCATCAGGGACCCAGCAGGATCTATTCGGCTCGGGTCATATGGCCCTCACATTGGAACGTGGCGCAGGCCAGGATCCGCATCAGGGCATTGTCGCGGTCGAAGGCGGCACTCTGGAACAAGCGGCAGAAACATATTTCGCTCAATCCGAGCAGTTACCGACGTTTATGCGCCTCGCGGTCGCCAAGCACTATGCGAACGGGCAATGGTCGTGGCGCGCAGGCGGTCTGATGGTTCAGAATGACCGCAGCAGCGGGGACGATGAAGATTGGAACCGGGTCCGGATTTTGGCGTCAACGATTGAGGACCATGAGTTGCTTGATCCGCTGCTGGCGCCCGATGCATTATTGCTGCGTTTGTTTCACGAGGATGGCGTCAGGGCGTTCCCGCCTAAATCACTGACGGCCCACTGCAATTGCTCGCGCGACAAGGTTGAAGGGTTTCTAAAAAGTTTCGGAGCCGTGCAAGTCGCCGATCTCATGGACGAGAATGGAAAAATCTCGGTCACGTGCGAGTTTTGTTCATCGGTTTACGCCTTTGAACCAGCTGAACTGGAGCCGTAGAATTTTTGCTTCAACAACAATCTAAAATATAAAATCGCTGGCGGAAAATTGTCCCGTTGTTGCGGCGGTGACGTGCACAGTGTCGCCCGCACCATACTGAGTGTCTAGGCAGGACTTCGGCGCTTTGGTTTCAGGACATCGTCAGAAGGCGTGCACCAACAAAACCTGCCTTAACGAGCACCGGCGACCGGCGCAGTTCCCACAAAACAGAGCAAAATCAGCGCGCCCAATTGACCGCGGCCATTACAATCCCTATGTCGAAACAATGACCATTTTGCCGATCATCACCCTGCCTGACCCCATGCTGCGCCAAGCGTCATCGCCCGTCGAATCCGTCGACGCCGCGATTTTGAGATTGGCCGATGACATGTTGGAGACGATGTACGATGCGCCCGGCATCGGCTTGGCAGCAATCCAGGTTGCAGTCCCCAAGCGTCTGTTGGTACTTGATACAGCTGGCGACAACGAAGCGCCGAACCCGTTAGTGATCATCAATCCAGAGGTCCTCTCGACGGGGAGCGCGATGCGGCTGCATGAGGAAGGCTGTCTATCAATCCCAGACGTTACGATTGAAATTGAGCGGCCCGCGACCTGCATCGTCCGTTACGTTGATCGCGCAGGGAAACAGCAATTGCTCGAAGCCAGTGGCCTGCTTGCAACCGCGATTCAACACGAAATCGACCATCTCAATGGCAAACTGATTATCGATTTCATGTCACGATTGAAACGCGATATGGTGATCCGGAAATTCAAGAAGCTCGCGCGTTCCTGAGCCCGCTAGTGGGTGAAATCCGTCCCGATCGAGGCGAAGCCCAATGACACTGCGCGTTGTATTCATGGGAACGCCTGAGTTTTCGGTGGTAACGCTGAATGCGATTGCAAATGCTGGCCACAACATCGTCGCCGCCTTTTCGCAACCACCACGGCCGCGCGGCAAACGTGGTCTTGAGTTGCAGCCGTCTCCCGTTCACAAAGCTGCGGATTTGCGAGGTATCCCAGTATTGACGCCGGCCTCGTTGAAGGGCGCAGCGGAGCAACAACAGTTTGCGTCGCTCAAGGCCGATGTCGCGGTCGTTGTCGCTTATGGATTGTTACTGCCACAAGCGGTGCTGGCCACGCCGCGCTTCGGATGCCTCAATGGCCATGCTTCGAAACTGCCGCGTTGGCGCGGTGCCGCACCGATCCAGCGTGCCATCATGGCTGGCGACACGGAAACCGCGGTCATGATCATGCGCATGGAGGAAGGCCTCGACACCGGCCCCGTGTGTCTCGCCGCTCCGGTCGCGATAACGCCATCGACAACGGCCGGTACGCTGCACGATACGTTGGCAGTACGGGGCGCGGCATTGATGGTTGAAGCCTTATCGCTACTTGAATCCGGCGCGCTCAAGGAAACGCCGCAATCCGCCGATGGAGTCACCTACGCCGCTAAAATCTGCAAAAGCGAAGCCCAAATTGATTTCGCCAGACCGGCACGAGAGGTTTTAGCCCACATTCATGGCTTGTCGCCAGCTCCTGGCGCCTGGTTCGAAGCCGCTCCTGCAGGTGGCGCGCCGGAACGCATAAAAGTGCTGCGTGCCGCGATCGGCCAGGGAAATGGCACGCTAGGGTTGTTCCTGAACGGTGGGGCCGAAATCGCCTGTGCGGTGGGTTCGATCCAGCTCATTGAAGTCCTCCGTTCCGGCAAAAAACCGATGCCGGCTTCTGAGTTTCTGCGCGGATTTCCGCTCGCCGAAGGCGCCTCCGTCGTCCGAAGCCCTAAAAATTAAGCTTGATTTCAAATCGCCCCCAGTCGAGCTCCCAGCTGTCTTAATATCCGGTTGTTAAGTCTCACTGCAGAAGGCCCTTGCCATGACCCGTTTTGCTTCCGCCGCCCTCGCCGCCACTATTTTCGCCGCCGCAATTGGCCCAGCCGTTGCCGAAGGCGCGAGCCTGACGCGCATCGAACCGAATGGCGTCTACGGCGCGACGCGCACCATTGAAAACGGCGTCCGCGTTACGCGCGCGCTGCCGCCAACGGGCACCATGATCATCAATCCTGGCAATGCCACGCCGCTCAACCTGCGCATCGACCAATATCCGAACTACGACGAGCGCACAGAGCACAACTACGGCCGCTAATTTTCGCTACCTGGCTGAAAAATCGAGCGCCGCAGATCCTGCGGCGCTTTCGTTTGCCTACAAACGTTTAGCGCTATGGGACGATCCCAAAAGGCGCGAAGCAGCTCAAGTATCATTTTAGGTTGCTCATTGATTTTTTTTCACAATCAAAAATTGCAACTTTGCACTTCACTGAGCAAATTTTTGCGTCCAGTCGTCAACTAGAGGACTCCGTAAACTTCCTCTTAAGGACTGTCCCCTAATGATACGGGCAAGCGGGTGGGAGCCTGTGTTTATGGGGTGGGCCGGAATAACCCGGCCACCAGTATCAAGCGTTTGTGAGGGTCACTATGTCCAAGAAAATTGCACTATTAGCTGCGGTCTGCATGCCTTTGCTTGCAACTTCGGCACACGCTGTCGACGTCAACCAGAACATGACGCTTGCGGCCACGATTACGGCCAGCTGCATCCTGACGGTCAACAGCAACATCAACTTCGGCGGCGCAATTATTAGCACGTCCGTCATCAATAACGCTCAAGCAGATTTCGATGTCAACTGCACGACCGCGGTGCCGTATTTGGTTGGCATTAACAACGGAAACCAAGTTGGCCGCCAGATGCTCAACGGCGTCAACACAGCAGACTACGAACTTTACACCGATGCCGCCCGCACGACTCTGTTCCCCAACATTGGCACCTCGTCGGTTGGCGGCACGGGCACCGGCGGCAATCAAAACTTTGTCGTTTACGGCCAGATGCCGGTGCAGTCGACGCCTCCGGCAGCCACATACACTGATACCGTCGTTGTAACCGTACGTTACTAAGCCTTGTCCAAGAAAATCTGAATTGGGAGACTGAGCATGCGCGCGTGGAAAACCGCCCTTACCGTGAGCCTTTTCACAGTCGTGGCGTCGCCGCTTGCCTATGCCAGCTCCCTTCAGGTTGCTCCTGTCAGCATTGAAATGGTGGCGCCGTCTGCAGCATCAGCACTGACGCTGAAAAATTCCGGCGCGGATCCCATCAAAGCTCAAATTCGCGTGTTCCGCTGGTCTCAGGTCAACGGTGAAGACAAAATGGAGCCGGTGACAGATATCGTCGCCAGCCCGCCGATGGCGACGGTTATGCCGAACAAAAATTTCATCGTCCGCCTCGTTCGGCTGTCCAAACAGCCGGTCGCCGCAGAAGAGAACTATCGCATTATCGTCGATGAACTGCCGGACAACTCCAAGGGCACGCCCGCACGTGGTGTCGCCATGGCATTTCGTTATTCAATTCCCGTGTTCGTGATGCCGCAGAAGGCCGTTTTGACACACAAGATTGCAGCCAACTGGGTGGCGATGTGGTGGATGTGGTCAAGCGCCTCGACCCACAAATCAAAGTGGTGATCAGCGCCCACACCCACCAGGGCTACCTATGCCGCCTGGGCGACAAAC
>JANNFX010000040.1:0-2491 GCA_031380225.1 Hyphomicrobium sp.
CCCATGGATTGCCAGGCGCCGCGGCGAAATACCGGATAGCGGCGCGCTTATTGACCTCGCCCAAGGTTGGATACGGTGCAATCCATTCGGTCATCGCTTTGGCTTTGAGGCCCTGGCTGACCGCCAGCGCCCAGGTTTGAATTAACTCGCCAGCGTGTTCACCAACGATTGTGGCGCCGAGGATCTTGCCATTCTTCGCTGTTACAACCTTGACATGGCCTTCCGTAACCCGCTCGGCCTGGGCGCGATCATTTTCATGAAAAGGCCAGCGCAGGACGTTGACAGCGATCTTGCGAGCGCGCGCCTGATCTTCTGTCAATCCGACTTGCGCTAATTCCGGCTCGGTATACGTCACCCACGGTACGATATCGTTATTTACGTTTGCCGGCAGCCGGAACAGTGCGCGGCGAATGACGATGCCGGCGTGATAGTTGGCCACGTGAGTAAACTGCAATCCGCCTGTCACGTCACCGATTGCGAACACGCGGCTATTGGAAGTTCGCAGCCCCTTATCAACCGTGATGCCACTGCGCTCGAATTTGATGCGCGCCGCATCGAGATTGAGATCGGCAAGGTTTGGCTTTCGCCCAACTGCGACCAACAGGTGCGTGCCCTCGACGGCGTCGCCAGACTTGAGACTGACGCGCACGCGGCCAGCACCGCCTTCGACGCGCTCGGCCAATGCGCCTTCACGTAAATCGATGCCTTCTGCGCGCAACGCTGTCAGAACTACCGGTGTCAATTCAGGGTCGTCCTTCGCAAGCGCCTTAGCACCTTCAAGTACTGTGACCCGGCTGCCGAGGCGGCGGTGCGCTTGCGCCATTTCAAGGCCAATCGGGCCACCGCCTATAATGATCAAATGGTCCAGTTTTTGGCGGTTGTCGAAGATGGTTTCGTTGGTAAAATACGGCACGGTATCGAGACCCGGGATCGGCGGCACAACTGGCGATGAACCGGTCGCAATCACAAAGCGGCGGGCTTTGATCTGATATTCGCCAGCTTGAACCGTGCGCGGGTCAAGGAAGCGGCCAGCCGCTTGGATGACGTGAACGCCGAGCCCTGTGAAACGTTCAACCGAATCGTTTGGCGCAATCGCATCAATGACGCCGCGCACATGCGCGTTGACGGCTGCATGGTCGATGGCCGGCTCGACGCCCATAATGCCGAATGGTTGTGATGTGCGCATTGCGTGCGCGCGTTTGCCGGCGGCCAAGAGGGCCTTCGACGGCACGCAACCGTAGTTTAAACAGTCGCCGCCCATCAAATGTTTTTCGATGAGGATGACCTTTTGGCCGAAGGCCGCGGCAGCGGCGGCGGCGGACAAGCCACCCGATCCCGCACCAATCACACACAGGTCGGCGGACAAGGCTTCGTTGCGTGGGGCCGTGGCAGTGTTGTTTGTTGTAGCAGCGGTCATGGCGGGATCACTCGATTTCAAAATCGTTCAGATGCGATGGCTCAGTTTGGGAACGTTAGGTTTTGCTGGCTGTCCAGCGCTTCAAGGCAATCGGGATCAGGGCAACAACTCCCAACAAGGCAAACGCTGCGATCAATTCCGGCGTCACCAGCGCGCTGGTATCAATGCTATAAGGGCAAACAGCATCTGTCGCGCCCGGATTTTTCGCCAAACACGCGTTGTAGCTGGCATTCTGAGCGGTCACCACGCTGCCGAGCCCAGCGCCCGCGACGGTAAATGCCGACGTGCCGGGAATGATGCCGAGCAGCGTGCCGAGGACGTAGGTCCGGAATGGCACACCGAGCAGGGCTGGCGCCAGGTTCACAACCACAAACGGGAATGCCGGAACCAAGCGCAAGAACAACAAGTAGCTCAAAGCGTTTTCATTGAACCCGTCTTTGAGTTTAGCCAGCCATGGACCGGCCTTAGCGGCCAACGTTTCACCGAACGAGGTTTTGACAACGAGGAAAAGCAAGCTGGCGCCGATGGTGGCCGCGATCACGGTTGCTGGGATGCCAACCTTCCATCCGAACAACAATCCACCCGCGAGCGTCATCAGCAATCCACCCGGCAGCGACAGTGCAACCACGGCGATATAGATCAGCATATAAATGCCGGCCGCTTGCAGGAGATTGCCGGCGATGAACACCTGCATACTTTCGTAGTTGAGCCCAATTGTTTTGAAGCTCAGATACCGGTGCCAACCCATGGCATAGGTCAACGCCATGATACCGGCCAGCGCCACGAGCGGCAGCCAATTGGCCCACGAAGATTTCGGCGTCTCAGGTTTAATCGATGTTTCCGGGGTCATTGTCGTACTCTTACTTTCCGGCTGATTTGGCGTCGTTGAGGCTCCAATCGTAGCCGTAATCATCGATATCGGTGATACTTTCCAGCTTTGCTTTCAATACGCCCTGTGCATAGCGCCTAAGATGCACGAGGACGCCCTGAGCGTCGCCGCCGAAGTCCGCCACAAACCAATCATAAATCGATGACGCTGTGACGCCATTTGCATCGGCCTGCACGCCGCGCGGG
>JANNFX010000103.1:0-1712 GCA_031380225.1 Hyphomicrobium sp.
GCTGAACGGCAGCTGAAGCACCGCTCAGCCCACCGCCGATGATTGCAATTCGCTTTGTAGCCACTTCTGCGCCTTGTTCGGGTCGAACGGCCAATCTCTCAATTGTTTCTTTGGTGAAGCAGCGGCATCACCATCCGGCCAAAGCGCTCTGCTTCTTCATGATGCGGATAGCCCGACAAGCAAAAGCCCGAGCAACCTACGTCGATGAATTCTTGCAGCTGTGCCGCCACTTGCTTTGGATTTCCCACGACCGCGACGCCCGCCCCGGGGCGTACTTCCGTGATGCCGGTCCACAGATGCGGCCGAAGTTTTCGTCCAACGGTCTTTGACAATTCCTGCATTCGCTCGTTAGCAACGGATCCAGTTGCCATGTGCTTGACTTGCGCCTTCCAAGTTTCATCGGCACCGGCGATCAATTGGTCGGCAAATGCCCAAGCTTCGTCTTCGGTCTCGCGGCAAATGACCTGCAGTCGCATTCCAAATCGGATCTTGTCGCCACGACCGTGGGTCGCCGCGCGTATACGAAGTGTTTTGATTTCTTCGCCAATGCGTTCGGGATAGTCGCCCCAGAAGAGATGCATCTCGGAATGTTCCGCCGAGATTTCCGCCGCCTGTCCAGACCCGCCGCCAAGGAAGAAGGGCGGATGCGGCTTCTGAAAGGGTTTCGGCATGATTTGGGGTGAGTGAACCTGATAGTACTTGCCGTTGAATTCGACATTGTCTTCCGTCCACAGCCGCTTCAACAACGCGACCTCTTCGGCCAACTGCTCGTAGCGCGCCTCTTTTGACGCGAGCTGTCCTTCTGCAATTGCGTCCTTCTCGCTCAGTCCTGCGATCAGGTTGAGAAATATGCGACCGCCCGACAATTGGTCGAATGTGCTGACCATCTTGGCCTGGACAACGGGATGAATGAAACCCGGCTTCACAGCGACGAGCGCTTTGAGCTTTTTGGTTTTGGCGACGATGAACGACGCCGTGACCCATGCATCCCAACAATTGGAGTTGACAGGAATAAGAACGTATTCGAAACCGGCTGTTTCAGCGGCAAGCGCCACACGCTCGAAAAGTTCCAAAGAGGGCGCGATCGTGGCCGACGGTTTGCTGAACGAGGTCGTGTCTCCGATGGTTGGAATAAACCATCCCATGCTGAGGGGAGACTTTGCGGTCATGTTGTGATGTCCTTTTTGAGCGCCCGGAAACCAAGTCTGGCTTTCCTTAATTACGTGGGGCTTCCCTATAAGTTAAATGAAATCTATATATTCATAGTATGAGCCGATTTAATATCAGATCTCTCGACCTCAACTTGTTGTCCGTCTTCGCCATCGTGTGGGAGACGCGCAGCGTCAGCCGTGCGAGCGAGCGCCTGGCCCTGACGCAGCCCGCCGTCAGCCACGCATTGAGACGATTGCGCGAAAATGTTGGCGACGAATTATTCGTGCCCGGTCGCAAGGGGCTGATACCCACACCACGAGCAGCCGCGTTGATCAATCCGGTGCGCGATGCACTGGCCATCATCGAGCACGCGCTCGATAACGCACCACAATTCACCCCTGCCGACTCGCGCCGCGAGTTCCGCATTGCCACAGTCGACATCGCCGAGTTCATGATGCTGCCGAAGCTGTTGCTCATCATTACGCAGGAAGCCCCAAATATCGTCATCAGGAGCGTGCCCCTGCCGGAACATAGATCCGCGGCGACTTTGCTCGAAGCCG
>JANNFX010000117.1:0-2823 GCA_031380225.1 Hyphomicrobium sp.
CGGACCCTGCTTGATTATGGGTTGGCCGTAGTATGAACAGTGGGCAGATGCAGCCGCGTCAGCGGAAGAAAAATCACCCGTGAACCCATGCCAAACTGGTTCAGCCGAATATCCGAGTGTGGTGCTGCAGAATAATGAAACAGAAATCAAAATCGCTCGAAATAAGTGAGCAAGACGCTCTTTCAAAGCAAGTCTCCACAAATACTAACTCAACTAGGCGTCCGTTCGCTGCTGAGTTATCTGCGCTGTAAACAAAATTTGTCAATTTAGATTCAGCCGCTTCACAATATTGGTCGGCACCCCTGTGGCCAATATGCCGATGGCTGAATGACCGTTGACTCAGAAACAACTCTTCAAATCAGAACGTGCACTGGGCTCAATCTGAGTATGACCACGGCCCGCAGACCAATCCAGAAAAACAAATCCACGCTTTGAATTGGGGCTTCGTTCTGCAATTGCATCGCGGACAAATCGGAAACTACCTAATGTTTCTACAGTGATGATAGTCCTCACTATTCTCGACCCGTCAGCAGCGTGCCCGATTAATTCCTGCAGTCTGAAATCGTCCGCTTGATTGAGCGCGGCCGCAAGCTCCGGCGGGGCTAATCCGAGATCAATCGTCGGCGTGCGCGAATGCACTGTCACGTAAGAACTGATCGCCGCCATAACATCCCGTGTCATCCCCAAGACTTGATCCAATTCAGAGATAGTCTCGAACAGAGCGTTCTTGGGGCCGAAGTTGCGCCCCGCAGCGACGTAGTTGTTGAGTTCGGCACCGCCGGGTTGGGGCTCGTTGTCATTGTCTCTAAAATCGACTATCGCCGCGGCAAGAGACTGGGCTCGTGCCTCCGGCAATCTGACCGCTAAAAACAAGCGTTGGAGCAGCAAGGGAGAGGCAAAGTTTATGTCGACAAGGCCAGAGGTGCTAACCACTCGATAGTCGACCACATTGCGATCAACCCTACAGCGCCTCGTCTGGCCACTGGCGGTGAGCCCAAGGGTCGTTGACACCGGATGCTGATCGTTGGCCCAGTCCTGCGCCAAAAGATCAGTCAACCCATCGGCAAGAAGCCTTGCCTCTTCGCGCTCTGCGAAGTTATGTGTTGTGATCACGCGGGTCCGGGCCGATAGGGTCAAGGCAATGACAAAACCTGAAACAACAATCAGCGCCAGCAGCACGACCACGAGGACATATCCGGACTCACGCTCATGCCTTCTGTTCTCACAGTGAAGCGACGTTCGAGATTGGCGCGCGTTGCGGCCGGACATGAAGCTGGCTTTTCGATGCTTGAGATGGTTGTCGTGCTTGCCATTGTCTCGATTGCGATGGCCGTGACAATCCCTGCCTTAGGAAAACGCAACGATTTTACGATTTTGCGGGCAGAGGCGGCTGGATTGGCTGCGAAGTTGCGGTTGTTGAGGTCAAAAGCAATGCAAACCAATCAGATGGCGTCGATGATATTCCAACCAAAAACTAGCTCATACATGGCGACCGGCGCGCGCGCAGAAACGGCGTTGCATCCTGACATCGCAATGCAAGTTACGGCCCAGCCGTTGGATGGCCGCACCGGGCAAGTGCTATTCTATCCAGACGGCAGTTCAACTGGCGGCCAAGTAAAGCTGAGTTCGGGCACCCGGTCCTGCACCATTGAGATTGTCGTTTTGACGGGGACGGTCGCATTCGACGACTGCCGCCAATGAGGCAAGAGACCGGCGAGGATGGCTTCATGTTGCTCGAAGTCCTCGTGGCATTCGTAATCCTGACGCTAACGTTGACCGTGGTTTACCGCTCAATGTCGACATCTGTATCGGGCATCAAGCTCGCACGTGAACGCGAAGCTATTATTTCTCAAGCCGTCACCGAACTCGAAATGGCCCGCAGCTTCCGGACGCGTTGGGTGGATCGCGAAGGCCGCTATCCTGATGGCATTCGTTGGCGCTTATATCGTGAGCCGATGCGCGTTCGCCAGCCCGTTGACCACCCAACTCTGGTTCCAATGTGGCTGGTCTATGAAGCCGTATCTCCGTCGGGAAAAGAGATCGTCAAGCTTAGAACGGCCGGGCGGCGATGACGGCTTCGGGTCAAGACTGTGAATATCCTCAGCGCGGCGATGCTGGGTACTCAATTATTGAAATGCTCGTCGGCTTAATGCTGTTTGCCTTGATCATGGTCTTGATCTTAGATGGCATCCGCGGTGGCAAGGTTGCACTTGAACGGGCCGCACAGTCTGACAGCGAGTCCGGTGTTGTTGCAGTCCAAAGCCTGTTGCGCAATTTGCTATCAGAAGCGCGGCCAATCCCGGCCATCGAATTCAAAGACAAGCCGCCATTCGTATTCGCCGGAGGGGGGGCGCAACTGAACTTTGTTTCCAGTTACACGGTCCAAGGTCAGGCTGGTGGCATCTATATCAACAATCTAGTGTTGGCGCCTGGCGCTGGTGCGTCGCTGAGTCTGGTCTTGCGGCAACGCCTACACCGGCCAGCGTTGAATAACATCACCAATAGCCTGTCACCGGCAACGTCGACAGTGATTTTGGAGAACGTGACAGGATTGAGTTTCCGGTATTTTGGGCAACCCTCACCTACACGCGGACCAACGTGGTCTGGTTCGTGGGCCAGCAACGAAGTCATACCGCAGCTCGTCGAGATGAACGTCACTTTCGGAGCAAACGATACCCGCACATGGCGCCAGATGGTCGTGCCGTTGGCGATGGTGCAGTGATGGCGTTGTTGCCATGGAGCAACGTGTAACGGCTCAATGTTCGCGTTCCAAATATTATTCAATGTTTCAGTTTCTCGGCGCGGCCACCGAACCGATCATTG
>JANNFX010000046.1:0-3145 GCA_031380225.1 Hyphomicrobium sp.
TGTGTCCGCAGGCCCTCGTAGTCGCCATAGTCCCACTCCGCGAGATCGGGCTCGATTTCCGCAACCCTGCTCAGTGCGGCAAATTCCGATGTTCGCCGTGCGCGTTGGAGCGGGCTGGTGAATACCCGTTTGAAACTTGCGCCATGCAGCCGCTCAGCCAATTTGAGAGCCTCCATTTCGCCCCTCGCGGTCAGCGCAATGTCGGTTCGGCCCGTGTGCTGGCCGGTCAGCGACCACGCCGTTTCCCCGTGCCGAACCAAATACAGACGCTGAAGTTTTGGGATGGGCCTACACGCACTCTCCCCACTGCCAATCGCGGATTCCTCGCATGTCTTTTGCCATGTTTGGCTTTGCGTAGTTGGGTTCATTGCAGCCAACGTCGAGCGGCGTCTTCCACAGCGACCGAAGCCGAATTCTGTGTGGATCCAACCACGGTCGACCGACGCGTTTCGAAGAGCACGTCTGGGTATTGTTCTGCAGGCCCATCAAGCAGCGGCGCTGGTAGGTTACGGAGGTGCAAGTCGAAGAACGCCAACGAATAGGCATTGACGATATCGTGGGCCCATTGTCCATTGATCGGCCCGGCGAGGCCCAGCCATGAGGCCAGCGGCGACCAATTCGGAATATCAGTGAAGTTGCTGTGGAACATTCCAGGCACCTGGACGAAATAGCCACTTCCCGGAAGGCTCTGGTACACAGCTCGCATGGTGGCTTGATGCGCTTCGATCTCCGCCTCTGGCCAACCGCCGGCGCGCTGGCGTTCAAGCCGCATGGTGGCGGCATCCCGGGTGATCCACATTGTTGGCTGTCGCAAGCCTGCCTTGACTACGTCTGTTGGCATCGGGGCGTCAATTGCCAGACAGGCGCGCAGGCGCGGCTCCAGCCGACAGGCTTCGCCGAGCACGATGCCGCCCAGCGAAATTCCGAAACCGCCGACATGCCGCAGGTCCATCCGCCCGGCCAGGATACCCGCCGGGTCAGATTGGTTGAGCGCGGTGAGCCTATCCAGCGTAAAGACAACGTCCTGTGCAAGATAGGGGATGATGCCTTGCTCGAAAGTTTGGCCGCTCAGTGTCGGCGGCTTTTCGGCCGGCATGTAGCTCTGGCGGATCAGACCCATCTGGTCGAGCGTAAGGCCGGCGACCTCGTGTCCATCGGGGAATACCACGTTTGCGGCGGCACCCGGCTGATCGATGGCAGCGACGATATAGCCGTGCGAGACCAAATTCTCGACCTGGAACATGTTCATCTGCCGAAAGCCGGTTGCCCCCTCCAAGAATAGCAACACCGGATAACGCGGCTGATCGAGCGCTACAGGTGCCGATGAAACAGCGTTCGTGGTGATGTATTTGAAGTGTCCGAACATGAACTGCGGCTTGTGGTGTAAGCGCGCAAAAGCGGCGGTCACAGCATCGGCATCCGGCATATAGGCGCTACGCGGGGCCGACGGACGTTCCCTGGCTGGATACCAGAGCTGCACTATCAAGCCTCTACGGGACCTCGGAGCAGTTCCGAAGATTTCCGGACGATGGGCATCCACCCAGTGGTGGGTCACCGTCCCGATTCCGTATGGCCCGCCTGGAAGCGGAAAGCGGAACACGGGAAACACGATCGGCAGAGCAATGCTGGCTGCCAGCCCGAGCATCCCGAATCCAATCATGATGCCGCAAGCAAGCTGGCTGGTCCATTTCCATCCGGTGGCCCAGGCCGCTGGCGCGATACTCCGCAACAGCCAAGCGAGGAAGAACAGCCCGGTCAGCACGTAGGCTGGGACCATCTGCCAGCGCCAGCCCTCCGTCAGCACCTGCGCGACGGCTACCAGCAGCGCGATAGCTGCCAACGGCTTGAGCAAGCACAGTGAGCGTGGCAGTGGAAGCGCCAGTGCGAAGAATGTCAGCAGGTTGGCGAGCAAAACCAAGGTCTCAAAGGGTCTCATTGCCACGCCCCTTCTGCATATCGAACGGGCTCGCTGGGGCCGGAGAGTGACGATGCCGTTTCTGCGTGCCGTACCAGATACAGGCGTTGGAGCAATGGCAGGAAACTACACACGTGCTCCCCACTGCCAGTTGCGGATTTCCGGCATGTCCTCACCGTGTTCAGCAATGTAGCGCTTATGTTCAATCAGCTTGTCGACGATGGCCTGCTTCACATGGGCCACACTCGCGGCAAGTTGCGGCACCCGGTCAATGACGTTGGCCACGAGGTGAAAGCGGTCGAGATCGTTCATCACCACCTGGTCGAACGGCGTGCTCGTGGTGCCTTCTTCCTTGTAGCCATGCACATGAAAATTCCCGTGGTTGGCGCGGCGATAGGTCAGCCGGTGAATGAGCGTGGGATAACCATGATAAGCGAATATGACCGGCGTATCGACAGTGAACAGCTGGTCAAACTCCGCATCGCTCAAGCCGTGCGGATGGTCGCTTTGCGACTGGAGTTTCATCAAGTCAACCACATTGACAACACGGACTTTCAGTTCCGGAAAATACGTCCGCAACAAATCGACGGCGGCCATTGTTTCGAGTGTTGGAACGTCGCCGCAACACGCCATGACGACATCCGGTTCGCTGCCTTCGCTGTTGCCCGCCCAATGCCAGATGCCAATTCCGGCTGAACAGTGCAGGATGGCAGCTTCCATGCTGAGCCACTGCGGAGACGGTTGTTTGCCGGCGATGACGACATTCACGTAATTGCGGCTGCGCAGGCAATGGTCGGTCACCGAGAGAAGCGTGTTGGCATCCGCGGGCAAGTAGACGCGGATAACTTCGGCCTTCTTGTTGACGACGTGGTCGATGAAGCCCGGGTCCTGATGGGTGAAGCCGTTGTGATCCTGTCGCCAGACATGTGATGTCAGCAGATAGTTCAGCGAGGCGATTGGGCGGCGCCAGGGAATGCCGCGCGTCACCTTCAGCCACTTGGCGTGCTGGTTGAACATCGAATCGATGATGTGAATGAACGCCTCGTAGCAGGGAAAGAAGCCATGGCGGCCCGTGAGCAGATAACCTTCCAGCCACCCCTCGCATTGGTGCTCGCTCAGCATCTCCATCACGCGGCCATCAGGTGCGATGTGGTCGTCGAGGGGAATAATCTCCGCGGTCGAGCAACGATTTGTCACTTCGAATACGGCACCCCAGCGGTTCGAGGTCGT
>JANNFX010000160.1:0-1927 GCA_031380225.1 Hyphomicrobium sp.
AGTAGGGCTGCGTGAAAATCAACTCGATGAGTTCGCGTGAATACAGTCTGGGCGCAGCCGTACGCACGAACGCCGTCGTATGCGTCATCAGTTCGCGGATCGCGCGAACTTTGAGATTGGTCCAACGTGCCGTCATTTCGACAGCCGTCAACATGTAGAGCACCCAGGCTTCCCAATCGCCACTCTGCGTCACGCGCGACAGGCGCGCGTAATATTCGGACCGGCTGCCCAGAATATGCCGGCTGAGATAGAGTGTGGGTTTATCCAACAGACCTGCCTGCACGAGAAACATCAAATTCAATATGCGCCCCGTTCGCCCGTTGCCGTCGCCAAAGGGATGGATTGCCTCGAACTGATAGTGCTGCACAGCCATTCGGATGATGGGATCGATATCACTCTCTTGATTGACGTAGTGCTCCCAGTTCGTGAGCATATCCTGAATGACGTTAGCGCCCTCAGGCGGCGTGTAAATCACTTCGCCCGTCGACCAATTCTTGAGCGTAGTGCCAGGCGTTGCGCGGACGTCGAGATTTATTCCCGTGACCGTGCGGCAGGCTTCGATTGCGATGCGTGCTGTCAACGGCCGCTCCGTCAGCGCCTGAAAGCCTTGATGCAGTGCGGTCCGGTAGCGCAGTGCCTCTTTGGCGGCGGGATCGCTAGTTGCGGTATTGTGCCCAAGGCTCGCCTCGCGGAACAGCGAGTCATTTGTCGTGACAATATTTTCGATTTCGGAGCTGGCGCGGGCTTCGAGCATGGGAATGGCGTTGATGAGGACCGATTGGTCAGGCAATAGCTGACCCGCGAAGCGCAGCTCGGCCAATTCCGCGCGCGCCGCTACGCAGCGCTTCAAGATGGCCTTGGTTTCAAGTTCAGCCTGAGGTGGAAGCGGCGGAAGACCGTTGTAGGGCCGGGCTGGATCGTTGGCCGTCTTCGTTGCTTTTGCCATGGCATCATGTTCAATATATGAAATTTTACGAACATTATATGCGGCTCATGTTCGTGTGATGAGCACGATAGCACATTCATGTTCAATTTTTACTATTTTATAAACATGACGATTGCCTCATCGGTAAAGATTACCCATGACATCCCTATCATGGTTAAAATTCTAAGAAAAATACCCATGATAACCGTGCAAATCGTGAGTTTTTCGCCCGCCACAAGCTCTCCACGCCAACGCCTTGACCCTCTCCACCCTTTCAGGCTCATTGCGGGCGAACCTATCCCAAACGACCAAGAGCGCACCGCAGCTATGTCTTCCGACACAAAACCGAATGATCGCGCCGCCCCGCCTGAACGCTACAACGCACCCGCCCGCGAGCCGCACTGGCAGCAGGCCTGGGATATGGCTCAGATATTCAAGGCAAATAACGCTGACGCCCGGCCCAAGTGCTACGTGCTTGAGATGTTTCCTTACCCCTCAGGCCGCATCCATATGGGCCACGTCCGCAACTACGCCATGGGCGACGTATTCGCCCGCTACAAGCGCGCCAAGGGCTTCAATGTGCTGCATCCTATGGGATGGGACGCATTCGGCATGCCGGCCGAGAATGCAGCTATCGAGCGCAAAACTCATCCCGGCACTTGGACCTACGCCAACATTGACACCATGAAGCGGCAGCTCAAGTCGATGGGCCTGTCGCTAGACTGGTCCCGCGAAATCGCAACCTGTGGGCCGGATTACTATAAGCATCAGCAGCGTTTGTTTCTCGATCTGCTCAAAACCGGTCTCGCCTATCGCAAATCGTCAAAGGTCAATTGGGACCCAGTCGATCACACCGTGCTAGCCAACGAACAGGTGATCGACGGCCGCGGCTGGCGCTCGGGCGCGCTCGTTGAAACGCGCGAGCTGACACAGTGGTTTTTTAAAATCACGCAGTATTCAGACGAACTGTTGTCAGCGCTCGGCGCCCTCGATAAGTGGCCC
>JANNFX010000191.1:0-4675 GCA_031380225.1 Hyphomicrobium sp.
ACCGTCGAGGAGATGGCCAAGAAGACCGTAGAGTCGACGAAGAAGGGTCTCGAAACTGCAGGAGACGCCATCAAAGGCACGACGCAAAAAGCCGGCGAAAATGTCGAAAAGGCTGGCAGCACGGTAACTGAGGCCGCCAAGAAAACGTGGAATTGCGTCACGTCGTTGTTTAGCCAGTGTTGAGGATCGTAAGTCGTCAGTCGTCAGTGGTCAGTCGTAAGTGGTTCGAATTCTGGCTGACCACTCACCACTCACCACTCACGCGACTTCAATGCAACCTGAGCCACTCGCGCGCTTGGCGTTGTGCCTCAGCAATTTGGTCTTTCGACATCTCGCTTGAAAGCTCTAGCCGGTAGCTCTTGGCTTCTTCGCTGCCGCGCACGGCTGCCAAATTGAACCACTTGTGCGCCTGAATCAGATCGACGCCGACTTCGCGGCCCGAGCAATACATCAGTCCCAGTTCGAACAAGGCATCAGGCGCTCCCCCAAGGGCAGCAACCTCGACCGTGTCACGCGATGAAAAATCCATCCGCGCCATAACGTACTCCACTCATTGCGTCTGCCGTAGCAGACCGTCATTTGCTGCTGGCATCAGCGCCTTGCAGCTCTGCGCCAACCAAGGACGCGAAACACACAATGTCAGGCGACGTATGAAAACTCGTAAATTCTGCGGCGAAATTATCGGAGATTAGACGCCAAAATGATCAACAAAGGAAGCTCAATATGCCCCATTCCGGATCAAATCTTTCAGCCCGGAACAAATCGATACCGGGCGTTAAGAGTCCCGGAAACCTTGAGCTAACTATACCAAACTTTTACTGAAAACGCGCGTTCGTAGATCTGCCTCAAACCACCAATACTGACGACCCTGTTGTCTTTCGAGCTTCGAGGTCGCGGTGCGCTTGTGCAGCGTCTTTGAGCGCATAGGTTTGATTGACGCCGATCTTGATCGAACCATTTGAGACCATCGCGAATAGTTCGGCAGCATTGGCCACCAAGTCCTCACGCCGGGCAATGTAAGGCATCAGCGACGGGCGGGTCGCGAACAGAGAGCCTTTGAGTGCTGTCATCTCAAACGGCGGCACTGGTCCCGAGGCATTGCCATAGCTGACCCACAGTCCTTTGTGCTTCAAACAATCAAGCGAGCCTGGGAACGTATCCTGGCCAACACTATCGTAGACCACATCACACAGCTTACCGCCGGTGATGTCTTTTAATTGCTCAACAAAGTTCTCGGTTTTGTAGTTGATGACGTGGGTGGCACCATTGGCCAAAGCGAGCCGGGCTTTGTCATCCGAACTGACGGTGCCAATGAGTGTTGCACCCAGCGCTCGTGCCCACTGGCAGGCAATCAAGCCAATGCCACCGGCCGCCGCATGAAACAGCATCACGGTTTCGGGGCCGGCGCGGAATGTTTCGCGGAACAGATAGCGGACTGTCATGCCTTGTAGCATCATTGCGGCGGCAGTCTCATAGTTGATGCTGTCGGGCAGTGACACCAGCCGGTCTGCCGCGACCAGACGCTCTTCGGCATAGCCGCCCAACTGATCGCCGTAAGCGACGCGATCGCCAACTTTGACATCCGCCACGCCGGCCCCAACGACCGTCACATCGCCGGCCCCCTCCATTCCCAGCACGGCCGGCAGAGGCGACGGCAACTTGTAAAGCCCCGTTCTCTGATAGGTATCGATGAAATTCAGCCCACAGGCCCGCTGGCGGAGGCGAACTTGCCCCGGTCCCGGATTTCCTACGGTGACCTCATCCCAAGACAAAACGTCTGGCCCGCCATAGCCATGGATCCGGATTGCACGCGTCATTTGGTGTCACCTCATTGCCGATTCGGCCTGTTCAAAGCCCTTCAGACTAGGCCTCTGCGGCCCAGCTGCCTTGACGGCGCCATGACCGGCTTCTAAGCCCAGCCAAACGATAACGCATGGGGAGCGGGATGCAACGAAGCCGGAATGCCTGGGCCAATTGGGCCTCGTCCGGATCGGTGTGCGCTTTAACCGGCTCAGCGCTGTTGCTTTCTGGCTGTGCGGGAGCACCCTCTCCAGCAGCGCAAAATACGACGGCAGGCCTCGCATGCGTCGATGATAGCGCCCATTGCATCGGCCAGCGCAAAGCAGCGCTCAACAGCTTAGTCTCTGATCCAACCCGCAAATGGGTCAAAGAGCCTGCAACCCCGCTGGCTCATGCCACTGGCGTCCGGCTGTTCGCTTTCAAGAACAAAAAGAAAGACATGTCCTGCGACGAGCTGGCAGCAGGGAAAAAGGAAACCGATTCAGCGCCAGGCGCATTACGGTCTGGCAGCCATGGCCTGTCGCCGGCGCAAGTGTCGCGCGGGGTCATGCTGGCCGGTGAGGTTGGCCGTGAGCTGCAAAACGAGTACAACCGGCGCTGCAAAAAGAGCTAGTGGCACTTGAACCCAGAGAATTGCGCGCCACCTTAGGCAACGGCGCCGTTTGATCTTGAGAGACCCCCTGGTATGGTGCAGCACTTCGTCGATGTCATCGTTACGTTCGTGCGCGAGCATCAGAGTTGGGCCCCGGCCGTCGCATTCTTGGTGGCATTCGGGGAATCGCTGTGTTTCCTGTCACTCCTTTGGCCCGGGACCGCGATCCTGGCCGGCATCACTGGGCTGCTCGCCGCGAGTGGTATGGATGTCAAAATCTTGATGCCCTCCATCATCGGTGCCGGTCTTGGCGGCTCGCTCGGTTATTCGATTTCCTATTGGCTCGGACTCTACTTCAAAGACAACATCGCCAACATCTGGCCGTTCACGAAACAACCTAACCTCATTCCGCACGGCAAGAACTTTTTCGAACGCTATGGCGCGTTTGGAGTCTTCCTCGGACATTTCTTCGGACCCGTCCGCGCCGTGATCCCAGTGGTCGCCGGCATGTTCGCGATGAAGCAGCTGCCATTCCAGATCGCCAACATCAGCAGTGCATTTTTGTGGGCCGCAGGTGTCATCGGGTCCGCGTTCTCGCTTGTTACGTTCAAGGATGACGTGTTTGCTTTCATGCTGCACTACGAATGGCTGATTGCACTTTTGATGTTTGCAGCCGCTTGGCTCAATGCCGTGCCGACGCCGTTGATGGCGGTTCCCACGTTGCTGACTTTCATCATCCTCGGCGCGGCGCACTTGTTTGCTGGTGGTGACTGGATGACCTTGTTCGTCGCCGGTCTCGCAGGGGCCTTCCTTGGCGACTTGATGGGCTACGTCACCGGCAAACGCAGGCCAGCCGATTTCCATACCTTATGGCCCAACAGCTGGTCGCCCGAATCGGCTGACACGGCGCGCGAATTTTTAAGCCGTTGGGGTCTCAGCGGACTGCTGTTATCGAAATTCCACACTACACTGCGCGCCTTTGTCCCCTCAGCTGCTGGCGCTGCGGGATCGTCATTGCCGGGATTTGCGGTCTGGAGTTCGATCTCAGCGGCTGTTTGGTCAGCGGCCCTGCTGTCCGTGCGTGATTTCATAGCGATGGTCATGGCTGTCTGAACCAGCCGACTATATTGCCGCGGGTTGCAAGGCAGGGGCGGATCGCCTAGAGGAAGGCTCTCAATCCAGAAGGCGTCCGAGGGTTTCGTTCTCGCGTCTTCGTTAATGCTGCCACTCATATCAAAAAAGAGACCGAACATGACCGCCCGTGCGCCGCGCAAAGTTGAGACCCAGAAAAAGAAGGCGCGCCGCGCCATTCCGCGCGACAAGTTGAACCGCAATCAGGGCAATACGGCAGCTGTCCGCAAACGCCTCAAGAAAATGTCTGGCAAGGTTCGCGGCGCTAAAGCGTAAGCATACGGTGGCGGCTTTCGATATCAGCCGCACGTCATCTTGACTCTGCGACGTTGCCCGAAAGGCAGCGACCATGACAAGCCCCGGCACGGATCACGCAACTGATCCCGCGTTGTACCCACCTGCTATTGTTCCGCCGGTCTCGCAAGGCCGCGTCCGGCAGATCTTGCGATTTATCCGCAATCCAATCGCAGCCCTCCCGCTCGCGGTTTACGAACAGCGCCTCGTCCGAGACAGCTACCAGCCCGAGCGCTATATCTGGACCGCTGACGCCGAACACATTGCCCAGGTCTTGTTGGAAGACGCCGGCAAGTTTCTGAAGACGCCCGTCGACAAGCGCATTTTCAAACCGGCCATTGGTCAGGGCATCTTGACCTCTGAAGGCGCGATCTGGCGCTGGCACCGCAAGGCGGCTGCGCCCCTGTTCCGTCATGGCGAGCTACTTCAATATGTGCCGGCGATGACAGATGCCGCGCGCCGGCAAGTGGCAACGTGGCGATCGATTAGCAACAGCGGCGCCATGCGCGCTGTCGATCACGACATGACATCGGTGACGTTCGACGTGATCTCTAACACCATCCTCGCTGGTTGCGGTCCCGGCGACAGTGCCGTCATCAAGCGCTCAGGCGAAGCCTTCCTCGATCCGATCAGCTGGGAAATCGTCTACGCGCTGCTTCACGTGCCGGGGTGGATGCCGTTCCCCGGCAAGCGCCGCATGCTGAGGGGAGCGGCAACACTGCGCGAGGCGGTCGGCCGCCTCGTCACCACACGCCGCGCTGAAAGTGACCACGGCGGAGATATTCTCGGCCGCTTACTCGACGCCCGCCACCCAGAGACCGGCAAAGGCATGCCCGATGACGAGATCATCGACAATCT
>JANNFX010000207.1:0-31251 GCA_031380225.1 Hyphomicrobium sp.
CCGGACGATGTGACGCCGGATTTATTGAAATTTTTCCAGACCGGGACGGTCACAATTGTTCGCAGCAAATCCTTTTATTTTGAGGAGTATGCATTATGGCGACGAAACGAGGCACAAGCGGCCCTGATACAATTCCAGGAACGTCAACGGCAGATTTTCTCTTCGGTCTGGCCGGCATAGACATCCTCACGGGACTGGGTGGCAACGATACGCTCGACGGCGGCACGGGAAATGACAAACTCGATGGTGGCGCCGGCGACGACATACTCATTGGCGGGGCGGGTGCTGACAAACTGACCGGCGGCTCCGGCACCGATACCGCGAGTTACATCACCGCGACCAAGGGCGTATCGGCTCACATGGTTATTGTGAACATCGCTGGCGTGACGCCGCCGAGTGGCGATGGCAAGGGCGACACGTTCTCGGGCGTCGAGAATATGATTGGCAGCAAATTTGGCGACACCCTGATCGGCAATAACAGTGCCAACAAAATCGAGGGTGGAAATGGCGACGATGGCCTCGGTGGCGGCGGCGGCAAAGACATTCTGATGGGCGGCAATGGCAATGACACGCTTGTTGGCGGCTTGGGTGCAGATGTCTTAAACGGTGGCGCGGGAGCGGGCGATTGGGCCAGCTATCAGTTCTCAAGCGGCGTCACCGCACTGATGGTTGCCGTCGAAGGGCTGACAGCAACAGGCGAGGCCGCTGGCGATACTTACATCGGCATTGAAAATCTGCGGGGCAGCAAATTTGATGATTTGCTGGTCGGCAATGGCGCTGCGAACAAAGTCGAAGGTCTTGCTGGCGATGATTTTCTAGCAGGCGCGGCTGGGGCCGATACACTAACCGGTGGCGCTGGATTCGATACGTTTATCTATGCCTTGCTCACTGAAGGCGGCGATACCATCACCGACTTCGATGTCGCCGAAGACGAAATCGGCGTTTTAACACCGACAAACCTGTCGCCACCTGGCGAGTTCGATGGCTTGAGTGGCGCTGAGTTTGGGGCCTTTGTCGATCCAAGCCAGTACATTCAGGCTGAAGAAGCAACCGCGGCCGGTCCGCAGTTTTTCTTGAATGCTCTGGGTGATCTCTATTTCGACATCGACGGAGCTGTCGATCTTGATAGCGATGGCATCTTTGAAGCCCCGGTTTTGCTGGCTCATCTGGGTGCCGGCGTGGTGGAAACCTTTACGAGCGACAACATCATCGTGTTTGGCAACGAACTTGTTTAGCCGCAAACTGGGCCGGTTCACGCTGGCTAAGCCACCCGTTTGTTGCGCCTGCGTCGGAAAGCGCGGGCGCCGAATGCAAATTTGTTCGAATGTTGGGCGTGCTGGGTGTTGACCGCTTCCAAACCGCTGTCTATAGACCGCTCACTCTCACGGTAGGCCGTAGGGCATAGTGTGCGCTTTAGCGCTGGCACTGCCCTATACGCTACTGTCTCTAAAGCAGAGGAAATTTTTGGACCAAGACCGCCGGAAGCGTTAATTCGCTGCCGATGATCCTCTGGTTTTCGAGCCGGGCTTCAGGAAACTGGGGCCAGGCAGTTCGGTTTGGCGTTTCCGCTTCGCGGCGGACCGCTAAAGAGATGGGCTAAGCGTATGCCAACGATACAACAGCTGATCCGCAAACCGCGGACGCCAAAGACATATCGCGAGAAATCGCGCCATATGGAGGCGTGCCCGCAAAAACGTGGTGTTTGCACCCGCGTCTATACAACGACGCCGAAGAAGCCAAACTCGGCGCTTCGTAAGGTTGCAAAGATACGCCTGACCAATGGCTTCGAAGTCATCGGCTACATCCCAGGCGAAGGCCACAACCTGCAGGAGCACTCGGTCGTGCTGATCCGCGGCGGCCGCGTCAAGGACTTGCCGGGCGTTCGCTATCACATCGTCCGCGGTGTGCTCGATACCCAGGGTGTTGCAGCTCGCCGTCAGCGCCGTTCGAAATACGGCGCTAAGCGTCCGAAGTAAGTCTCTGATCAGAAATAGAATTATAGGACGAAACGCATGTCGCGCCGTCATAAAGCCGAGAAACGGGAAGTCAATCCAGACCCCAAATTCTCTGACGTTGTTCTCACCAAGTTCATGAACGCGGTGATGGAGCAGGGTAAGAAGTCGACCGCCGAGCGCATCGTTTACGGTGCTTTGGAAAAGGCGGAAGCCAAGTCTAAGTCGGACCCGATCCGGATGTTCCATGACGCATTAAATAACGTCATGCCGGCCGTCGAAGTTCGCTCGCGCCGTGTTGGTGGTGCCACCTATCAGGTGCCCGTCGAGGTTCGCCAGGAGCGCCGTCAGGCATTGGCGATCCGCTGGATTATCGCCGCCGCCCGCGCGCGCAACGAAAACACCATGGTCGACCGCCTGTCGGGCGAGTTGATCGACGCCGCGGCCAACCGCGGTTCCGCTGTCAAGAAGCGGGAAGATACTCACAAGATGGCCGACGCAAACCGCGCCTTCTCTCACTATCGCTGGTAAACGCGCGGTTGCCGAGTGGGCAACCGAAGCGCAAACAATACGCGCGGTTGCCGAGTGGGCAACTGAAGCGCAAACAAATAGACTTCCCGGAGCGCCGTTATGGCACGCGAATACGCAATCGAAGACTATCGTAACTTCGGCATCATGGCTCACATTGATGCTGGCAAGACGACGACGACCGAGCGCGTCCTCTATTATACCGGCAAGTCGCATAAGATCGGCGAAGTGCATGACGGCGCCGCGACCATGGATTTCATGGAGCAGGAAGCTGAGCGCGGCATTACCATTACATCGGCCGCCACAACCTGCTTCTGGCCCGGCCGCGACGGCCGAAAGCGCCGCCTTAATATCATCGATACCCCAGGCCACGTCGACTTCACCATTGAAGTCGAGCGTTCGCTGCGCGTGCTCGATGGCGCTGTCTGCGTCCTCGATTCAAACCAGGGCGTTGAGCCGCAAACTGAAACCGTATGGCGCCAAGGCGACAAGTATGGCGTGCCGCGCATCATCTTCTCCAACAAAATGGATAAGACCGGTGCTGATTTCTATATGTGCCTCGACGACATCAAAGAGAAGCTCGGCGCGCGTGCGATTCCGATCCAGCTTCCGATTGGCGCCGAAGCCAATTTCCAAGGCGTTGTTGACCTCATCACCATGACGGCCACCGTCTGGGATGGCGACGGCAAAGATGCCAAGATGATCACCAAAGAAATTCCGGCTGACCTTATGGACAAGGCCCTGGAATACCGCGCTGCGATGATCGAAGCTGCCGTCGATATGGACGACGCGGCGATGGGCGAGTATCTCGACGGCAAGGAGCCGGACGTCGATACGCTACGCCGCCTCATTCGCAAAGCCACCGTAACGCGCGCATTCTACCCAATGATGTGCGGCTCGGCCTTTAAGCACAAAGGCGTGCAACCGTTGCTCGACGCCGTTGTCGACTTCCTGCCCGCTCCATCAGACCGCGAAGCCTACAAGTGCATTGACGTCAAGACTGGTGGCGAAACTGAACGCCGCCCGATTGATTCCGACCCGCTGTCGATGATCGCATTCAAGATCATGTCGTTCCCGCACGTCGGTTCGATCACGTTCTGCCGCATCTATTCCGGCAAACTTGAGAAGGGCATGGCGCTCGCTCAGACCACGCGCGACAAGAAAGAGCGCGTTGGCATGATCTACGAAATGCACGCCGATGACCGCAAGCCGATCGACGTTGCCTATGCAGGCGACATCGTAGCGCTCGCAGGCATGAAGGATACCCGTACCGGCGAAACGCTGAGCGATCCTGCCAAACCGGTGCTGCTCGAAAAGATGGACTTCCCGAACCCCGTCATCGAAATGAAGGTTGAGCCCAAGACCAAGGCTGACCAGGAAAAGATGGCGACCGTTCTGCATATGCTGTCGGTTGAAGATCCGTCGTTCCGCGTTTCGGTTGATCCCGAGTCGGGCGAGACCATTCTCAAGGGCATGGGCGAACTCCATCTCGACATCAAAGTCGACATCATGCGCCGCGAGCCGCACAACATTGCAGTCACCGTTGGCGCGCCGCAAGTGGCGTACCGCGAGACGCTCGCACGCGCGCAGGACATTGACTACACCCACAAGAAGCAGACCGGCGGCACGGGCCAGTTCGCCCGCGTTAAGCTGAAGCTTGAGCCCAACGCAATCGGCGCAGGCAACGTCTTTGAAACTTCGATCGTCGGCGGAACGGTTCCCAAGGAATACATTCCAGGCGTCGAAAAAGGCATTGAATCGGTCTGGAACAACGGCGTCTTGATCGGCTTCCCGATGGTCGACATGAAGGTTACTTTGTACGACGGCGCTTACCACGAAGTCGACTCGTCCGCGATTGCGTTCGAAATCGCCGCGCGCTCCGCAGTCAAAGAAGGCTGCGAGAAGGGTGGCGTCAAGCTGCTTGAGCCGATCATGGACGTCGAAGTCGTGTCACCGCAGGACTTTGTCGGCGGCGTCATCGGCGACATCAACAGCCGCCGCGGCCAAATCCGCGATCAGCAGATGCGCGGCAATGCGGCCGTGATCAAAGCCTTCGTACCGCTTGCTAATATGTTCGGCTACGTCAGCCAATTGCGTTCGTTCTCTCAGGGCCGCGCGTCCTACACGATGCAGTTCGCTCACTACGCAGAAGTGCCGCGCAATGTGGCCGATGAAGTTAAGGCGAAATACGCCTGATGAGATGAGTTCGTCGTTCTGGATCAAATCCAGGGCGCCGGTTCAAGTGAAGAAGAGGCCGGTTACAAGCCGGTCGATCGACGGAAAGACTGAAGGAGAGCCCAGATGGCCAAGGCAAAGTTTAATCGCGAAAAGCCCCACTGCAACGTCGGCACGATTGGTCACGTCGACCACGGCAAGACGACATTGACGGCAGCTTTGACGAAGGTTTCGGCAGATAAAGGCTGGACCCAGAATGCTATTGCTTATGACGAAGTTGCGAAAGCTTCGGAAAGCCAAGGCCGCCGCGATCCGACAAAGATTTTGACGATCGCGACCTCGCACGTTGAATACTCGACTGCGAACCGCCACTACGCCCACGTCGACTGCCCCGGCCACGCCGACTACGTCAAGAACATGATCACCGGCGCCGCTCAGATGGATGGCGCAATCTTGGTGGTTTCAGCCGTTGACGGTCCGATGCCTCAGACCCGCGAGCACATCCTGCTTGCCCGTCAGGTTGGCGTTCCGAAGGTGGTCGTGTTCTTGAACAAGTGCGATATCGTTGAAGACGAAGAACTGCTCGACCTCGTTGAAATGGAAGTTCGCGAACTGCTCTCGAAGTATCAGTTCCCGGGCGACGACACACCGGTCATTCGCGGCGCGGCCATCAAAGCGCTCAATGGCGAAAAGGGCCCGCTGGCTGACGAAGCCATCCTCAAGCTCTATGATGCCCTCGATACCTTCATCCCGCTGCCAGACCGTCCGAAGGATCAACCGTTCCTGATGCCGATCGAAGACGTGTTCTCGATCTCGGGCCGCGGTACCGTCGTCACCGGCCGTATTGAACGCGGCGTGATCAAGGTTGGCGAAGAAATCGAAATCGTTGGTATCCGCCCGACCGTCAAGTCGGTTGTGACCGGCGTTGAAATGTTCCGTAAGTTGCTCGACTCTGGCGAAGCTGGCGACAACGTCGGCTGCCTCCTGCGCGGCATCGATAAGGAAGCGGTTGAACGTGGCCAGGTTCTTTGCAAGCCCGGCACAGTGAAGCCGCACAAGAAGTTCAAGGCCGAGGCCTACATTCTTGGCAAGGACGAAGGCGGCCGTCATACGCCTTTCTTCTCGAACTACCGCCCGCAGTTCTACTTCCGCACCACCGACGTCACCGGAGTTGTGACTTTGCCAGCTGGTACGGAAATGGTGATGCCGGGCGATAACGTTTCGGTTGACGTGGAACTCGTTTCCCCGATCGCCATGGAAGAGAAGGTCCGCTTCGCAATTCGCGAAGGTGGCCGAACGGTTGGCGCCGGTGTCGTGACTAAAATCGTCGAATAGTTGAAGGGGTAGAGGGAAGCATTCGGGCAACCGGAGCTTCCTTCATTTTTCTCAGGTCTGGAAATGATGAACGGCCAAAATATCCGTATCCGGTTAAAAGCGTTCGACCATCGCATCTTGGATGCGTCGACGCGGGAAATCGTGAACACGGCAAAGCGCACGGGCGCAGACGTCAGGGGACCAATTCCTCTGCCGACCCGCATTGAGCGTTTTACGGTCAACCGTTCGCCCCACATCGATAAGAAGAGCCGCGAGCAGTTTGAAATGCGCACGCACAAGCGCCTTTTGGACATCGTGGATCCGACGCCACAGACAGTCGACGCTTTGATGAAGCTCGATCTGGCTGCTGGTGTTGACGTCGAAATCAAACTTTAATCGCCGGGTCCTCTGCCGCGGTACTCGCCCGGCACGACCCCTTGATAGGGAAGGAATGCGCTGCGATGCGTTCCGGAGTGATTGCACAGAAGGTGGGCATGACCCGCATCTTTACCGACGCGGGCGAGCACATCCCCGTGACGGTATTGAAGCTGGAGAAGCTGCAGGTTCTCTCCCACCGTACCGAAGAGAAGCACGGCTACACCGCCATTCAGGTCGGTGCCGGCACGCGCAAGCTCTCGCGTTTGACCAAGGCTGACAAGGGCACGTTCGCGCGCGCCGAAGTCGAGCCGAAGCGCAAGATTACCGAGTTTCGTGTCACCCCCGCCAACTTGATTGAGCAGGGTGCCGAGATCACGGCCGACCACTTCGTTCCCGGCCAGTTTGTCGATGTCACTGGCACCAGCCAGGGCAAAGGCTTCCAGGGCGCGATGAAGCGCTGGAACTTCAGCGGTCTCCGCGCCACGCACGGTGTCTCGGTTACTCACCGAGCGCACGGTTCGACCGGCCAGCGTCAGGACCCCGGCAAAGTGTTCAAGGGCAAGAAGATGGCTGGCCACATGGGTGATGATCGCATCACCACCCAGAACCTGATCGTCGTCAAAACCGACGTTGCTCGTGGTTTGTTGATGATCCGCGGTGCCGTGCCAGGTTCAAAGGGCGGCTGGGTCATCGTCAAGGACGCGGTCAAAAAGAAACTGCACGCAAACGCTCCGAAGCCCGGCGCGTTCAAGCCCAAAGTTAAGGAGCAAGCGTGATGCAAGCCACCGTCACCACGCTCGATTCGAAACCAGCGGGTTCGATCGAATTGCACGAAGCGATATTTGGTCTCGATCCGCGTTCCGACTTGATCCACCGCATGGTGCGTTATCAGTTGTTGAAGCGGATGGCTGGCACGCATCATGCTCAGGACCGGTCTGAAGTGCATGTCACGGGCAAGAAATTCGTGAAGCAAAAAGGTTCAGGCGGAGCCCGTCATGGCGATCGCTCGGTGCCGCAGTTCCGCGGTGGTGGTAAGGCCCACGGTCCGAAGCCGCGCAGTCACGCTATTGAAATGCCGAAGAAAGTCCGCGCACTCGCATTGCGTCATGCTCTTTCGGCCAAGGCCAAGGCTGGCGATATTGTTGTCATCGATAGTGTTGCCTCAAGCGGCAAGACCAGCGAACTGACAGCTCAACTTGCCAAGCTGCAGCTGATCAACGCGCTGATCATCGACGGCGCGACGGTTGAGGCGAGCTTTGTTCGCGCAGCCCGCAACATTCCCCAGATCGACGTGCTGCCGGTCGCCGGGATTAACGTCTATGATATTCTGCGCCGCAAAAAATTGGTGCTGACAAAGGCTGCGGTTGCAGCTCTTGAGGCGAGGTTCACGTCATGAAACTCAAAGCATACGACATCATCCGTTCGCCGGTGATCACTGAAAAGTCGACCCACGTCTCGGCCCACAACCAGGTCGTATTCAAGGTCGCATCAACGGCAACAAAGCCTGAGATCAAGATGGCAGTCGAGAGTCTGTTTGGCGTCAAAGTCAAAGCAGTCAACACCATCGTCCGCAAGGGCAAGATCAAGGTGTTCAAGGGCCGCCCGTCGCTGCAAGGCGATAGCAAGCGCGCCATTGTGACCCTCGAAAAGGGCCACTCGATCGACGTGACGACGGGTCTGTAAGGGGTAGGAACCATGGCACTAAAAACATTCCGCCCAACGTCGCCGAGCATGCGCCAATTGGTGCAGGTTGATCGCAGCCACCTCTACAAGGGTGGTC
The DNA here is from genome assembly GCA_031380225.1 of Hyphomicrobium sp. Taxonomy (GTDB): domain Bacteria; phylum Pseudomonadota; class Alphaproteobacteria; order Rhizobiales; family Hyphomicrobiaceae; genus JANNFX01. Next base: position 8,128 of record JANNFX010000207.1, read on the forward strand.
CGGTCAAGATGCTGGTCGAAGGCAAGCAAAAGACAGGCGGCCGTAACGCCCATGGCCGTATCACCACGCGCCACATCGGCGGCGGCCACAAGCAGTCGTATCGCAAGATCGACTTCAAGCGCCGCAACTTCGACGTTGCCGGCACGGTTGAGCGTTTGGAATACGATCCGAACCGGACGGCGTTTATCGCGCTGATCAAGTATCCGGACGGCTCACTCGCTTACATCTTAGCTCCGCAGCGTTTGGCCGTTGGCGATCCTGTCGTCTCGGGCCAAAAGGTCGACGTGAAGCCTGGCAATGCAATGCCGCTCGGCTCGATGCCGGTTGGCACCATCGTCCATAACGTCGAATTGAAGCCAGGCCGTGGCGGTCAGCTGTCGCGTTCGGCCGGTGCCTTCGCTCAGCTCGTTGGCCGTGACGGTGGTTGGGCCGTCATCAAATTGAATTCGGGTGAGACCCGCAAAGTTCGATCGGACTGCATGGCTTCGGTCGGCGCCGTTTCGAACCCGGATCACTCAAACGAAGTAGTCGGCAAGGCCGGCCGCAACCGGTGGAAGGGCAACCGCCCGACTGTCCGCTCTATTGCTATGAACCCGATCGACCATCCGAACGGTGGCCGAACCAAGGGTGGTAAGCATTGGGCGACGCCGTGGGGCAAGCCGACCAAGGGTTACAAGACGCGCAAGAACAAGTCGACGGACAAGTACATTGTCCGCGGCCGGGCAGCGAAGAAAGCATAATAGGGTCGAGGAGAGAATTCGTGTCACGCTCTGTTTGGAAAGGCCCGTTCGTTGACGGTTTCATCCTGAAGAAGGCCGATAAGGTCCGCTCTTCCGGCCGCAATGAAATCATCAAGACCTGGAGCCGCCGGTCGACCATTCTTCCGCAGTTCGTCGGTCTGACGTTCGGCGTCCACAATGGCCACAAGCATGTTCCGGTGAATATCTCCGAGGATATGATTGGCCACAAGTTCGGCGAGTTCGCGCCCACCCGGTCGTTCCCGGGTCATGGTGGCGACAAGAAAGCGGTGAAGAAATAATGGGCAAACCAAGTCACGAGAGACGCCTCTCTGACAAAGAGGCTCAAGCGGTAACCCGGAATCTCCGGATCTCGCCGCAGAAGCTTAACTTGGTCGCGGCCATGATCCGCGGCAAGAGGGTCGAAACCGCATTGGCTGAACTCGAATTTTCGAGAAAGCGCATCGCGACCGACGTCCGCAAGTGCTTGATGAGCGCCATTGCAAACGCCGAAAACAATCATAGCCTCGACGTCAACCAGTTGGTCGTCAAGGAAGCGTGGGTCGGCAAGAATCTGGTTCTGAAGCGCTTTGCAGCGCGCGGCCGTGGCCGTGGCTCGGCGATCATGAAGCCATTGGCTCAGATCACCGTCGTCGTTCACGAGAAGGAAGAAGTCGTGGAACCGGCCAAGGTCAAGACTGAAAAGCGCGGCGCCGGCAAGAAGGAGGCCGCATAATGGGTCAAAAGGTCAACCCAATTGGTTTGCGCCTCGGCATCAACCGGACGTGGAACAGCCGCTGGTTCGCAGGCCGTAAAGAATATGGCAAGCTTCTTCATGAAGACATCGCGATCCGCGATCACGTGATGAAGCAGCAGCGTGCTGCAGGCGTCGCCAAGGTTGTTGTTGAACGTCCCCATAAGAAGTGCCGCGTCACCGTTCACACCGCCCGTCCGGGCGTACTGATCGGCAAGAAGGGCGCTGACATTGAAAAGCTGCGTAGCGAGTTGGCGCGCTTCACGACATCGGAAGTTCATTTGAACATCCTTGAGATCAAGAAGCCTGACCTCGACGCGACGCTGGTCGCAGAGAACATCGCCCAGCAGCTCGAAAAGCGCGTTGCTTTCCGCCGCGCCATGAAACGCGCCGTGCAATCAGCGCTTCGCGCTGGCGGCGTCGGCATTCGTATTAACGTCGCCGGCCGTTTGGGCGGCGCGGAAATCGCACGTACGGAATGGTACCGCGAAGGCCGCGTGCCACTTCATACGCTGCGCGCCGATATCGATTTCGGCTACGGCATCGCCCAGACCGCTTACGGCGTGATTGGCATCAAGGTTTGGATCTACAAGGGCGAAATCCTTGAGCATGATCCGATGGCAGCTGAGCGCCGGGCACTTGAAGGTGCCGATGCTCCAGGTGGCAATCGCCCGCCGCGCCGCGAACGTGACGACGATGACCGCCGTGATCGCCGGGGCCGTGGTGGCCGTGGCCGTGGTGGTGCAGCAAACGAGAATGCCGACAAGGCTTGAGATTTGAGATCAGACAATGCTGCAACCAAAACGAACTAAGTTCCGCAAGCAGTTCAAGGGCCGCATTCATGGCGCCGCGAAAAGCGGCACCACGCTGGCTTTCGGCGAAGTGGGGCTCAAGGCTATGGAGCCAGAGCGTGTGACGGCTCGTCAGATCGAAGCGGCCCGCCGCGCGATCGCCCGCCACACCAAGCGTCAGGGCCGCATTTGGCTGCGCATCTTCCCGGATGTTCCGGTGACCAAGAAGCCGGCCGAAGTCCGCATGGGCTCGGGCAAGGGCGGTATTGAATTGTGGGTGGCTCGCGTCAAGCCGGGCCGCATCATGTTCGAGGTCGGCGGTGTCGATCCGAAGATCGCGAAAGAAGCATTGGAACTCGGCGCAGCGAAGCTGCCAATCAAGACGCGCGTAGTGATGCGCGTCGGTTGAGCCGGACAAAAGGATCGAGTGAGGACGGACTATGAACGCTGAAATCAAAGGCATGACGCTCGACCAGCTGGATGACCAGTTGGCCAAGCTCAAGAAAGAGCAGTTCAACCTGCGCTTTCAGCGTGCGTCGGGCCAGCTCGAAAATACATCACGCATTCGCGAAGTGCGCCGGGATATCGCGCGCGTCAAGACTGCTAGCCGGGTCAAAAAGCCGTCGCCGGCAAAGTCGAGCGGTTGAGGAGAGAACGAGATGCCAAAGCGCGTCCTGCAGGGTACCGTTGTATCCGACAAGAACGACAAGACGATCGTGGTTGAAGTGGAGCGCCGCTACACTCATCCGCTGCTGAAGAAAACCGTGCGCCGCACGAAAAAGTATCATGCCCACGACGAGGCCAACACGTTCAAGACTGGTGAAAAAGTCGTGATCGAAGAATGCCCGCCGATCTCGCGCAAAAAGCGCTGGACCGTGCAGCCAAAGGCCTGAGTTAGAAGTTTTTTAATGGCCGCCTTGCGCGGCCGGTTGAGATGAGAAGAGAAGGACCACTGCGATGATCCAGATGGAGACAAATCTCGACGTCGCCGACAATTCAGGCGCGCGCCGCGTCCAGTGCATCAAAGTGCTGGGTGGCTCGAAGCGCCGGTATGCGACTGTCGGTGATACGATCGTGGTGTCTGTCAAAGAGGCGATCCCCAAGGGTCGCGTCAAGAAGGGCCAGGTCATGAAGGCCGTGATCGTGCGCACTGCCAAGGGCATCCGCCGTCCGGATGGTTCCGTGATCCGTTTCGACCGCAACGCGGCCGTTCTCGTCAACGCCACCGGTGACCCGGTTGGTACGCGTATTTTTGGACCTGTGACGCGCGAACTGCGCGGCAAGAACCATATGAAGATAATCAGCCTCGCTCCGGAGGTGCTGTGATGACAGCGCTTAGAATTAAAAAAGGCGACCACGTCATCGTGTTGACGGGCCGCGATCGCGGCAAACACGGCGAAGTTGTCGAAGTGATGCCGAAGGAAAACCGCGCGGTCGTGCGTGGCGTCAACGTCGCCCGTAAACATCAGAAGCAGACGGCGCGCGAAGAAGGCGGCATCGTTTCCAAGGAAGCGCCAATCCACGTTTCGAACCTTGCCCTCGAAGATCCGAAGGACGGCAAGCCAACCCGCGTTGGCTTCAAGATCCTGGCTGATGGCAAGAAAGTTCGGGTCGCCAAGCGCTCAGGCGAACTTATTCCGGAGAAGAATTAAGCCATGGCCGAGAAAGACAAATCAGCAAAGGGCGCAGCCCCTGCCGGTGCTATGGCAAAGGGCGGCGGAGCAAAGGCTGCCGCCGGTAAAGCTAAGGCAAAGAAAGTAGCGGCGCCGACAGGTCCGCGCGAAATCAAGCCGCGTCCGGCCGGCTACAAGCCGCGCATGAAGACGCATTACGAAAAGACGGTGCGCGACGCGCTGCTGAAGAAGTTCGCCTATGCCAATCACATGCAGATCCCCAAGCTTGAGAAAATCGTGCTCAATATGGGCGTCGGTGAAGCGACCGCAGACCGTAAGATCGTTGAAAGCGCCGCTGCTGACATGGCATTGATTGCCGGCCAGAAGCCAGTGATGACGCGTTCGACCAAATCGATTGCGACCTTCAAAGTTCGCGAAGGCATGACGCTCGGCTGCAAGGTTACGCTGCGCGGCGACCGCATGTACGAATTCCTGGACCGGTTTGTCACCATCGCGCTGCCGCGCGTGAAGGACTTCCGCGGTCTTAATCCGAAGAGCTTCGACGGCCGCGGCAACTACGCTTGCGGATTGAAGGAGCACATCGTGTTCCCAGAAATCGACTATGACAACGTCGATAAGGTGCTGGGTATGGACGTGATTGTATGCACGTCCGCCAAAAACGACGATGAAGCGCGTGAGCTGCTTCGCGGTTTCAACTTCCCGTTCCGTAGCTAAGGGACCTCGGGCTCAAACGATACCCGAAAGGCCTTTGGAGGAGACATATGGCAAAGACCAGTTCAGTCGAAAAGAATAACCGCCGCCGCCGCATGGTGGCTCAACAGGCCGGCAAGCGAAAGCGGTTGAAAGACATCGCCAACGACCTGAAGCGTCCGGGCGAAGAGCGCTTTGCGGCACGGGTCAAGCTGGCTGAGATGCCACGCAATGGCTCGAAGGTTCGCATCCGCAACCGTTGCGAATTGACGGGCCGCCCGCGCGGCACGTATCGCAAACTCAAGTTGTGCCGCAACCAGCTGCGCGAGCTGTCGCTCCAGGGTCTCATCCCTGGCATGGTCAAGTCGAGCTGGTAAGGGATACACTGAAGATGGCAATGAATGATCCCTTGGGCGATATGTTCACCCGAATCCGCAACGCGCAGATGCGCAAGCGGCCGAAGGTTTCGACGCCGGCTTCGAAGATGCGCGCAAGCGTTCTCGATGCACTGACCGAAGAAGGCTTTATCCGCGGCTACGCCCGGGTTGAGCAAAAGGGCAGCCTGCCCGAATTCGAAATTGAGCTGAAGTACTACAACGGCCAGCCAGCCATTCGCGAAATCACGCGCGTGTCGAAGCCAGGCCGCCGGGTTTATTCCCCGGTCAGCGATTTGAAGACCGTTGCCAACGGCCTCGGTGTGTCGATCATCTCAACGCCGAAGGGCGTCATGTCGGATGTGCGCGCACGCGAAGAGAATGTCGGCGGCGAAATCATCTGTAACGTATTCTAATTGGGAGCGGCCCAGCGGTGCTGGGCCCTTGAGGCGAACGCCATGTCACGAATTGGAAAAAAACCGGTCCCGGTGCCTGCAGGTGTGACAGCAACCGTCACCGGCAACACCGTCAAGATCAAGGGCACTAAGGGTGAGCTGTCGTTCACCTGTCCGGAAGAAATCAAGGTCGAGCAGACTGCCGAAGGTATCGAAGTTTCGACGCGCGACGATACCAAGAAGGCGCGCTCGATGTGGGGCATGTCGCGCACCATGGTCGCTAACATGATCAAGGGTGTGACGGACGGCTACTCGCAGACTCTGGAAATCCACGGCGTTGGTTTTAAAGCCGCGCTGAAAGGCAAGGATTTGGTTTTGAGTGTTGGCTACAGCCATGACGTGGTGCTGCCGGTTCCGGCTGGCGTTGACGTCAAAGTTGGCGGCGCCAAGCAGGATCAAGTCACTGTTTCGGGAATGAACCGTCAGGCCGTTGGCCAGATGTCCGCTGAAATCCGCGCCTCACGCAAACCCGAGCCCTACCAGGGCAAGGGCGTGCGTTATCAGGGCGAATACATCTTCCGCAAGGAAGGCAAGAAGAAGTAAAGGCCGAGCCAATGAGCACGCACAGCAAATCTTTCCTAAAGCGCCGCGAGCGCGTGCGCCGCACGTTGAAATCGCGCGCCGATGGCAAAGCCCGGTTGACGGTCCACCGTTCGGGTAAGAACATTTACGCGCAAGTGATTGACGATCTGTCGGGCAAGACGCTCGCAGCCGCGTCGTCGCTTGAAAAAGATTTGCGCACGTCTTTGAAGACTGGCGCCGACAAGAATGCGGCGGCAACGGTTGGCAAACTGGTTGCCGAACGCGCCACCAAAGCTGGGGTCAAGGAAGTCATCTTTGATCGCGGCGGTTACATGTTCCACGGGCGTGTGAAAGCACTCGCCGATGCGGCCCGCGAAGGCGGCCTCAAGTTTTAATCGAAAGGGCTACACGTGGCACGCACACCTGACAAAGAGCGCGGCGGACGCGGCGGACGCGAGAAGGTCGAGAGCGAATTCTCCGACAAGCTCGTCCACATCAACCGCGTTGCAAAGGTCGTCAAAGGCGGTAAACGCTTCGGTTTCGCAGCATTGGTTGTCGTCGGCGACTTGAAGGGCCGGGTTGGCTTTGGTCATGGCAAGGCACGCGAAGTGCCGGAAGCGATCCGCAAGGCGACGGAAGCTGCCCGCCGCGGTTTGATCCGCGTACCGTTGCGCGACGCCCGGACGCTGCACCATGATAGCCACGGCCGCCACGGCGCCGGCAAGGTTATTTTGCGTTCAGCCCCTCCGGGCACCGGCATCATTGCTGGCGGCTCGATGCGCGCCGTATTCGAAATGCTCGGCGTTCAAGACGTTGTTGCCAAATCGCTTGGCTCCAAGAACGCTTATAACGTGGTGCGTGCAACGTTCGATGCGCTCAAGGCTCAAGAAAGCCCGCGCATCATCGCCGCGCGCCGCAATAAGAAGGTTGCAGACATCGTTGCCCGCCGCCGTGATGGCTCGGGTGTTGGCGGCGAAGTTTCTGCAGAAGTATGAGGCGCCGCCTCTGGCGACGGCTGGAATTGATTTGAAGGTGACGTGAAATGGCCGCCAAGAAAACCGTAACGATTGAACAGTACGCCAGCGCAGCCCGGCGGCCTGAAATTCAAACTCAGACCTTGATCGGTCTTGGCCTGAATAAGATCGGGCGCCGCTCGACGCTGGAAGACACGCCGTCGGTGCGTGGCATGATCAATCGCATCAGCCATCTGGTTCGCGTCGTCACCGCCAAGTAAATGAATTCTCACGGCCGCGCGATGTTGTGCGGGACCAATCGAGACTAGAGGAGTTCGGGTCCATGCGGCTCAACGAGATCAAAGACAACGAAGGCGCACTTAAGCGCCGGGTCCGCATTGGCCGCGGTATCGGTTCAGGTTGCGGCAAGATGGGTGGCCGCGGTGGCAAGGGCCAGACGGCACGCTCAGGCGTTGCTATTGGCGGCTTCGAAGGCGGTCAGATGCCATTGCATCGCCGCTTGCCGAAGCGCGGCTTCAATGCTTGGCGTCCAGAGCACTTTAACGAAATCAACGTCGGTGCCCTTCAGCGCGCCGTCGAAGAAGGCAAGCTCAAGGCTGGCCAGGCAGTTGACGTGAAGGCTTTGGTCGAAGCAGGCTTGTTGCGCCGCTTGAAGGATGGCCTGCGCATTCTCGGCGACGGCGAAGTCAAATCGAAACTTTCAATTACCGCAAATCACGCCTCAGCTTCGGCCCGCGCGGCGATTGAAAAGGCTGGCGGCTCGATCACCCTCCTTGAAAAGAAGGTCCTTGAGGCCGATGTAGCCAAGGCTAAGAAGACCGCCGCCAAGAAGGCCGGCACACAGAAAAAAGCTGGCGACAAAGCCGCCGGCTAAAGGCCGCAACCGGCTAAACCCGGGCGGTAAAGCATAATGGAAATGTGCGAGCGCGAGAGTGAGGCGCACGTCCGGAGAGACTAAAGATGGTATCCGCTGCAGAGCAGCTTGCCTCAAATCTCAACTTTGGCGCTTTTGCCAAAGCTGAAGAACTCAAGAAGCGCATCCTGTTTACGCTGGGAGCGCTTCTGGTTTATCGATTTGGCACCTTCATTCCGCTGCCGGGCGTCGACACGGTCGCCTTCGGCAAAGCATTCCAGAACCAAGCCGGCGGGTTGCTCGGCATGTTCAACACGTTTGCTGGCGGTGCCGTCGAACGTATGGCGATCTTCGCGCTGAATATCATGCCGTACATTTCGGCATCGATCATTTTGCAGCTGGCAACGTCTGTAGTTCCAGCACTCGAAACCCTCAAAAAAGAGGGCGAGGCGGGCCGCAAGCAGATCAACCAATACACGCGATATTTGACCGTCGCACTTGGCACATTGCAGGCCTATGGCATCGCGCTCAATCTTGAAAGTTCGCCTAATCTGGTGGCGGATCCAGGACTGTTTTTCCGGCTTTCTACCGTGGTGACGCTGGTCGGTGGCACCATGTTCCTGCTGTGGCTGGGCGAACAAATCACGCAACGCGGGGTTGGCAACGGCGTGTCGTTGATCATCTTCGCTGGAATTGTTGCTGGCTTGCCGTCGGCGCTCGCGGGTTTGCTTGAAATGTCCCGCACCGGCTCGTTATCGCCGGTTATTCTGATCGGGCTTATGGCGCTGATGCTGGCTGTCGTCGCGGCGATCGTCTACATTGAGCGCGCGCAACGGCGGGTGCTAATCCAATATCCGAAGCGTCAGGTCGGCAACAGGATGACCCAGGGCGATGCTTCGCATTTGCCGCTGAAGCTGAACTCATCGGGCGTTATTCCGCCGATTTTCGCCTCATCGTTGTTGCTGCTCCCCATCACCATCGCGCAGTATTCGAGTTCCACCGGCGGCGGCCCTGAGTGGCTGAATGCCGTGGTTGCAGCGCTCGGCCAAGGCAAGCCGCTGCACATGCTAGCTTACGCGCTGCTGATCATCTTCTTCGCGTTCTTCTATACCGCGGTGGTGTTCAACCCCAAGGATACCGCCGACAATCTGCGCAAACATGGCGGCTTTATTCCCGGTGTTCGCCCTGGCGAAAGAACTGCCGAATACCTTGACAACATCTTGACTCGTATCACGGTCGTTGGCGCACTTTATCTCGCGGCGGTTTGCGTGTTGCCGGAATTCTTGATTTCATATGCGGCTTTGCCGTTCTACTTCGGCGGCACGTCGTTGCTGATCGCAGTCAGCGTGACCATGGATACGGTCGCTCAAATCCAGAGCCACTTGCTCGCCCACCAATACGAAGGCCTGATCAAGAAGGCCAAGCTACGCGGCGCGACCAATAACCGGGGCCGCCGATGAAGTTGATCCTTCTCGGGCCTCCCGGAGCCGGCAAAGGGACGCAAGCAGCACTCATGGCTGCCAAGCATGGCCTGGTCCAACTGTCGACCGGTGATATGTTGCGCGCCGCAGTTAAGGCTGGCACTGAGATTGGCCGCAAGGCTGAGGCTGTGATGAAGAGCGGCGGGTTGGTCTCGGACGAGATCGTTATCGGCATCATAGCCGAACGCATTGAGCAGCCCGACTGCGCCAAAGGGTTCATTCTCGACGGTTTCCCACGCACGCTGCAGCAAGCCGACGCGCTGGGCGCACTTTTGAATGAAAAAGGCAAAGCTCTCGACGCTGTAATTGAACTCCAAGTGGATGACGGGATCTTAATTTCGCGCATCGAAAACCGGGCCAAGGAAACGGTTGCGGCCGGTGGCACGGTCAGGGCTGATGACAACGCCGATGCGCTCCGGACCCGGCTGATGGCCTATTACCGGGAAACGGCGCCGTTGATCGGTTATTACCATGCCTATCGCTTGCGACGGCCGGTTGACGGCATGGCGCTAATCGAGATGGTAACGGAACAAATAGAGGCCGTGCTGGCGAGTGTCAGAACGGCCAGCGTCAAAACGGCTTGATCTGCGAGGGTTGGGTGAGTTGACGAAAAGGTGGCGGTCAAGTTAGAACGACGCGTTTTCAGAACGCAGGATGTTCGAGATTGGCTCGCCGGAGGGAAAAGCCGGGGTCCGATCTCGCATTGCGTTGCGAGGTGGTCAGCTCCGGCCGGTCGAAGCCTCCAATTGCAGAACTTTGAAGACGAATAAGGCCAAACGGCAAGACTTAGGAGATAGACGTGGCTCGTATCGCCGGTGTGAATATCCCGACCCAAAAGCGCGTGATCATCGCGCTGCAGTATATCCATGGGATCGGCCCGAAGTTTGCGGCAGAGATTTGCAAAAAAGTCTCGATCCCCGCCGAGCGCCGCGTCAGTCAATTGACCGACGCCGAGGTTCTGCAAATCCGCGAAGCGATCGACCGCGATTACACCGTCGAAGGCGATCTGCGCCGCGACGTTGGTATGAACATCAAGCGTCTGATGGACCTCGGTTGCTACCGCGGCCTCCGTCATCGTAAGGGCCTACCGGTCCGCGGCCAGCGCACCCACACCAACGCCCGCACCCGTAAGGGCAAGGCGAAGCCGATCGCCGGCAAGAAGAAGGCCTCGTAATCCAGAGCTGGTTTGGCGAATTACGCCGACTGGCTGCACGATACATTCGTTTTTGAAAAAATCGGCCGCTAAGGCCACCCGTTCAGGCGGGTATGGGAGTTGCAGGACTAATGGCAAAAGAGCAGCAGCAGGAAAAGGGCCGCGCGAAAGTTCGTAAGCGCGAGAAGAAGAATATTACGTCGGGCGTGGCTCACGTGAATTCGACCTTCAATAATACCATGATCACCATCACGGACGCGCAGGGCAATACGCTCGCTTGGTCGTCGTCTGGCACTATGGGTTTTAAAGGATCGCGCAAGTCGACACCTTTCGCCGCTCAGATGGCCGCCGAAGATGCTGGCAAGAAGGCTCAGGAGCACGGCGTCAAGATCCTCGAAGTCGAAGTGACGGGCCCGGGTTCTGGCCGTGAATCAGCACTTCGCGCGTTGCAGGCCGTTGGCTTCCAGATCACGTCGATCCGCGATGTGACGCCGATCCCTCACAATGGCTGCCGTCCCAAGAAGCGCCGCCGCGTTTGATTTTTCCTAGCCGGTGTTCGCGCCGGCTGCATGCGTTTTAACGTGCCCACCCACGCCCCGTGGGCACGTTCCTGTGACGATGGTGCGGACCAGGGACCGGTCTCGGGCAAGACCGCTCTCCAACCCAAAAGAGGCCAACGTGGTCAACATCCTTCAGAAGAACTGGCAAGACCTGATCAAGCCATCGAAGCTGCAAATTTCCAGCGGCCGCGATCGCACGCGCGTTATTACGGCTGTCGCTGAGCCGCTTGAGCGTGGTTTTGGCATGACGCTCGGCAACGCTCTGCGCCGTGTGCTGTTGTCGTCGCTGCAAGGCGCCGCCATCAAGACCATTCAAATTGACGGCGTACTGCATGAGTTCTCATCGATTCCTGGCGTCCGCGAAGACGTGACCGACATCGTTTTGAACATCAAGGAAGTTGCGCTGCGCATCCATTCGGAAGGTCCGAAGCGGATGGTTCTGAAGAAAGAAGGCGCGGGCCCGGTCAAGGCTGGCGATATCGAAGCTGGTTCAGACGTTGAAATTCTGAACCCTGAGCATGTCATCTGCCATCTCGATCAGGGCGCAAGCCTGCGCATGGAACTCGTCGCTGACATGGGTAAGGGTTACGTTGCTGCCGATCGCAACCGTCCGGATGACGCGCCGATTGGTTTGATCGCCGTCGACTGCCTCTATAGCCCGGTCAAAAAGGTCTCCTACAAGGTTGAGAACACCCGCGAAGGCCAGATCCTCGATTACGACAAGCTGACGATGTCGGTTGAAACAGACGGCTCGGTCCGCGCCGAAGATGCAATCGCGCTTGCTGCCCGCATCCTGCAAGACCAGCTCGCCGTCTTCATCAACTTCGAAGAACCGAAGCGTCCGACCGAAGAGAAGGTTCACCCTGAACTGTCGTTCAACGCCGCCCTCCTCAAGAAGGTCGACGAGCTGGAACTGTCGGTGCGTTCGGCAAACTGTCTGAAGAACGACAACATCGTTTACATTGGTGACCTCATTCAGAAGACCGAAGCCGAGATGCTGCGGACGCCGAACTTCGGCCGCAAGTCGCTCAACGAAATCAAGGAAGTGCTGGCGGCTATGGGCCTCCATCTCGGCATGGAAGTGCCGAACTGGCCGCCGGACAATATTGAAGAATTGGCCAAGCGCTTTGAGGATCAATATTAAGTGAGTGGGGAATAGTGAGTAGCGAATAGGCAAAGACCTACTACTCACTAACACCTACTCACTACTCACTTCGAAAAAAGCGGAACCACAGAAGTCCGCAAACATAACCACAAGGGTACCTAAAACATGAGACACGGAAAACTGGGGCGGCGCTTCGGCCGCCACGCTGGGCACCGGCAAGCTATGTTCTCGAACATGGCTGCGGCGCTCATCAAACACGAACAGATCGTCACCACATTGCCGAAGGCGAAAGACCTGAAGCGCGTGATGGACAAGTACATCACGCTTGCAAAGCGCGGCGACTTGAACTCGCGCCGCCTCACCGCTTCGCGCCTTCGCGATGAAGAAATGACCAAGAAGTTGTTCGACGTCTTGGGCCCGCGCTACAAGAGCCGTAATGGCGGCTACTGTCGCGTGTTGAAGGCGGGCTTCCGCTTCGGCGATAGCGCGCCGCGCGCCGTTATCGAACTCGTTGACCGCGATGTGTCGGTCAAGGGCAAAGATGATAGGGCTCGTTCTGAGGCTGAAAAGAAAGCCCGCGAAGAAGCAGGCGCATAATCTGCAATTTATACCGGCGCGCCAAAGTTTTGACTCTTCCATTTCTGGACGGCGCGCCGGTATCGTCCTTCGCTTTGCGCGCGGCGACACGCGTTCCCCCGCAAGGGGACTTCCAAGTGGTCGCGCGAGCCGGCCGCCGCGCGCCGCCAGCCTCGAGGCGCGTTAAAACTTTTGACCGCTGGTATTACTTAAAAAAAACCGCTCCGGTGATGACGCCGGGGCGGTTTTGTATTGGGCGGCGATTGCCGGCGCTTTACTTCTTGTAGTTGTCTTGCTTGCTGTCATCGACTTTGCCGCCGTCTTCCTTGGCGGTCATGGATTTGATGTTGTCGATGCCAGCTTTAAAGATATCTGTAATGACCTTGCGCGCTTCGTCCGCCGTCTTGCCGTCGGCCGGATCGAATACCGCTGACCAGGCAAAATTGATCTCGTCCAGGTCGTCGTCGTCAGGTGTCAAAGCGAACTGAGCCTGGTAATTCTTGACGGGAAGCGGGCTCTCGACGATCTCGTATTTGTAAAGCCCCTCCTTCATTTCAAGCTGCTTTTCCTTGATTTTTGCGCCGCCGTCTTTGAGCGTGAGCGTGCGATAGATCGTGTCGCCCTCTTTGCTTTCGACGCAGTCGCCGATGGCTGGATGCCAATCTTTGATGGAGCACCAGCCGCCGAACTTGGCCCACAGAGCGGTCTTTTCCTCGGCCATTTTGTCTGGATTGACGTCGACTTCGAGCTTTTTGCCAACAGCCACGCTGCCAGCGCTAGCGGCGGACGGCAGAAGGGCCAGGGCGCCCACGATGAGAAGTGTTTTGAAGGACGTTTTCAACATTCAGGAACTCCGATTTTATTGCGCGCAGCAGGGCGTAGGTCAGCAGGCTCAGTTGTGTAACAATGTACCATAACTATGGCGGAACCCCGGCCGAGTCCAGCGCCAGGTGATCACAAACTCTCGATCTTGGTGCTGCGACGGGATGATCTTCATCTGGTCAGCACTGGAGCCTATATAGTCGGCACTGCAGCATCGGAATTGAAGGACATCTGGATATGGCGGCCTCTCGCGTGCTTTTAGCGTTCGCGGCTCTTGCACTGTCAGGTGCTGCAACGGCGCCGCCAGTGCGTGCTGAAAAAGTGGAGAAGCGCGACGTCCCGGCCGCCCGGGAAATGGTTCAGTATTCATACGCGCCGATTGTCCGCAAAGCGGCGCCGGCGGTTGTGAACGTTTACGTGCGCCGCCGCGTCCAGACGTTCAATTCGCCGTTCCAGAATGATCCGTTTTTTCGCCGTTACTTTGGCGAAGAATTTGGCCAGCCCTCTGAGCGAATTCAAAGTTCGCTCGGATCCGGCGTGATCGTTGGCCGCGAAGGCATCATCGTCACCAATACGCATGTCATCAAGGGCCGTGGCGAAGCCGAAATTCGTGTTGCCCTCTCAGATAAGCGAGAGTTTGACGCCAAGGTGGTGTCGCAAGATGACAAGGCTGATATAGCCATTTTGAAAATTGAAGGTGGTGATGGGAATTTTCCAGTCCTCGACCTCGAAGACAGCGATACGCTTGAAGTCGGCGACATGGTGCTGGCCATTGGCAACCCTTTTGGCGTCGGCCAAACAGTGACGAGCGGCATTGTTTCAGCGTTGGCGCGCTCTGAAATTGGCCAGTCCGATGCTCAGGTGTTTGTGCAGACCGATGCTGCGATCAACCCCGGCAACTCAGGTGGCGCATTGGTTGATATGTCGGGCAAATTGATCGGCATCAATACTATGATCTTTTCGCAGTCGGGCGGCTCGCAGGGCATCGGCTTCGCCATTCCGAGCAACCTGGTCAAGCTCTATGTCGATGGTGCTGAAGCGGGCCGCAAGGTCGAGCGGCCATGGCTCGGTGCGCGGCTTGAGGCGGTGACGCGCGAGACAGCCGAAACGCTTGGCCTTGACCGGGCGTCAGGGGCGCTGGTGGCCCGAGTGTCAACGACAGGACCGGCAGCTGAAGCTGGCTTAGAGCCCGGCGATGTCATTACTAAAATTGACGGTTTTGAAGTCACCGATGCGCGCACAGCCCTCTATCGCTTGACGACACGCGGCATCGGCAACTCCGCGCAAGTCGATGTGCTGCGCAAGGGGCGGCCGGAGACTTATCAGATTGTTTTGAAGGCGCCGCCGCAGCCCGGCAAAGACGACATTCGCAATCTGGCCGGCAATCATCCGTTCGAAGGCGCCAGGGTTTCGAATATTCTGCCGAGCATAGCGGATGAGATGGGTCTCGATAGCAGCGAAGGCGTCGTCATCCTCTCTGTCCGGCCAAATTCGATTGCGGCGCGTCTTGGTTTTCAGCCGGGCGATGTGATCGTCAATGTTCAAGAACAAAAAGTTGCGTCGGTCAGCGAATTAAGTGAGTTGGTCGCCAAACGTCAGCGCTTGTGGCTGGTTGGCGTACAACGCGCTGGTAAGCTCATGCAAATCCAGGTGCCGGGTTGATTGACAGAGAGCCTAGGTGAGCCATGACAAGCCTTTTTGCAGCCGCCGGTCTCGACAAATCCGCGCCTCGGCCGCTGGCGGACAGATTGCGTCCGCAGGCGTTGAGCGAGGTTGCGGGGCAGGATCACATCGTCGGGCCTGAAGGCACGCTGACGCGCATTTTGGCGTCGGGCCGGGTGCCGAGCATCATTCTCTGGGGGCCGCCAGGATGCGGCAAGACCACGATTGCGCGACTTCTGGCCGACGCGACCAAACTTGAATTCGAACAGTTGTCGGCGATTTTCTCTGGCGTCGCTGAATTGCGCAAGGCATTTGACCGCGCCAAAGCGCGGCGCGAGCAAGGCGTGGGGACACTACTGTTTATCGACGAAATCCATCGCTTTAATCGCGCCCAGCAGGATAGCTTCCTGCCCTACATGGAAGACGGCACCATCACGCTGGTTGGCGCGACGACGGAAAATCCATCGTTTGAACTCAACGCCGCCGTGCTGTCACGCGCGACTGTACTCACCTTGAACCGTCTCGATGATGCAGCGCTTGATGATCTCCTAAAGCGCGCTGAAGCTGCTGAAGGCCGTCCTTTACCCCTTGATGACGATGCACGCGACGCCATTCGCGGTATGGCTGACGGCGACGGCCGGACAATTCTCAATCTCGCCGAAGATGTATTTCTGTCGGCGCCACAGTCTAGCAAGGCGATCAATCGCGAGGCACTCATCAAGCTCGTGCAACGCCGTGCGCCGCTCTACGACAAGGGCCGCGATGGGCACTACAATTTGATCTCGGCCTTGCACAAGGCTGTGCGCGGTTCAGATCCAGATGCCGCGCTCTATTATTTCTGCCGAATGTTGGAAGGCGGCGAAGATCGATTGTTCCTGGCGCGCCGGCTTGTTCGCATGGCGGTCGAAGACATCGGCCTTGCGGATCCGCAGGCGCTGGCCGTTTGCAACGCCGCCAAGGATGCCTACGACTTTTTGGGTTCGCCTGAAGGCGAACTGGCATTGTCGCAAGCTGTGATCTATCTCGCCACCGCTCCGAAATCGAACGCGAACTACGTTGCCTACAAGGCTGCAATGCGGGCTGCGAAAGAACATGGTTCGCTGTCTCCGCCGAAGGTCATTCTCAATGCCCCGACCAAGCTCATGGAAGATGAAGGCTTCGGAGATGGCTATCTTTACGACCATGATCAACCCGGCGCCTTTTCGGGCCAAAACTATTTTCCCGATGAATTGAAGCGCCGTCCGCAGTTTTATGATCCGCCCGAGCGTGGCTTCGAGCGTGAATTAAAGAAACGCCTAGAGTATTGGGCGGGCCTTCGTGCAAAACGCGGGAAAGCTTGACGCCGCGACTGTCGCTGCGCTTGTGACATCAAAAGTATTGGGATCGTAGATCGGGTAGAGCGCCTTAGCGAGACCCGGCACAGCGCCTCAATTGGAAGGCTTTGCCGGATCTCGCTTCGCTCTATCCGGCCTAAGGGCCACGGTATGTTTATGGTGACGAAATCGAACGGCGGACAGTCACACGCCGCATCCGCGACACTCGACCAGTGGCCTGCTGCGGTCCACTTTGCTACGACCGCCGCAATCTTAAATTCACTGACTGGAGCCCCACCTATGACCATCGTCCGCCACGAATCCTCACCCATTTATTCGAAGGCCGTCGAGGCCAACGGATTCGTGTTCACAGCGGGCATCGTGCCCTCGGACCTGTCACGCGATGCAAAGGGCCAGACCGAAGAGGTGTTGAAGGAGATCGACCGGCTGCTGGCACTGGCCAAGACCGGCAAATCGAAGATTGTGATGGCCAACGTCTGGGTCAGCGACATCCGCCATCGCGAAGGCGTCAATGAAGCTTGGACAGCCTGGGTCGGCGGCCAAAATGCTCCGGCGCGCGCGACTGTCGAAGCCAAGCTTGTTGACCCCAGAATGCTGGTCGAAATTGGCGTCGTAGCCGTTAAATGATGCGCTCATAAGCATCTCCAAATATTGAAATTTTTCTGGTTATCCTCGGGAATACACAGGCGCTCCCGGCGCCTGGCTGGATTTAAAACGAATCAGATATCGTCGTTCCCGGATCAACGCTGCCAATGCGTGTTGCGACTCCGGGGGCGAGTATGGTGGTGAAACAGTTCGTTATTTCCCTGGCGATGTTCGTCGCGGTGACTAACGCTGCCGCAGCCCAGTCCCGAATTGGAACCGCTGTTCGCGTCATCAATAACGTCACCGCAGATCAGTCGCCGATTGTCACCGGTGATGGCGTTTCCCAAAACCAGACCGTTGAGGTGGCGCCCGACTCCCTTGGCGAACTCAAGCTCGACGACGACACCAAGCTGGCGCTTGGTCCGGGCGCGAAGCTGGTCCTTGACACATTCGTTTATGATTCTGCGAACAGCACCGGCTCAGTCGCCGTCAATCTGGCCAAAGGCGCCTTTCGCTTTGTGACGGGTTCAGCGCAGAAGAAAGACTATAAGATTAAAACACCAGGCGCATCGATTACGGTTCGCGGCACGGTGCTGGACATTTACATCGCACCCAACGGCGCTGAATGGATCTTGCTGCATGAAGGTGCGATCGAAGTCTGCAATGTCAGAAATGTGTGCCGCACTGTAGAAAGCGCCTGTCAAGCAATCGGTTTGACTGCGGCTGGGCAAGTCGGGGAACCGGGTGGTTGGGTCACGCGCACCGGATCTAGCGATATCGATTTCGATGTTGCATTCCCATTCGTAAAGAGCCCGCCGCTGGCGGACTTCAAATTCTATCACACGCGAGCAGAGGTCGAGGCCAATCAATGTCCGGACCCGAATGCGCCGTTCAAGAGCCAACGCGCAGAAAACGATGCGCCACTTGACCCGGCGCCGGACTATGATCCAGGCGCTCCAGCAGGTCCTTCTGGTCCATCGCCGGTAAAAGTGGCCTCAGTTCCAAACGACTCGCCGGCGGTTGAGCCGCCTGTTGACGTGCCATTGGATGTGCCCGCAGGACTGTCGATTTATGTTGGCTTGCAGGGTGGCCGCGGCTGGAGTGACAATCAAAAAACTGAGATCGCGTGCGACGATCCAAACAACTATTTCGATGTCCAAGGTGGGTCTTGCGCAGGTCCAGGTGCACAACTGCAGCTTTATGAAACAGATAGCGACGGCTTCACCGGCGGCGGCTACGCTGGCGTCAACGTTCGCGCGGGTGTTTTTGTGTTCGGCGCAGAAACGGACCTATCGTTTGCAAATATCGACTCTAGTGCGCCTGTAAATGCCAACGGAGTTAACTTCCCAATCGGTGGCTCTGACATTTCGCAACAAATCAATTGGATGGGCACTGCGCGCGGCCGCGCCGGCCTGATGTTCAATAACGTCATGGTATTTACAACAGGTGGCTTAGCCGTTGCCGGCGTCGACTACGCTTACAAATTGAACTCAAACTTCGGTCCACTCGTAACGGCCGCGGCGCCAGCGAGCGAGACCAAAGTTGGTTGGACAGCGGGCGGCGGCTTCGAAGTTGGTCTCGGACTGTGGTCGCTAAAAACTGAATATCTGTATTACGACCTTGGCGAACAAACCCTAGATTCGGATGTGTTCTTCTCAGGGACGACTACAGGCGCAACTGTCAACACAGCGATTTCGCTGTCGCCAAAATTCGAAACCGAGGGTCATATCGTTCGCATGGGTCTGAGTTTGCATCTCAACTGAGTACTGACTTCGGAGGTCACTGTGACAGGTTTACCGCGTCTCTGGTTTTTTGAGTTTGCGGCCCACTCAGCCTATCGAGTCCGCTGCCGATATCTGGCAACTTGTTGCACGATCCGCTATTCACTTGGGAGCACAACAATGACACGGTTTGCATCGGTATTATTGGCGATTGCAGTTGGTTCTGGGATCGGGACAGCGGCGTTGGCTGACCAAACTGGATTTGCGTCATCACATGATTTGCGCAAGGAGCGCGGCCGGCTTTGCATGTCAGACCATTATCACCAGGGCGGTGGCAACGGCGCGACCAAAAAAGCAGCTCAGGCCGCAGCGATCAAATCTTGGCAGGATTTTACCGCGCTTGAGTACGGCAGCGACTGGGCTTCTTTCTCTCGCGCTGGAGGTAAGGGCATGAGCTGCAGCTCAGCTTCGACGGGCGTTGAATGTAACATCGAAGCCCGGCCGTGCCGGTAAACGTTGCAACGCATGTTTTGACATGAGGCCTGGAGCAAACTTGCCCCGGGCCTTTTTTTGCAACGCGCTATGTGCGGCTATTGCCTGCCAAGCGGGCGATGTTGAGCAGCAGCCTCTCACCGTGTGCGTCTTCCAAAGCCCCGGCGAGCCGCGCTGCCTTGGCGGCAGTGCCGATCAATTCAATAGCTTTGATAAGCCGTGCCGCGGTCCACATCCGGCACTGTGCCGATAGCGCGTCGCGCTGTTTGAAATGCAGCGGTGGCCGCAGCGTTCGTGCGACGTCTTCAAAGGAGCGGCCGCCGTCAATGGCCGTTCGTAGGCGATGCAGTTTATGGAAATGCCGCTCGGTTAAGAGGACGACCATTTGCGCGCTGTCGCCTGACGCTATCGCACGTGAGAATTCAGCGAGAGCCTGTTTTGATTGACCGGATGCGGCAGCATTCAAAATTCGGTCAATCGCCTGCTCCGAGGCATCCCCGACAATGGCATCGATATGGTCTGCGGTAATTTCCGTTTCACCCACCGCATAGAGAGCGAGTTTATCAATCTCGCCGCGCGACAAAGCACGATCGGCGCCAAGTCGTGCCGCCAACAATTGCACTGCATCAGTGCCGATTGACAGTTTATAGGTCCGCAACGTCTCGCGAATCAGAGTTTCAATATCTTGACCTTCGTCAGCGTAACAGGCAATTGCCGCCGCTGATGCCGACTTTTCGCAAACCGCGCGGAGGGAATCGTCAGGCTTGAGGTTGCCAGCTTCGATGATCAGTACGCCAGCCAACGGCGGACCTTCGATCAACGGCTTCAATGCCAGTGAGTTCACGCGCCGCCCCGTTGTCGCGCGCACGATTTTGCGGCCGCCGAACATCGGGATGGTGCCAAGCTCAATCACCAGCATGCCGGGATTGTTCTCAAGATCAGTATCGTCAATGCGTAGGATTTCGCCGGGCGGATTTTCTGCAGCCGCCAACGCGCGGGCAATGTGTTGCGAACGTTCACTAATCAGTCCGGCATCACTGCCATAGAGAAGGAATACGGAATGCTTGCCCGTGCTGGTCTTGAGAAATGCAGCGGCCTGATGCGCTTTGACCGCAACCATGCGGGCTTAAGCCTGCTGACCGGCCAAGAATGCTGACAGGCGTGACTTCAGATCTTGACCGACCGTCGTTGCGGCCCGGTCTTCTGAGTCGTTGCGCGCGCGCACGTTGGCGAAGATCGAAGTTGAGCGTTCGAAGCCGGCGCGTCCGAATGATGTGCCTTCAAGAACGACTTGCTTGTCTGCAATGCGGATTAATCTGAACTTTGCATCGAGATTATAGATCTGGCTGCGCGCATCACCGGCGGTGTTGACGAGTGTCGAGGTCACGCTCTCGCGGATGGCAATATCGAGTTTATAGACGGGTTGGACCTGGGCCCCGCCGCCAGTCGTCTGGAAGATCATTTCGTTGCGGACGACCTGGCCGACGCGGCCGGGAATGGTAGTGATGTCAACCTGAGCGAGCTTCTGGTCGGCCTGGGCGCCGATGCCGGCTGCGCCATAAAGCGGCTGGAAACCGGACGTCCCACAAGCCGAAACGAGGCACGCTAAGGCGCCCACGGCCGCAATGGCGCGCAACTGAGCTAATGTTTCGCGAAGACACTTCATGTCTGCTACGCCTTATACCTGCTTCGCCGCTGTGCCTTGCCGTCCTGTGTGCCCGGCCGTCAGCCAACGATATTAACGATTCGATGCGGCACCACGATGACCTTCTTGGGCAAGCGGCCTTCCATGGCACGAACTACAGCCTCGAGCTTCAAAGCCGCCGCCTGAATGTCTTCATTGCTTGCGTCACGCGCGATCGTCAGTTCGTCGCGCCGCTTGCCATTGACCTGTACGGCAATGGTCACGCTATCGTCAACGAGCAAGGCCGGATCAGCCGCCGGCCAAGGCTCATTGGCGAGCAGAGTGTTGTATCCAAGCCTCGACCAGCATTCCTCGGCCAAATGTGGCATCATTGGACCGATCATCTTCGTTAATACTTGAGATGCTTCCCCAATTGCCCAGTCTAGGCCGGTGCTAGACTTGCCAAGAGCCGCCGAAAACTGATTGGTAAAGTCGTAAAGCTGAGCAACGGCGACATTAAACCTAAGCCCCTCAATGCAACGGCCGACTTGAGCCAGCGTCTTATGCGCTGAACGGCGCAAAGCCAGCGCATCGTCACCAAACGCGCTCGGCATGGGTGCTCCGGCGGGTGCGGCCTTGCCGGCAGCGTCCTCGATCAGGCGCCAGATCCGCTGGACAAAGCGGCCGGCACCTTGCACGCCGGCTTCAGTCCACGCCACGTCGCGTTCCGGCGGGCTGTCCGACAGCATGAACCAACGTGCGCAATCCGCGCCCCAGTGGCCGATAATCTCGTCGGGGTCGACGACGTTCTTTTTGTTTTTAGACATCTTGATAATGTCACCGATTTCGACCGGTTGGCCGTTTGAGAGTTCCGTTGCCGTTCGCGCCGCGCCCTCGCCGACAATTTTAATTTCGTTCGGCGGCAGCCATTTGCCGTCCGCCGATTTGTAGGTCTCGTGCGTGACCATCCCTTGGGTGAAAAGAGCTTCAAACGGCTCGCGTAAGTTATTGCTTTCAGGGCCGTGGCCACTGTCGCTGATGGCGCGAAAGAAGAAGCGCGAATAGAGCAGATGCAAAATCGCGTGCTCAATGCCGCCGATGTATTGATCGACCGGCAACCAGTAGGCTGCAGCTTTCGGATCAATTGGCGTTTCTGACGTGGGGTTCGTAAAGCGCGCATAGTACCACGAGCTGTCGACGAAGGTGTCCATAGTGTCAGTTTCGCGTCGTGCTGGTTTCTTACAAGCCGGGCAAGCGCAGTTTTTCCAAGTCGGATGACGATCCAATGGATTGCCTGGCTTATCGAATGTTGCGTCTTCGGGCAGCTTGACCGGCAGATCCTTGGCAGGCACCGGAACAATCCCGCAGTCATCGCAATGGATAACCGGAATCGGGCAGCCCCAATAGCGCTGGCGCGAGATGCCCCAGTCACGCAAGCGATAGTTGACATTGCGCTGGCCAACGGCGGACTTGCCAAGTTTTGTAGTCTCCAGCCGTTGAGCGGCTTCTTCGAACGCGGCTTTGGTTGAAAGCCCATCGAGAAATTTCGAGTTGATCATGGTGCCGTCACCGTCGGCGGCCTTGTCTTTGATGGCAAAGGTTTTGGCGTCTTCACCTGCCGGAAGGATGACGGGCACCACCGGCAGCTTGTATTTGAGCGCGAAATCGAGGTCGCGCTGGTCGCCCGACGGGCAGCCGAAGATTGCGCCAGTGCCGTAGTCCATCAACACGAAGTTGGCGACATAGACCGGCACCAGCCAGTCTTTGTCGAATGGATGGATGGCGCGAATGCCGGTATCGAAGCCCATCTTCTCCGCGGTTTCGAGATCGGCAACGGATGTGCCCAATCGCCTGCATTCGTCGCAAAAGCCGGCTAGAGCCCTGTTCTTCTCCGACGCCGCCTTAGCGAGCGGATGATCAGGTGCAATGGCCATGAACGACGCGCCGAATAGTGTGTCGGGACGCGTCGTATAAATCTCTAGCTCGCTCTGGCCCTTGGGCGCGGATGCCTTGTCGAGTGCCCATCTGATCAGCATCCCTTCCGAGCGGCCGATCCAGTTGGCCTGCATTGTCCGCACTTTTTCGGGCCACTTATCGAGGGCGCCGAGCGCTGACAACAGTTCGTCTGAATACTGCGTGATTTTAAAAAACCACTGTGTCAGCTCGCGCGTTTCAACGAGCGCGCCCGAGCGCCAGCCGCGGCCGTCGATCACCTGTTCGTTGGC
>JANNFX010000223.1:0-6408 GCA_031380225.1 Hyphomicrobium sp.
GACAGCACTGCACACAACATGAGTAGCGTGGTGGTGATGATCTCAGACGCGCGCGCGCCGATAACGCGGCCAAAGAGACCGGCGATCAAGGCTCCGAGGAGCGGAAGGAAGACGATGGCTGTGTAGATCATGTTGTTTTGGGGGCAGTAGGCAGCCGGCAGTGAGCAGTTGGAAGCAGTGCGTTTTGCGACGCCCGGGCCCCTACTGCCAACTGCCTACTGCCTACTCACTCCCTTCACCCCTTCATCATATTGACATCATCAACCGCGATCGAGCCGCGGTTGCGGTAGTAGACGACGATAATTGCGAGCCCGATGGCGGCTTCGGCCGCGGCGACTGTCAGGACGAACAGCGCGAACACTTGGCCGGTCAGATCGCCTAAGAAGTGTGAGAACGCCACCAGATTGATATTGACCGCCAGCAGCATCAGCTCAACCGACATCAGAATGACGATCACATTCTTGCGGTTCAAGAATATGCCAAAGATGCCGAGCGTGAACAGGCACGCGGCAACGGTCAGGTAGTGTGCGAGGGTGATGGTCATGCGCTTCCGCCCCCAATTGGTTTGGGCTGATTGGTTCCCGGACACGATCGCGAGAGCATCGAGTGATCTGATCCAGAACCTTTACCGGTTGCTGCTCCCAACCCCATAACGACCGGTAAAGATCCCGGATGACATCGGGCGCTTGTGCTTCCGATGTCTCCGGGAACCAATTGATTGGATTTCCGATCAGCGGCGCGCACGGCACCCATCAACCATGACACAATCATTCCAATCGCCATGGCGATAATCACGCCGCCGATCAGCCAATCTCTCGTCGTGCTTGAACCGTTAGGCACGGCAGCCTGCAGCTCGGCCTTCGCCTTCTTTTGAGCCGCCCGCCGCGCGTCATCGAGAGACGTCACCTGCGGCGCTTCACGAGGCGCGTCGTGCCCGTTTCCCTTTGTCATTCCGCAGCCTCCGGGATTTTGGCGGCGATGGGTGGCATTCCGGTGCCGCCGACGGGAACCTTGATCACGTCCAGCGCCGTTGCTGGTCCGCGCGCATTCTGAGCCGGGATTGACTGACGCTTGACGCCGACGCGATGGCGCAGCGTCAGCACAATCGCGCCGATCATGGCGGTCAGCAGGATCAACCCCGAAGCTTGGAAGAAATAGGCGTACTTCGTATAGAGCAGCAGTCCAAGCGCTTCGGTGTTTGTGACGTTTGATGGAATCGCAGCCGCCGTCGTTTTCGACAGTCCGAGCGGCAGCGCGTGCGCGGTATAGAGCGTGACAAGCTCCGCCAGCACAATGCCACCGACCAGCAATCCGGCAGGGGCATTTTTGATGTAGCCGGCGCGCAGCTCGGCAAAATCGACGTCGAGCATCATCACGACGAACAGGAACAGCACCGCCACCGCGCCGACGTAGACGATGATCAGCAGCATCGCCAAGAACTCGGCGCCGAGCAGAATGAATAATCCGGCTGCGTTAAAAAACGTCAGGATCAGGAACAGCACCGCGTGCACGGGATTCTTGGCCGCGATCACCATCGCCGCCGAGACCACCGCGAGTGTCGCAAATAGGTAAAAAAATACTGCCGTCACTGCCATGTTCAAACCACTTGTAGGTTGGGTTAGCGCGACCCGGATGTCTCGGCAATTTTGCAATGCCCGATCCGTGCGTAACCCAACATGTCTCAACCCGTCTCGCGATGTTGGGTTACTGCGCGCCAGTGAACGGCGCGCCTAACCCAACCTACGTCTTCACCTATATTCCGCGTCCAGCGCCAAGTTCTTCGCGATTTCGCGTTCCCATCGATCACCATTCGCGAGCAGGCGGTCCTTGTCGTAGAATAACTCTTCGCGTGTTTCTGTTGCGAACTCGAAATTCGGGCCTTCGACGATGGCATCGACCGGGCACGCCTCTTGGCAGAGACCGCAGTAGATGCACTTGGTCATATCGATGTCGTAGCGCGTCGTGCGGCGCGTGCCATCGTTACGGCGCGGACCGGCTTCAATGGTGATCGCCTGCGCCGGGCAGATCGCTTCGCACAGCTTGCATGCAATGCAGCGCTCTTCGCCATTTGGATAACGGCGCAGCACATGTTCACCCCGGAAGCGGGGCGACAACGGGCCTTTTTCGAACGGATAATTCAGCGTCTTTTTCGGCGAAAAGAAGTAGCGCATCGTCAGACCAAAGGCCTTGACGAATTCGACGAGGAACAGCGATTTGACGCCTGATGCGATGCTCATGCCCCGCCTCCAAATTTCAGAACGCTCGCGACCACCACAACCATAATCAGCGACAGCGGCAGGAACACTTTCCAGCCCAAACGCATCAGCTGGTCATAGCGGTATCGCGGTACCATGGCTTTCACCATTGCAAACATAAAGAAACACGCGACGCACTTGCCGATGAACCAGATGATGCCCGGCACCCAATTGAACGGCGCCACATCGACTAGCGGCAGCCAGCCCCCCAGGAACAGTATGGTCATCATCGCGCACATGGTGGTGATGGCCACGTACTCGCCTAGCATAAACAGCAAATAAGGCACCGACGAATATTCAACCATGAACCCGGCGACGAGTTCAGATTCCGCTTCAACGAGATCAAACGGCGGCCGGTTGGTTTCAGCCAGCGCTGAGATAAAGAACACCACGAACATCGGCAGCAGCGGCAGCCAATACCAATCGAGGAACGACTTCGGCAGGCCCATTTTTGTGCCAAGCCCCGTTTGCTGCGCGTGCACGATCTCCGTCATGTTAAGCGAACCTGCGCAAAGCAGAACGGTGATAATCACAAGCCCGATCGAAACTTCATAACTGACCATCTGCGCAGCTGAGCGCAGTGCCCCCATGAACGGATATTTCGAGTTTGAGGCCCAGCCGCCCATGATCACGCCGTAGACGCCAAGCGAAGAGATCGCGAGCAGATATAAGACTCCGACATTCAAGTCGGAGATCACCCACTTGCCCCAGCTATTTTCATTTAACGGGATCACGGCCCAAGCCCCGAGCGCAAACACACCCGACGCCAACGGCGCTAAGAGGAAGATGCCCTTGTCCGAGCCCGCCGGAATGATCGGCTCTTTGACGGCGAACTTGATCAAGTCGGCAAATGACTGCAGCAGTCCAAACGGACCGACAACATTGGGACCTTTGCGCAGTTGTACCGCGGCCCATACTTTACGATCCATTAACAGCAAGAAGGCGATAATGACCAACAGCCCGACGAGTACGGCAAGCGAGGCGCCGGCCGTGACCACGATCCACCACAGCGCATCCCACCACGTGCCTGTGTTCGTGTCAGACATGATGCATCGAACCCCTGTCCAACATTCCCAGTGTTCTCGTCCCCCCAGTGACGTCATCCCCGCGAAGGCGGGGACCCGCCCAACGCGAGTGACCCACTGAGGTCAGTCCGAGCCAGTGAGCAGCGCAGGCATTCACTTCCTCAACACGCCGGATCCCCGCCTTCGCGGCGATGACGGACCTCTGGGTGCTGTCGCTGTTGTGGGCAAATCTCAGCATCGTTACTCCGCCGCTTTCAACTTGCCAGCGTTCGCCGCTTTCAACGCGCTCATCTCTGCCATGACGCCGGACGCACGCGCGATCGCGTTGGTCAGATAGAAGTCTTTAACCGCCAATGCAAATGGCTCGGACCCGAGCGTGGCCGTCGCCGCTGCAAGTTTAGCCGGTTCACTTGGTGCCATTGCGCCCAGTTGCGCCAACACCGGCGCCGAGTTGTACATTTGAGCCCGGAGTCCGGCGAGCGTGTCATAGGGCAGCGTTTGCCCGGCAGCAGCCGAAAGCGCGCGCAGGATCGTCCAATCTTCCTTAGCATCTCCAGGCGGGAACGCTGCTGCAACCGTCTGTTGAACGCGGCCCTCAGTGTTGGCGTAGGTCGCGGATTTTTCAGTGTAGGCGGCGCCTGGCAGCACCACGTCGGCGCGATGAGCTCCGGCATCGCCATGGCTGCCTTGATAAATCACAAATGCCTTGCCGAGCCGCGAAGTATCAAGCTCATCAGCACCGAGCAAATAGAGGATGTCGAGGTTTTTGCCAACAAGCATCGAAGCGGTATCCAGTCCACCTGGTCCCGGCACAAACCCGAGATCAAGACCGGCAACACGTGCCGCTGCCGTATGCAAGACGTTGAACGAACGCCACGCTGGATCTTTACCGGCCGCAGCGTCTTTAGCGATCTGTTGAGCGAGTGCCAGGACAGCCAAACCGTCTGCCCGTGCAAGCGCTCCCTGCCCTACAATGACGGTTGGGTTCTTGGCGGATTTCAGAACGGCCGCGAAGGGATGACGGCCAGAGGCAATACCTTGCAAAGTCTCAGGCCCGGTGCCGAGATAGTCAGCCGGATAGGTCAGCGCGATTTTCTCACCGACGATGCCAACGGAAACACCCGCGCCGCGCCAACGGCGCAGAATACGCGAATTCAGAACTGGCGCTTCGAGACGGGGATTCGTTCCAATCAGCAGCACAGCATCGGCCTCGTCGAGACCGGCGATCGTCGAATTGAATATGTAGCTTGCGCGGCCGAGGGACGGATCAAGCTTGGCACCGTCCTGGCGGCAATCAAGATTTGGCGAGCCCAGGCGCTTGAGCAAATCCTTGAGCGCAAACATCTCTTCGGCGCCTGCGAGATCGCCAGCTATGGCACCAATGCGCTTCGGCTGTGTGACGCGAAGCTTCGAGGCCAGCACATCAAAGACTTCGTTCCACGATGCCGGTTGCAGGCGGCCGTCATGCCGGATGTAAGGCTGATCCAATCGCTGTGCGCGCAGGCCATCAGCCACATGACGCGTTTTGTCCGAGATCCATTCCTCATTCACGGCATCGTTATTGCGTGGCAGAATGCGCATCACTTCGCGGCCACGCGTATCAACGCGAATGGCGGAGCCCAACGCATCCATGACGTCGATGGTCTCGGTCTTCTTCAGTTCCCACGGCCGTGCGTTGTGCGCCCATGGCCGGTGGGTCAGCGCGCCGACCGGGCACAAGTCAACGGCGTTGGCGCTCATTTCAGAGAGGATGCCGTTTTCGAGATAGGTGGTGATCTCAGCGTCTTCACCACGGCCAATCAGGCCCAGTTCTTCGACACCTGCGACCTCGGTCATATAGCGGACGCAGCGCGTGCAATGGATGCAGCGCGTCATCACGGTCTTGATCAGGGGCCCGAGGTGCTTATCTTCGACGGCGCGTTTGTTTTCGTCGTATCGCGACTTGCCAGCGCCAAACGCCATCGCCTGGTCTTGAAGATCACATTCGCCGCCTTGATCGCAAATCGGGCAATCGAGCGGATGATTGATGAGCAGAAATTCCATCACGCCCTCACGGGCTTTTTTCACTGCTGCGCTGGTGGTCGAAACGACGTTCGGTGTGCCATCCGGATTGGGGCGTAGTTCGTTGACGGTCACCGCGCACGAGGCCAGCGGCTTCGGCGAGCCTTGAACTTCGACGAGACACATGCGGCAGTTGCCAGCGATCGATAGCCGTTCATGATAGCAGAAACGCGGAATAACCGAGCCGGCGGCTTCGCACGCATGCATCAGCGTGGTGCCGTCCTCAACTTCGATCAGTTTTCCGTCGACTATAATTTTCTTCGGCATGTGCTCATCTTCACTTGTAGGATGGAATAAAGGCGCGCACTTCAGCGCCGTATTCCATCATCGCCGTCACGTCTCGTTTCGCAGCCGTGGTCGAATACGCTTCGCTTTATTCCACCCTATAGTCTCGTCACATGGCGATGCCTGCGCATCACGTTCTGGCCATCCCCCTCCGCGTTCTTCGCGGGGAGAGGGGGACGTTGCTACTCCGCCGCCTCTTTGCGTCCACCCGCATACTCATCAATGCGCCGCTCGATTTCACCGCGGAAATGGCGGATCAAACCTTGCACCGGCCACGCGGCGGCGTCACCCAGCGCGCAGATCGTGTGGCCTTCGACTTGCTTCGTCACATCCAACAAGCGGTCTATTTCAGCGTGGGTTGATTGCCCGACTGCCATGCGTTCGAGAACGCGCCACATCCAGCCGGTGCCTTCGCGGCACGGCGTGCACTGGCCGCAGCTCTCGTGTTTGTAGAAATATGAAATGCGCGCGATCGCACGCACAACATCTGTCGACTTATCCATGACGATGACGGCCGCAGTGCCAAGACCCGACTTCACCTTCTGCAACGCATCGAAATCCATGGTCAGGCCGTTACATTCATGCGCGGGCACCAATGGCACCGACGAGCCGCCCGGAATAACAGCGAGCAAATTATCCCAACCGCCGCGCACGCCACCACAGTGCTTTTCAATCAGCTCTTGCAACGGAATGCCCATCTCTTCTTCGACGACGCACG
Organism: Hyphomicrobium sp.; assembly: GCA_031380225.1. Taxonomy (GTDB): domain Bacteria; phylum Pseudomonadota; class Alphaproteobacteria; order Rhizobiales; family Hyphomicrobiaceae; genus JANNFX01. The sequence goes on from JANNFX010000223.1 coordinate 6,345, forward strand.
GCTTGTTCACGTGGCCGGAGATCTGGAACAACTTGGTGCCAGTATTGTTGGGCTTACCAAGGCC
>JANNFX010000233.1:0-6210 GCA_031380225.1 Hyphomicrobium sp.
CGTTCATCGCCGCAATCACGAGGCCGACGATAATGTCCGGCCACGCAGAATGCCAGACATATGCGGTGACAAGTCCGGCGCCGATGATGGCAAGGTTAGCGGCGGTATCATTGCGAGCGGAAAGAAAGGCCGCGCGCGTTAGGCTACCGCCGTGATCCCGATAGCCGGCAAGGATCAACGCGCAAGTCCCGTTAACGATCAACGCTCCGAGCCCGACGAGAGTTAGGATGAATGGGTCGGGAGCAACCGGCGCATTGAACTTCTGCCACACCGTCCACAACGTCGCGATGCCGGGCGCTAGGAGGATCAGCGCGAGCACCATGCCGAGACGGGCGCGGTTCTTAACAGACCAAACCAGCGACAGCGCGATCAAGGCGTTGATCGACGCGTCTTCGAGAAAATCGATGCTGTCGGCAAACAGAGACACCGAACCGATCTTGATGGCGGCGGCGAACTCTATGCCGAAGTAGGCGAGATTGAGCGCCATGACGATCAGAACGGCCTTGCGAAGACCAGATGCTGGCTGAGCTTCACTCATCGGCTAGACGCGATGTCACGGTTGATATTTTTACAGACTGCCAAATTCATCAATCCGTCATCGCTCTGTTACCTCGTGGTCGCGAAATCAGCATAGCACGCCCTTGTGAGATGCGGCTGGACTTTGTCTGGCGAACACAGGCGGATGATGAACACTGAGCCTCTTCCGAATTGGAACCGGCGCCGCATATTGGCCGCCCTCGGCGCAGCGGGTACATCGGTATTGTCGGCACGCGCAGATACGCTCGTTGGCAGCTCTGCATTTCCGGGCCAAAGTTCCGGCCTTGCTCAAGGCCTCGTTATTGAACAAGGCAGCGGTTTACAACGCGGCATTTCCAATGTCATGGTTTCGAATGGCCGCGAGGTCGTGCTGACAGACGCGGCCGGCCGGTGGTCGCTTCCCGCCGTCGACGGAAGCAGGATTTTTGTTATCAAACCGGCACACTTTGACTATCTGACCGGCGCTGGAATTCCAGCGTTCTCCAAAGTGTTCGACGGCTCGCAACGCGCGCAATCGCCGATCGTGTTCCGCCTCAAACTCGCGCCCGAGCCGAAGCGATTCAATGTCTTACTTTTCGCCGATACCCAGCCCGATAATATTCTGGAACTCGACTACGTGCGGCGCGAACTTTTAGCCGCGATGCAAATGACCGGCGCCCGGTTCGCCATCCATCACGGCGATGCTGTTGGTGATGACGTCCGGCTGCTGCCTGCCTATCGAGATATTCTAGATCAGACCGGCCTGACTTGGCATCACTGCCCCGGCAATCACGATATAGATTCTGATGCGGTCAAGTCGAATGACCCGTTCAAAACATGGCGGCATATCATCGGCCCGACGCACTATGCATTTCAGAGTGCGAACGCGACATTTTTCGTTTTAAACAATGTTGCTTACGATCGGAGGGCTGCTCAATGTGGTCAATCGCGGCCCTATAGCGGGCGCATCGGTACCGAGCAGTTGGCGTTTATTAAAAACGTTCTCGCGCATACGCCAAGGGACCAACTGGTCGTCGTTTCGATGCATATTCCATTGGCCAGTATTGCTCACCGCGCTAGCCCAGCGGATACCACTGCCGATGCCGATGAACTGCTACAAATTCTAGCGCCATTCCCCCATGCCATCAGCTTTTCAGGGCACGCGCACGCGACCGAGCATCACTATCTTGATTTGAAATCAGGTGCCGCCAGCCATGCGCCCCATCATCATCACGTATTGACGGCGTTTTGCGGAAGTTGGTGGAGCGGTCCGCTAGGGGTGAACGGGATTCCTGACGCTGATAGTTGCGACGGCAGCCCCAGAGGCTATCATATTCTGGAAATCGACGGCCATTCGCATTCAACGCGGTTCGTTCCAAGCCTTGGCGAACCGGCCCGGCAAATCCGCGCCGGGGTCTATCGCTTTGGAAGTGAGCGGAACGGACGCCTTCAAGCTGACGATGACGGCCAGGTTCATTTTCTCGTCAATGTGTTTGATGGTGGTCCGCGAACCCGAGTCTACATAGAAATCTTGGGCAACTGCGGTACTTTGATCGAACTCAGTCGCACAGCTATTGCGGACCCGTACGTGAGCCGGCTTTTTGCAGAAAATTGTAAGCTGCTGAAACCCTGGGTTTCAGCCTCGCTATCGTCCCATATCTGGATGGCGCAAGTGCCATCGTCGATTAGCGGCCGAACTTATCAGTGCCGAGTTCGCGTTGTTGGCGAATATGGCACGGCCTCGTCCCACGATCTTGACATCGAGTTCGACGTTTAATTTGGTTGCTCTGGAGCTTCGGCGATAACGGGCGCGTCAGCCTCAAGCGCTGCTAACACGGCCGGTGGAATCAAGACCTTGTTGATGACGTGAATGATGCCATCGGTGGCGATGATATCGCCTTGAACAATTTTAGCGCCGGCAATATCGATGCCGCGGTTGGTGGTGATTTCGACTTCTGAGCCATCAACCGCATCCACCGTGTAGTTTTGGACCCGGGCTTTCATCAGTCTGTCCATCGGAAACTGGCCGGGAATGGCGTGATGCATCAGGATGGCTGACAATTGATCGCGGTGTTCGGGCGATAGCAGCTTTTTGCGCAAGCCGTCCGGCAAGGCATCGAAGGCTTCGTCAGACGGCGCGAACAGCGTCATCGGACCGACGTCAATTTCGGGATCGTCGAGGCCTGCGAGCTTTGTTGCCGCCATCATTTTGGCCAGCACGCCGGTGCGTTCGGCCGAGGCTTTGAGATCGACTTTGACGTAGCAGTCCTCTGCCATCGACTGCCCGGTGAAAAATGATAGTCCGGCCAGCAGCACGGCCATCGCCGCACCCAAAGACGTGTGTGTCATCGTAAAGGCTCCCCTCAGCCTGCAGTGTTTTTGGTTCGTGTTCAGCGCGCTTTTTCGCGTCATCGCCGAATCTGATGCTCTCAGCATTTGCTGCGACGATCAATCGCGAAAATTGAAAAGACACCAACTTCTGTGGAGAGGCAATGCAGAGCTGCAACAACTGCCTCGGTATCAGCGTGCACGATTTTTAGTCTGGGCCAAAGTGGGCGGGCACTAAGCCGCCAGCTTGGCCATGTGACAGGCGCATGTCGTCCCTATATAAAGGAGCACATACCGGCTTCCATTTTAGGTCAGAGACATGCTCAATCCGCTCACCCCCCCCGAACTCACCACGGCGCGATGGTTCAATGCCGCGACCCCGCCAACCCTGACAGCGCTCAAGGGACGGGTGGTGGTGATCGTTGCATTCCAGACCCATTGCCCCGGCTCGAATAAGTGGGGGATGCCGCAAGCGCAACGCTTGGCGCGCAACTTTAATGACGACGAGGTGGCGGTGATCGGCCTCAACACCGCTTTTGAAGATCATAAGAAGCAAGACGCCAAGGCGATCGAGGCCTTTATTGCCGAGCACGGGTTGACGTTTCCGATTGCCAAGGACCAGCCGAACGGCTCCGATACGCCGAAAACGATGACCGCTTATGAGCTGCAAGGGACGCCGGCCATCCTGATTATCGACCGGCAAGGGCGTCTGCGCCGTCATTATCTGGGCCAGGTCGACGACATCCGGCTGGCGGCCGAAATTATGGGCTTTGTAATCGAAGCCAGGGACGCGCCACGCGAGATATCGGCCGCGCTCGAACGCCGGTTTGCGTCGGCCCTCACCGATCCCGACGAGCATGTCCACGACGCTGACGGCGGCTGCTGCGGTGGGCATGACCACGATCACGGTGAACACAACCACCACGCTCATGAACACAACCATGACGGCGGCTGTTGCGGTGGCGACGATCATGACCATGATCACGGCGCTTCCGCTAAATCCGCCGCCAAAGCTGGCTGCGACGATCCCTCGTGCGAGTGCAAGACTTGAGCACGTCCGCAACAAAGATCGCCGAAGTCATCCGGCACACACCACTAGATGGGCTGGGTTCGTTCCGGTCCGTGCTTGAGCGCCATGGCTATACGATCCGAATTGTCGAGCCATTCGCCGAGGACATCCAATCGCTCGACGCGGTCGCCCCCGATCTGATGCTGGTCATGGGCGGCGCCATCAGCGTCAACGACACGGCCCATTATCCGTTCATCACTGACGAACTCAATTACATCGAGCGCCGATTGAAGTCCGGTAAGCCGATCATGGGCGCCTGTCTCGGCGGCCAGATGATCGCTAAGGCGTCAGGTGCGCGGGTCTATAAAAATTACACCCTCGAAGCGGGATATTTTCCGGTTACATTGACGGAAGCGGGGCAGGGGTCTTGCCTCGGCGAGATGGCTGTCAACGACGGCATGACCATGCATTGGCATAGCGACGTGTTCGACTTGCCCAAAGACGCAACCCGGTTAGCCTATTCAGCCGTGACCACCAACCAAGCCTTCGCGATCGGGCCCAATGTCCTCGGCCTGCAATTCCATATGGAAGCCGATCCGCGCACCGTTGGCGGCTGGATCGTCGCTTATGCCGGCGACATTGTCCGGTCGGGATTAGATCCGCACGCCATGCGCGCAGCGGTCAAATTGCACGGTCAAGGCTCGTCGGACGCAGGCGCCCGCGTGCTCGAACGGTGGCTCGGCGGCTTGAAGCCTAACGGGAAGGCCTGATCAGGTTTTCTGAAAATGATCCCAGCCCGTGTTGCCGAGAACGAGAGTGCGGCCGCGCGCATCGGTGAATGCGATTTCACGGTCTGGTCTCAGGACGCCAATTTCGCGGACAGTGACGTGTGCTGCGCGTGCTGTGGTTTCGAACCCACTGGTTCGGGCTGGTGGAATACAGGCCAGCACCTCGTAGTCGTCGCCACCACATATTATTCGCGCAATCAGCTCTGGTTTTTGCGATAGGGCAGCCGTGGCGGCGCTCGAGAGCGGCAGTCGCGATGTTTCAATCAGGGCGCCGCTGCCACTAGCTGCAGCAAGTTTGCCGAGATCTTGCGCAAGTCCATCTGAGATATCCATGGCTGCAGACGCGTTGGCGAGCAGCGCCTCGCGCAGTGCGATACGCGGTTCTGGCCTCAGATAGCGCTGCAACACGAAGGTCTGTTGCTCGTCGCTGAGTTTCAGTGCCTTGGCCAGCGCCGCGTCTTGCCGAATCATCAAACCAAGCGCGCTATCGCCCACAGTGCCGCTGACATAGACGCGATCCCCGGACGAGGCGGTACTGCGCCGGATCATGCGCCCTTTGGGGATCAGGCCCATCGCGGTGATGATGATGGTCAGCGGCCCTGGGCGTTTATCCGTATCGCCGCCTGAGAGGTACATTCCGAACTTGGTTTGAGCGGCTTTGAGGCCGCCGGCGAAATCGCGCATCCAGTCAGCGCTTGGCGTTTCTGGAAATGAGAGCGCCATCTGATAGGCGAGGGGCACCGCGCCTTTAGCGATCAAGTCCGAAACATTGACTGCAAGAGCCTTCCAAGCGATGTCACGCGGACTATCTTCGGGAAAAAAATGCACGCCTGCCGCGATTGCATCTGTCGTGATGACAAGTTCGTGCCCATCGGGAACCGGAATGACGGCGGCATCATCGGTCAGCCCAAACGTGCCCGGTGCCTTCTGCGTCAGTGGAACGAGGTACGTTTGAATAAGATTGCTTTCAGATGTGATCGTCACGTTTGACAACAGCCTGTAGGTTGGGCTGAGCCCTCTGCGAAGCCCAACATCTCACGGCGCGTTGCGAAATTGGGGGCAGACCCCTCACAACGGTGATCGAGAACAATTTCGGCTTTTAGTGTGCGGGGTCTGACCCCACTGCACTATAACGCGAAACTATTACCGCAGCCGCATGAAGCGGTTGCATTCGGGTTGGTGATGCGGAACGCGGCACCCATCAGGTCGTCGACAAAATCGATTTGAGATCCAGACAGATATTCAAGCGACACTGGATCGATGAGTACGGTTGCACCGGCGCGCTCCAATTTCACATCATCGGCTTCGGCGCTGGGCACCAGATCGAATTTGTAGCTGAAACCCGAACAGCCGCCACCCTCGACCGAAATCCGCAAATTGGGCTTCGAGCAGTCACCGGCGGCAATTTCATTGATGCGCTCTGCTGCGCGCTCTGTCAGGGTCACGGAAAGGCTCATAATCGGTCTCGATTCTGTCTTGGGACACGAACATGCCCTGTTGAGATAAATAGGGCAAAACCAGCGCCAATCAACCTCAGATGACACGATTGCGATCCAAATCAGCTCATCC
>JANNFX010000065.1:0-17634 GCA_031380225.1 Hyphomicrobium sp.
CCGCGGCGCCAATAGCAAAAAGCTATCCATGGTTCCGGCGTGCCATCCTGCTATAAGACGGGCAATGTTCGAGGCGCCGTTCTCAATCCAGACCGTATCGGAATTATGGATCACGAACGGAGATTGCCCGAGCAGCGGTAGCGCCTTCACAACTCCCCCACCGGTTTCAAGCAGCAGGCCGCGCTCGTTCGATATTATGATCTTCGGGCTTCCTCGCGGCGCGACGTGGCGCTCAATCTGATCGGCGAGGTAATGCACATTGATAACGGCCCGCGTAATGCCCGCGTCAAGCAGGCGATCAAGGGCGTGATCGATCATTGGCTTGCCGGCTAACGGGACCAGCGGCTTCGGAATTGAATCCGTCAGCGGCCGCATCCTGTTGCCAAGCCCAGCAGCGAGCACCATAGCGGTTGTAATTGTGGTTTTTGAAATTTCTGGCGCTGGATTGTCAGCGCTATGCAAGCCGCGCGCATCGCTTGGGAAGTGTTTTAAAAACCACGCGCGGAGACTGGCCAATTCTGGATGTGCGAGGCAGCGGTCCATATAATCCCACAGCCGAGGGATGTGGCGCAGATAGCCGGGCTTGCCATCGCGCTTTGCAAGACGCGCAAAAATGCCGAGGATTTTAGTATTGCGCTGGGCGCCGAGTGCGGCATACGCAAACGAAAACTCGCCATGATTAAAAGCGCGATCACTTGCTGTCGCGTTTTGCACGTAGTGAGTGAGCAGTGCGGCCTCAATGTCTGCCGGCACCGTCACGCGTGCGTCTTGCAGCAAAGATACCAAGTCGTAGGCGGCCGGTCCTTGAAGGGCATCTTGGAAATCAATGATGCCGGTTTTCCCGGCACCCTGGCGGTCTGGCAGCAGGATCAAATTCGGTGAATGATAGTCGCGCAGCTGCCAGCCGGTTGGCAATTTAAGTAACTTGTCAAAAATTGCCAGCCAGATCGCGTTAAATTCTGCGCGTGCAGCGCCGGGAATTGCGGCGCTTTTCACAGCTGGCCAATACCAATCTAGCAACAACTCAACTTCAATCGAAAGGCCTTCGCGGCCGAGCTTCGGTATTTGATAACTCGTGCCGTCTGGCAGCGCCAAGCGTTGCGGCACCGGAACGGTACGTAAGGCCAGCAACGTCTCGACGCCGTGTTTCCAAAGCTCGTGCTGGTTCGCGCCCGAATCCAATTCGCGGCCGAATACCCGGTCGCCAAAATCTTCCAGCAGCAGTAAGCCTCGATCAAGATCGGTGCAGTAGATCTCCGGTGTTGATAGGGAAGCTGCCTTCAAAGAGTGCGCGATGGCAACGAACGGCCGCACGTCTTCAGCCAGATGCGCAATGCGGCTATAGGGCAAACCATTACGGATCGGTGGCCCGTCAGGCGTGCGTGGTGCATCCATTAAAATTGCGCGGCGGCTGCCATCTTCGAGGCGAGCATACGCGCGGGACGAGGCGTCGCCTTGCAAATAGCCGATGCTCGCACCAGCCCATGCGGGATTGCGATCCAGGAACACACCGATCTCTTGCAGACGCGCGAGACGGACCGTCCATGTGCCCCGCGCTTTGATGGCAAGGTCCCGGCGCGCATCGCTCGTGGTTTCTGTGAGAAAGATATCAAGCCGGTTGTTTGACGTCAGTGACGGCGCCCGTTCCGGCCATTCAACGATGATGGCACCCGCCGCCAACATTTCATCAATGCCGAGTTCACGCAGCTCGTCTTCGCTGTTCAACCGGTAGAGATCGAGGTGGGCCGCGTTGAGCCGCGGCGTGTCATAGGTCTGCACAATCGAAAACGTCGGACTGGGAACTTCTGCGCCTGCGTTGCCGGCTAAGGCCCGCACCAGCGCGCGCGCAAACGTTGATTTGCCGGCGCCGAGATCGCCATGCAATGCGATCATATCGCCTTCGGCAATCTTGAGTGAAACGAGTTGAGCAAGCCGCACAACCGCGGCTTCGTCAACTTCCCGTAAGGTCCAATTGGGGGGCGTCAATGGCAGGCGGCTCCTGATCTTGGCGGGCTAAGCCCTTCTCTGGCAATCGTACCGTGACCAGGGTTCCGCGTCCAACTTCACTATCGATCTTAATGTCGCCGCCATGCAAATCCACTAGGCTTTTTGCAATTGCCAGCCCAAGCCCGGCACCGCGATGCTTGGAGCCCTGGCTGCGGCTGTCGAAGCGCTCGAAAATATGTTTGACCTGCTCGGGCTGCATTCCAGCGCCGCGATCTTCGACGGCAAACGCCATAAAGCCATCTTCGCGCCACGCCGTAATTTGAACAACACTTCCGGCGGGCGAAAAACCAACGGCGTTCGACATCAGATTTTTCAAAATTTGTGTCACGCGAGAGGCGTCGGCGACGAACGTGTTCGCGTCTTCCGTCAGGGCAATATCGAGGGTCAATTCGGACTTCGCAGCACTGTCACGAATGCTTTCAACCGCGGCGTCGATGACCGCTTGCACATCAACGGTTTCGAATTCCAGTTCGGCACCGCCTGCATCGATATTAGCGAGATCGAGAATACTGTTGATGATGGTCAGTAGTGTTTTAGAGGCTGCGGTGATGTCCTCGAGATACTCGCGCTGCTTGGGCTTCAACTCGTCCATCATGGTCAGCAATTCGGTGAAGCCGAGAATGTTTGTCAGCGGCGTCCGGAGTTCATAGCTCATATTGCCGATAAAGCGGTTCTTGATGCGCGCGGTTGTTTCGAGCGCTTCGTTGCGGTCACGAAGGGCGTGTTCTGCGCGGCGGGCGTCGGTCACGTCGGCAAACGTCAGCAGGGTGGCGCCGTCTGGCAGCGGCGTGACGGAAAAGTCGATGACACTGTCGTCGGGGCGGTGCATGCGTTCGCCAAACGGTTCACGGTCGGCCGAGAACGACGTGACAGCCGACGATATCCGCTTCCAGCACTCCGCGTCGTCGTAGAGCACTGACACATCGCGTACAAACTCATCGATGTGAGGCGCTTGTTGAAGCCGGGCGGGCGACAGTTTCCAAATCGACGCAAAGGCCGGATTATGCAGTTGCAAGCGGCCGTCAGTTGCAAACACCGCGACGCCTTCGGCCAAGCTGTTTAGCGTTTCGTTTTGCACGCCACTTAGAACGTTGACCCGGCTTTCGAGATCGAGGCGCTCAGTCTCGTCATTATAGAGATACGTCACGCCGCCATCGGGGCGGTGTTCGGCGACGACGTTGAGGACCCGGCCATCTGGCAAATGCCAGGTTGCTTCCTGGTCCTGGCCATTGGCATAAGTCGAAAGCAGTTTGCGCTGCCAGTCGCGATAGTTGCGCTCGACGATCGGAAGGCGGCCAGCTTCTTTCAGGCGATCGAGGATGGTGCCATCGGCCGGGTTGGTCTTGAGCCACTGCGGATCGAGGCTCCACAGGTTGACGTAGGCGTCGTTGAAATAGGCCAGCGTTTGATCGGCGTTAAAAATTGCCACCGCGGTCGCGATACGGTCCAATGTGCGATCATAGGCGAGGGCCTGATTTTCGATCTGTCCCTTGGCGGCTTCAAGTTCGGCGATATCGATGGCGATGCCTGCCGTGCAATCACCGCCATTGGTGACGATCAGCTCGTGTGTGCGATGGGCGCCACCGGTGAAAATCTTGAGCTTGCCACGGTGCAGCGTTTGCGACTGCAGCGCTTTAACGAGCGCGCGGCGCTGCTGGGTATCGAGCAACTCGATCTGGCCATCGATAACTTCGGCCTCGTCTTTGGCGTCAACCGCCTTGGCATAAGCAGCGTTGACCCACGACAGGCGGCCATCGGCGGACCGGATCCAAGCCGGACTTGGAAGTGTGTTCATCAGTGAGCGCGAGCCACGCACATCGCGCGCGAGTTTCGCTTGCAAATCGATGATCGCCGAAACGTCGCGTTTATAGCCTGCGATATCACGAAGTCTGAGGATGGCGCGGCCGCCTGCAGCGCGGCCATCGGCTTCGAGATGCCCGCCGGCCGCGGTGCGCAAAATCATGTTGAAGGCGCGGCCGTCGACGAACAGCGTATCAAGAGCGGATTTCAAATTCTTGGCTGACGGCGCGTCGAGCCACATTCCAAAGCGCAGCAGTTCTCCTTGGCTGGTTGGCAGTCCCGGCACCGCAGTCAGAGTTTGGGTGACGACGCGAAGCCCGCGGCCGTGCTCCCAATAGACCAGCGTTTGCGGCTCGCCTTTGACCAGGGCCTCGGCGGTGGTTAACGCCAACTGCAACGTCCGGACTTCGTCTTCCGCGGCGCGCAGTTTACGGCGGTTCGAATGATAACCGTACCCGAGCAGGATCAGCGACAGTAACACGCCGCCCGCAATCAAGCCGGCCATCATGAGAGGGCCGGTGCCGAACGCAGCTTCAGCCGCGCCGTTGCTAGCCGCGACGCCGATCGTTAACACCATCGCTGTCGCGATACTGGCCGCAAGCAGCATGGCGATTTCGACCGAGGTCGATTGCAAACGGTGGGTTTCGGCAGGAGACGGCATGATCCATCGCGCGCAGAGGGTTAAGTCGTGATCATAGTTTACGCGCACCAAAAACCGCGGGGATAACTTTTCCGCGGCGTCGAATCACATCGCGATTATGCGGGCCGGGAGCGCGGCTGGCCAGTGCGCTATTGGAACCCTTTCAGCAAAACGGCACCGGAATTGATCCCGGTGCCGCTGCAAGTGTTAATAACTCAAAACCGGTCTTTGACTAGGCTTAGTACCGGGAGACATTAGTACCGCCAGACATTAGTACCGGTAGTGGTCAGGCTTGTACGGACCCTGCTCCGGCACGCCGATGTAGCTCGCTTGATCTGGACGCAGCTGGGTGAGCTTGACGCCGATCTTAGCCAGATGCAGGCGCGCCACCTTCTCATCGAGATGCTTCGGCAGCGTGTAGACCTTGCGCTCATACTTGGCGTGGTTGTTCCACAGTTCGATTTGCGCCAGCGTCTGGTTGGTAAACGACGCCGACATCACGAACGACGGGTGACCCATGGCGTTGCCGAGGTTCACCAGGCGGCCTTCCGACAACAGGATGATGCGCTTGCCATCCGGGAATTCGATTTCGTCGACTTGCGGCTTAACGTTGTGCCACTTGTAGTTCTTGAGGCCAGCAACCTGGATCTCATTGTCGAAGTGGCCGATGTTGCAGACAATCGCCCGGTCTTTCATGCCGCGCATATGATCGGCGGTGATGACGTCTTTGTTGCCGGTCGCGGTGACAAAGATATCGGCGCGGCCGATGGCATCTTCCATGGTCGTGACTTCGTAGCCTTCCATCGCCGCCTGGAGCGCGCAAATCGGGTCGATTTCCGAGACCAAGACGCGGCAACCGGCCTGACGCATGGAAGCGGCCGAGCCTTTACCGACATCGCCGAAGCCGGCGATCATGGCGACCTTACCGGCCATCATGACGTCGGTACCGCGGCGGATGCCGTCGACCAACGATTCACGGCAGCCATAAAGGTTGTCGAACTTCGACTTAGTCACCGCGTCATTGACGTTGATGGCCGGGAACAGCAATTTGCCAGCCTTCTGCATTTCATAAAGGCGATGGACGCCCGTCGTCGTTTCTTCCGAAACGCCCTTTATGCTTGAGGCGATGCTGGCGAAATAGCCCTTGGGCTTTTCCTTGAGCACTTTCTTTAAGAGGGCGAAGAAGATGACTTCTTCTTCCGAGCCGGGCGTATCGAGGAAGGCGGTATCGCCGTTTTCAGCGCGCAGGCCCAAATGCACATACATGGTGGCATCGCCGCCGTCGTCGAGGATCATGTTGGGAACCCCACCGCCATGCCATTCGAACATGCGGGCGGTGTAGTCCCAATAATCGACCAGGCTTTCACCCTTCCAGGCGAAGACCGGAATGCCGGTCGCCGCGATGGCGGCGGCGGCGTGGTCTTGGGTTGAGTAAATATTGCAAGATACCCAACGGATATCGGCGCCAAGTTCTTTAAGCGTCTCAATCAAGACCGCGGTCTGAATCGTCATATGCAACGATCCGGCGATGCGGGCGCCCTTCAACGGCTGGCTTTTGCCGTATTCCGCGCGGGTCGACATCAGGCCCGGCATTTCGGTTTCGGCGATGTTGATTTCTTTGCGGCCCCATTCTGCGAGGCCGATATCCTTGACGATGTAGTCGTTGCTCATTGCGAACTCTCTTGGCGGTTGGGGAGTGGGGATTCTCTGACGGATCACAGGAAGTGCAGGTATGCCGCACTATTTTAACGTGGGACGCCAACTGAGCTTCCCGGACGCAGGTCTGGACCGAGGTCTTAATCCGCCTGCCGGTCAGACGCAATAAGATATAAGCAAGTCTTTATGTCTCACCATCCTGCCTGGCAACAATCGAAAACTCTAGTATTAATTGGTGTGATACGGCATAAAATTTGCACAAAACGCGCAATACACAGTAATATTACTTGCTGACAGATTAAAACTACAAGTAAAATTTGAATAAAATTGAATATTTATATCATTTTTTACTCAGTTGTCAGTGGAATAAACTTGAATGAAGATATTTACTTCTGTTAAATTGCTTGCGTGTACCTTGGACCCATCGATCTAATCGTGCAGGAGGTGCACTATGTCTACTTTCTTGGCTTCTGGCCAAAAGGGACGTTCCGGGTTGCAGCAGGGAGAGTCACCGCGTTCAGCAACGCGTCGCTCGTTCATGTTGCGAGTTGGGAAGTTCAAAGACGACCAGTCGGGTAACTTGCCCGTTCTGTTTGGCTTAACAGCCTGTATTTCTTTCGCAGCACTTGGCGCAGCGGTTGACGTTGGCCGGGCTATGCAAGCGACCCGTATTACTAAGGCTGCAGTAGACTCGGCAGTCTTGGCAGGTGCTCGCGTGCTCCAGGTCAAAGGCTCTTCGGCCTCCGCGGTTCAGGAAGCCAAAGATACGGCGGCCAGGTACTACACGCAGAACGTTGAGGGACGGCTGCCGCTGGCAAGCCACACCGCTACGTTCAAGCCGGTCGACAACAACACCGCATTCTCAGGCGTGGTCGTTGCGAAGATTGCGACCCCGGCGCTCCACGCCGTGACCAAGAATCTTCACATGTCGTCTGTGTTCGGCTTGCCCGATATTCCGACGCTTGATGTCAAGGCCGACGCGGAAGCGGAACTGGCCATTGGCAGCAATGCTGAAACCAATCTTGAAATCTCTTTGATGCTCGATACCTCGGGCTCCATGGATGGCCAAAAGATTATCGACATGCAGACAGCTGCCAAGGACCTAGTCGACATCGTCGTGTGGACTGACCAGTCGCAGTATACCTCGAAGGTGTCTCTGGCACCGTTCTCGGCTGACGTTCGTTTGCCGTTGAGTTGGAATGCTGCGGCGCGCGGCAGCAACCCTGCACCGACGCTTTCGTCGCTGCAATCAGTTTGCACGGGCCGTGGAAACAATAGGACCTGCGTTGACCAGCAAGTTGTTTACGCGGAGTTGTCGGACTGCGTTGTCGAGCGTCATGGTACTGACAAGTTCACTGATGTAAATCCGGCAACCGGCGGCTTTGTAACATCGAAGTACAACGGCAATGGCTCGTGCAGTCAAGATTCGTCTAACGAAGTCTCGGCGCTGTCGAACAACAAGACCGTCATCAAGAACAAGATCGACGATCTTGTCATCGGTGGCGGTACGGCTGGCCATCTTGGGACGGCGTGGGCCTGGTATACGCTGTCTCCAAATTGGAACTCTGTGACTGGAGTTACGGCGGCATCCTACACTTCGACCTCGACCAAGAAGATTGCAGTGTTGATGACGGACGGCGAGTACAACACACAGTACAAGGCCGTAGGCACATCAGGCACAAGCCCCAACGGAAACTCCGTTGATCAGGCCAAGTCGCTCTGCACGGCAATGAAGGCAAAGGGTATCGAGGTCTATACAGTTGGCTTCGACCTCGGTGGTAACAGCACGGCACTCTCCACCTTGTCGTTCTGTGCAAATGATGCCGCTCACTTCTACGACGCAGCAGACGGCGACGAATTGAAAGCCGCCTTCCGCGACATCGCCTTGAAGTTATCACAGCTCTACATCCGCAAGTAATTTGCGGGTTCTACGAAGATTAGATCGATCGATAAAGAGCGGCCCCTCAAAAGGGGGTCGTTTTTTATTTGTGTGTAGATGGACATCCACACTTCACGTTTTCCCGGATAGCCGCGACTGACGCAATCCCAATTTTAACTTCGTATTGCGAAACGTGGCTTCCGGGAAAACAGGGGAGCGCAGTTTCCGGGAAAACGGGATTGGTGGCGTTTCCCGGAAACAATTGCGGTGAGCTAATCATTCAAGGTATCCGCCTGCAACACCTCGTTTTCCCGGAAGCCGCGCCAAGGGGTTTAAACTATTGGGACTGGTGATCCGCGGCTATCCGGGACCTTTCCCACTCGATGTTTGCCACCTCTCGAAAGGCAATCAATGGTAGATATATGAAATGGATCGAAGCAGGCAAAAACATTTCTACGTCTACATCACAGCGAGCAAACCGCGCGGCGTGTTGTATGTTGGCATGACGAGTGATCTGCCCGGCCGGACAATTGAACACCGCGACCGGATGATAGATGGCTTCGCTAAAAAGTATTGGGCAGGACGACTAGTCTACTACGAGAGTCACGACAGCGTTGAAAGCGCAGCAAAACGAGAAGTTCAATTGAAGCGCTGGCGAAGGGATTGGAAGATTGAACTCATCGAGGCAAAAAACCCAACGTGGCGTGATCTCTTCAACGATGTACTCGTGGAATTTGGCTATCAGCCGTGAGCGCACTTGCAGAATTACCTTCAAGCCATATTTTTTCAATCCAGATGCATTGGCTTTGAGTGCCAACTTTCGAGAGGTAAGGGTCCCGGATAGCCGCGACTGACGCAATCCCAATTTTAACTGCGTATTGCGAAACGCGGCTTCCGGGAAAACGAGGGGAGCACAATTTCTGGGAAGACGAGATCGGTGTTTCGTCCAGTGGAACGTTTAGCGCTAAGTGCTGCTCTCTCAAAACAACGCCCCCCCCTGTTTTCTCGGAAGCCGCGCCACGGAATTCAATTTGTATGGGGCTGCTGATCCGCGGCTATCCGGGACCTTTCCCAGCCGACGCAGTCCAGTGACCTCCGCAAGAAACGCCCAGCAATGATGGATAAATGCGCCACCCATTGCTCCTTCAGTCAGGTAAGGGTCCCGGATAGCCGCGACTGACGCAATCCCAATTTTAACTTCGTATTGCGAAACGTGGCTTCCGGGAAAACAGGGGAGCGCAGTTTCCGGGAAAACGGGGGAGCACGGCTTCTGGGAAAACAATGGAGCGTGGCCTCCGGGAAGACGAGTTGATGGACGGCCTGCGAAAGCAGGAGTTGATCGCTGCTTATCCGAGCCATGCCGCAGCGCTCCCATCCCGGCACACGCCCCCTCCCTACACCTTATCCCGCTTGCCGAGGGTGCGGAGGCGCAGCGCGTTGAGCTTGATGAAGCCTTGCGCGTCCTTCTGGTCGTAGGCACCCTTGTCGTCTTCGAAGGTGACCAGCGCCGGCGAATAGAGGCTTTTCGCGCTCTCGCGGCCAACCACAATCACGTTGCCCTTATAGAGTTCGAGCGTCACTTCTCCCTCGACATGGTCCTGGCTCTTGTCAATGAGTGCCTGCAGCATTTCGCGCTCTGGGCTGAACCAGAAGCCGTTGTAAATGAGTTCTGCATAGCGCGGCATCAGTTCGTCTTTGAGATGCGCCGCACCGCGATCGAGGGTGACACTTTCTATCGCACGATGCGCTGCCAACAAAATCGTGCCGCCGGGAGTTTCGTAAACGCCACGCGATTTCATGCCGACAAAACGGTTTTCGACCAGGTCGAGACGGCCAATACCATTGTCGCGGCCGTAGTCGTTTAGCGCCTTAAGTAGGGAGGCTGGTGACAATACCTGGCCATTGATCGAAACTGCGTCGCCCTTCTTGAAGCCGATCTTAATCGTCGTCACCTTATCGGGTGCATCCATCGGCGAAATGGTGCGCTGGTAGACAATCTCCGGTGCCTTCTTGGCGGGGTCTTCGAGAACTTTGCCTTCGGACGATGAGTGCAAAAGGTTGGCGTCGACTGAGAATGGGCTTTCGCCTTCTTTGTCTTTCGCGACCGGGATTTGGTTTTTGCGCGCGAACTCGATCAGATCTTCGCGGCCCTTGAACGCCCACTCGCGCCACGGTGCGATGATCTTGATGCTTGGTTCAAGGGCGTAGTAACCGAGCTCAAAGCGGACCTGGTCGTTGCCCTTGCCAGTTGCGCCATGGCAGACGGCATCGGCGCCGGTCTTGCGTGCGATCTCAATTTGCTTTTTGGCAATCAGTGGCCGCGCGATCGAGGTGCCAAGCAGATAGATGCCTTCATAAACGGCATTGGCGCGAAACATCGGAAAGACGAAGTCACCAACGAACTCTTCGCGCAGATCTTCGATGAAGATATTTTCTTTCTTGATGCCGAGCAATTCGGCCTTCTTGCGTGCCGGTTCCAGCTCTTCGCCTTGGCCAAGGTCGGCGGTAAAAGTCACGATCTCGCAATCGTAAGTTTCCTGGAGCCATTTCAAAATGATCGACGTATCGAGGCCTCCCGAATAGGCCAGCACAACTTTTTTGACTGTGTTTTTGGTCGGGGCTGCCATTGTCGGTCCTCGCATCAAATCGGTCTTGAGTTGGCGCGCACTATAGGCAGCGCGATCCGGCCTTCAAGCTGAGGCGCAGACCCGCGACGATAGGGCTTTCGCCACAATCTCCGGCGCTTCTGAAGGCCATGGCGGCGGTGTTTTGCCAATGGATGCTGGATATTCCATCAAATGGCCGTGTTTTGCGGGCAACCCGCTGCTACACGGCGCTGATAGACGTCGATGGAAGGTGATTCGGCTGTGAACAGATCTCTCGCCACCCGCTCAGGCATTTTGACTTTAGCGATGATTGCGCTGGCCGGAATTGCCGCCGCTGAACCCGCGTCCCCGGCCGAGACCATGACTGCAATTCCTGTAACAAAACTCAAGTCCGCAGCGACTGTCGCTCAGGCGACGACGGCCAAGCCGGCAGAAGCCAAGTCAGCGGCCACCAAAGCGGCTCCGAAGCCAGAAGCCGCAACCGGGGGTGCGGAAGTCCTGCCGTGGACCGCGCCTGCTGCCGGAGCCGCAGCAACCGGCAAGAAAGCTCCCGCCGCTCAACCAACAAAACCGGCAACAAAACCGGCAGCTGTCACGTGCAATACACTCTATGAAGCCGCATGCCATGAGACGCCAGATTGCGTTTGGACTGCGGAATCAAAACTCGACAGTGGCCCAGTGGTCAAGGCGCAATGCAGTCAAAAGCCAAAGGCAAAAGCCGCCAATAAGGCTGTGAAGAAGCCAGCGAAGCCAGCTGAAAAGGCCGCCGCCGTTTCGCCAGCGCCGGCAGCCGTTACCACAAAGTCTGTCGTTGCAGCGCCTGTTAAACCAGCGGAACCCGTCGCAGTGGCGCCACCAGTTGCTGCTCCTGCTGCAAAGGCTGAAACGCCTGCTGCTGCTCCGGCCAATGTACCAGCGGGTGCGGCCGCTGCAGGAGCCAAAATGGAAGCGCCTTTGGCCGGCGTCATTGCGCCAACACCGGCACCCTAAATCAAACCTGAGTTTCGCCCGGTGGTTTGTTGATGGGTTGCGCCTTCTCAGCAGTGCTAGGCGGGTTTGCAGGTTTTGCGACCGGACGGATCGGCTCTGTTGGCGGGCTCACCGGCTTCTGAACTGCCTTCGGTGCTGAAGGTGGAGGAGGTGGTGGCGTTTGTTGCACTTTGAGGTTTCGGGCTGCTGCCTTGAATTCACGCGCCGCTGCAAACTCCTCCTCATCATAGGGGCGCCCGCCTGCGTTGCGGCCTCCAGCCATCCAATAGACAAATCCAGCCACGGCTCCTGTCGTTAGAAACGCGCGTAAGGCGTAGTCATGCAGTAAGGTCTGGTCTGTGCCTTCGCCCATATGCAGGACCATGAAGCCGGCAAATGCGATCGCGATGCCGACACAGGTGTAATATATCCAGTCTTGGATGCCTTGCCATTCGGCGACGGCGGCTGCCACGAGTACAAATGGGGTTGCGAACAGCGCACTTTGCACCAGGGCTTTGGGAACAATCGACAACACGCCAAGCAGGCTCAACCCAGCGGACGGTGTTGCGATTTCAAGCGGCGGGAAGGCGAAGAACACCTGCACAAATGCGGCTGCAAGACACGCGGCTAAGAAGGCGAACAAGACCCTGACTAGCGACCGCATCATTTATCTGCCCTTCGGGTTTTGTCTCGCGTGATAGAGCCGAGTTTAGCGGGTACCGGGCTGGCAACTCAACCAGATTTGGCTTTCAATATGACTATAGCTGGCTGTGGTCGATGTTTACGCTGTTCGGCCAGCGATCAGCCAATATACCAAGCCGCCTGCAAAGCCAGCGGAGGCAAGGACTTGCCATAAGGCGCCGTTCGACAGCGAAACAGCTTCACCACGTTCGAGGACGCCCATCAGCGGCAGCACAGCCAGTGAAAGTCCACCGCCAGCGAGGTAATAAAGCCACGAACGGATGCGGGCAACTTCGCCAATGATAGCGACGGCAAGTGCTGGAATGAGTGTTAAGCCCGAGGTCAGCAGTGCCCCCCCGGCCAGCAGGTCGCCCAATTGCTCGATCATTGGCGTGACCGTTGCCGCCTGCGTCAGCCGTTCGAGGCCAAGCGAAACAACGATTAAAATCGATATCACTGCCGCGATCACAAATGCGATCGGGACCAGGATCAATCGCCCAAGCGCGTGTGCCATGTTTACTCGCTCGGCAATTGTGGTGTGGCCAGGTCTTTATCGCGCTCACTGGCACGCAGTTTGACGCTCTCGGATTTAAGCTGACCACATGCAGCGAGAATATCGCGGCCACGCGGTGTGCGAACGGGGCTGGCATATCCAGCCTTGTTCACGACATCGGCGAACTTCTCGATCGTGGTCCAATCCGAACACTCGTAAGCCGTGCCGGGCCAGGGATTGAACGGAATGAGATTGATCTTGGACGGGATACCGGCCAGCAACTTCACCAGCGCGCGGGCGTCACCCAAGCTATCGTTAATACCCTTCAGCATTACGTATTCGAAAGTGATGCGGCGCGCGTTCGAGACGCCGGGATAGGTTCGGCAGGATTCGATCAGCTTCGCGATCGGGTATTTCTTGTTGATCGGCACCAGTTCGTCGCGAAGCTCATCGCGGGTCGCATGCAGCGATATCGCCAGCATGGTGTTGACGTCCTCGCCCCAGCGGGTGATTTCGGGAACGACGCCCGAAGTCGACAAAGTTATGCGCCGCCGCGATAGCGATAGGCCTTCGCCGTCCGACGTGATTTCCATCGCCTCGCGCACGTTATCGAAGTTATAGAGCGGCTCGCCCATGCCCATCAGCACGATATTGGTGATCTTGCGATCGGCGTCGGGCAGCATGCGGTTATCGGACGGCTCCGTTGATCCCGGCCAATCACCGATGCGGTCGCGCGCCAGCAGAATTTGCCCGACAATCTCCGAGGCTTCGAGATTGCGAACCAGGCGCTGGGTGCCGGTGTGGCAGAACGTGCAGGTCAGCGTGCAGCCAACTTGGCTCGAAATACATAGCGTGCCGCGGTCTTCTTCGGGAATGTAGACGGTTTCAATTTCAGGCCCTTGCCGCTCGTGGCCGCGCTTCGGCAGCCGCAATAGCCATTTGCGTGTGCCATCGATTGAGATCTGTTCGGATACGATCTCTGGCCGTTCAAGCGTGAATTTATCGCTAAGACTTGTGCGAAGGTCTTTCGACACGTCCGTCATGGCATCGAACGAGGTCACGCCCGAAACGTAAATCCAGCGCCACAACTGGTTGACGCGCATCCGGACATGCTTTGCCGGCACTCCGGCACCGGCCATCGCCTGTTCAAGCTTAACGCGGCTCATGCCGGCGAGCGTCGGTTTGTTAACAGCCGCACCCGGAGCATCCAATGCTGCCACGGGGCTCGCGTTAACGTCTTTGACCAGCACCATCACTTAGAGGCCTTTTCGAAGAAAATTTCACACATGGTTTACATGCGCGGGGTCTGAAGCGCCAGTCTTGCCGGAAAAGCCCGTCAATACGGGGGCCGGCGCCAAAATTCAATTCAAAATCGATTTAATTTGACGGACCTTCGTAACCGCCATTGCAAGACTTTTCGAGCAAAAATGTATCACCCGTAAAGACGCATCAAACTCTTCGACGAAAAACAGATCACGAAGCGTGACGAATTAAGCAGACCTTATGTCCGGTTTTAGACCGGGCCGGACTTAACTAGGCAGGAGCAAATATCTGATGGCCATTAAGCATGGTACCAAAGTCGCCGACGCAATCACCGGCGTACTGGACGAACTCAACGAACTGTGGGGTCACCGTGGCGACGACAACATCATCGGCGGCAAGCTCGACGATGTCTTGCGCGGCGGCAAGGATGGCGACGTGCTGTGGGGCGACCGTGGCAACGACGTTCTGGTCGGCAACACCGGCGACGACATCCTCAAGGGCAGCGTCGACAACGACACCCTGTTGGGCGGCGTTGGCAACGACATCCTGAGCGGCGGCAAGGACAATGACGTCCTCGGCGGCGGCAAAGGCGACGACTACGTCGATGGCAACTCCGGCAATGACTGGATTGGCGGCGGCACAGGCAACGACACCGTGCTCGGCATGAAGGGCGACGACTTCCTCGATGGCGGCGCAGGCGACGACTTTGTCTCCGGCGGCACGGGCGACGACTACGTGCTGGCAAGCTCGGGTCACGACGAATACCGCGGCGGCGAAGGCTACGACACGCTCGACTTCTCGCGCATCATCGGCAAGGTCAACGTCGATCTTGGCCAGAAGTCTGCCAAGGTTGCATTCGGCAATAGCAGCGTCGACGACCGCATTTCGGGCTTTGAAGTTGTGGTTGGCAACGATGCCGGCGGCACCTTCAAGGGCGACAAGGCCGCGCAAGAGTTCATTGGCGGCAAGGGCGATGACTACTTCCGCGGTATGGGCGGTTCGGACAAGTTCACCGGCGGCGATGGCGCAGACACCTTCACACTTCTGAAGAAGGACGCGGCCGGCGGTGCGGTCGACCACATCTCCGACTTCAAGATCGGCGAAGACACCCTCAACATGCGCGACTTCATGAAGGGGCACGCTGGCGCCGGTGGCATTCGCTTCGCGGACGATGGTAACGGCTCAACCGTCGTGCAGGGCTTGATCAAAGGGCACTGGTCTGACGTCGTGGTGCTAGACGGTATCGATTCACACGATGCAGGCTACGCGTTGCTGTCGTAATTTTTGGGTAGGAAGATTGTGAGAGGCGAGGCCGGATGCAAATCCGGCCTCGTTGGCGTAGGGTGGTGCAACAGATGCAGGCTGGCCATATTGGCCCTTGAGCAAGTTAGTGATACTACCAGCGCATGAATGTGCCGCTCAAATCGATGACAGCCGATGACTTCGCCGCATGGTCGATGACGCAAGAGCGTGCCCGCTTTGAACTCATCGACGGGATGATTGTGCAAATGAATGCAGAGCGGGTCGGGCATGCTAGGGCCAAGCGAAGTGCTGATCGAGCATTGCAGGCCGCACTGGATGCGTCGGGTCTGACTGGAGAAGTGTTCCGCGATGGCGTTGCAGTCAAGATTTCGGATCGTATCGTGCATGAACCCGACGCCCTCCTGCGCCTGGGTTCGCCGTTGCCGGAAGACGACGTGCTCATACTCGATCCCGTCGTTGTGGTCGAAGTGCTGAGCCCAAGTACCGGCCCCGTCGATCTGACAACCAAACTCGTGAATTACTTCTCAGTCGAGACCGTGAAAGACTACCTGATCGTTGATACGGTCAAAAAGCTAGTGCTGCACTATGCACGGGCGAGTAGCGGCCAGCCAACATTGACTGGCCCAATTCAGCGAGGCCAAATTACATTGTCAGCGGGTCTAACTTTGGCGTACAAAGACTTTTTCGGTTTCGATGGTCTCACAAAATAAACTTCGACAAATCAGCGTTTTTGGTCAGCGCGCCGATGCGGGCGGTGACGAAGGCGCTGTCGATGGTGATGGTCTCACCGGAACGGTCCGAGGCTTCGAACGAGATTTCGTCAAGCACGCGTTCGATCACAGTTTGCAAGCGCCGCGCGCCGATATTCTCGACCGTTGAATTGACTTCGACGGCCGCATCGGCGAGCGCTTCAATCGCATCTTGTGTAAAATTCAAAGTCACGCCCTCGGTCGCCATCAAGGCCACCGATTGTTTGATCAGGCTGGTCTCGGGCTCGGTCAGAATGCGGCGCAGATCTTCGCGGGTCAGCGCCTGCAGTTCGACGCGGATCGGCAACCGGCCTTGCAACTCAGGCAATAAGTCTGATGGCTTGGCGACGTGGAAGGCGCCAGAGGCGATAAACAGCACGTGGTCGGTTTTGACGAGGCCATGCTTGGTCGAGACGGTGGTGCCTTCGATCAATGGCAGCAAATCGCGCTGCACGCCTTCGCGAGAGACGTCAGCGCCGGCGCGGCCGGCCTCCGAGCGCGAACAGATCTTGTCGATCTCATCTAGAAATACGATGCCGTTGTTCTCAACCGCGCGGATGGCCTCGGCGATAATCTGTTCGCTATCGATCAGCTTGTCGCTTTCTTCGGCGATCAACAGCGCGTAGCTATCTTGCACCGTGACGCGGCGCGGTTTCGCGCGCCCGCCCATGGCTTTCTGCAGCATGTCGCCGATGTTGATGGCGCCGCCGCCCATGCCGCCCGGACCGCCTGACATATCAAACATCGAAAAGCTCGGCGGCGCTTCGCTGGTCGTGATCTCGATTTCCTTGGTCGACAACTCGTTATTGCGCAGCCGTTTGCGGAAATTATCGCGGGTGCCTGGCGATGCGCCGGGGCCGACCAGCGCATCCAACACGCGTTCCTCGGCGTTCTTTTCGGCTTGCACCTTGACCGTCTTGCGTTTGGCATCGCGCACTAAGCCAATACCGACATCGACCAGATCACGAATGATGCTATCGACGTCGCGGCCGACGTAGCCAACTTCAGTGAATTTGGTGGCTTCAATCTTCAAAAATGGAGCGCCGGCAAGTTTGGCAAGCCGCCTTGAGATTTCGGTTTTTCCAACGCCGGTTGGCCCAATCATCAGAATATTTTTCGGCAGCACTTCATCGCGAATGTTTTCCGGCAGCTGCTGTCGGCGCCAGCGATTACGCAAGGCAATTGCGACCGCACGCTTGGCATCGCTTTGGCCGATGACATAGCGATCCAGTTCCGAAACAATTTCGCGGGGAGAGAAGGTGGTCATGTGGTCTCTTATATTGATGAATCGTAGGTTGGGTTAGCGGCGGCCGTGACCTTGATGGGGTGTAGTGCTCATTAGGCCCGCCGCGTAACCCAACGCATTTATGCATGGTGCGAGAAAGTGTTGGGTTACGCGCGGGGGCATACTTTGTAATTCAATTGCATCATCGTGGCCCGCGCTAACCCAACCTACGAAACGTTCACTTCGCCGACGCCAAACTCTCAACCACGAGATTGGTATTCGTATAGACGCAAATCTCAGCCGCGATCGCCATCGATTTGCGCGCGATGGCTTCGGCGTCAAGCGGTTGGTCGAGAAGCGCGCGCGCGGCCGAGAGCGCATACATGCCGCCCGAGCCGATGCC
>JANNFX010000268.1:0-12305 GCA_031380225.1 Hyphomicrobium sp.
CATTGCCGCTTGCATGGAGGTGCGCATAGGCCACGACGTTTTGATCGGAGAATACGTTACCATCCGCGATCAAGATCATGACTACCGCGCTGAAGGTCCAGTCCGCTTGGCCGCGACGAAATCATCGCCGATCCGGATCGGCAATAACGTCTGGATTGGCGCCAAGGCCACCATCACACGCGGTGTCACAATTGGCGACAACGCCGTCGTCGCCGCCAACGCCGTCGTCAGCCGCGATGTTGCAGCAGGAGCGGTCGTTGGCGGTATACCAGCCGTCGAACTAAAAAGCAGCGATGGTGCACGTTGAGCAGTGGTCCAGCATCCAGTGACACTCGCAAAATCGCGCTCGTTCTGCCCAACCTCGCAGGCGGTGGAGCCGAGCGGCTTAATCTCTTCTTGGCCGAGGAGTTTATAGTTCGTGGTTACAAAGTTGAATTCGCCTTGATGGACGTTACAGGCGATCTTTTGCAATACTTGCCAGACGGCGCCACCATTGCTGACCTCGGCGCCAAGCGGATGCGCAATGTTCCAGCTGCGTTTGCGGCGTATCTGAAACGCAGCCAACCCGCAGCAATTGTCGCTAACATGTGGCCGCTGACGGTGATGTGCGTGGCCGGGCGCCGCCTTGCACACGGTCGTGGACGCCTCGTTGTTGTTGATCACAATACGTTGTCATTGCAGTATGGGGCGGCTGGCCGCCTTCACAACGGACTATTACGCGGCACCCTCGCAACGGCCTATCGCGCCGCCGACGGACGCATCGGCGTATCGTCCGGAGTTGCCAACGATTTGGCCCGGCTGTCCGGAATTCCAAAGCATCATTTCACGG
The DNA here is from genome assembly GCA_031380225.1 of Hyphomicrobium sp. GTDB lineage: Bacteria > Pseudomonadota > Alphaproteobacteria > Rhizobiales > Hyphomicrobiaceae > JANNFX01. The sequence goes on from JANNFX010000268.1 coordinate 830, forward strand.
TCGTCAATAATCCCGTACCGGCGCCGTCAACGTCGGCAAGCGCTGAGAGTTTAGTCAAAGTTGACGCCCTATGGGGTTCAGGATCTGGCCACCGCATCCTTGCCGCCGGTTCAATGAAACCACAAAAGAATCACGCGCTTTTGATCCGCGCCTTTGCAAAGCTGCTCAAAACTCGTGATGCGCGCCTAATGATCCTCGGGGAGGGGCCATTGCGGGCCGAACTTGAAGCATTGGTCAAGTCCGAAGGCCTAATTGGCAAAGTCGTCATGCCGGGTTTTGTCAGCGATCCGACGGCCTATTACCGATCAGCCAACCTGTTCGTGCTGTCGTCTGACTACGAAGGCTTCGGCAACGTGATTGTTGAAGCATTGGCATGCGGAATACCGGTTGTTTCGACAGATTGCCCATCCGGCCCCGCTGAAATTTTGGACGGAGGACGTTACGGCCGCTTGGTTCCAGTTGGCGACGCGGATGCGCTTGCAGATGCGATGTCGATTGCACTGCAAACGCCTTTCGATCCTGAATTATTGAAGCGCCGCGCAGCTAATTTCACTCCGGAAAAGGCCGCCGATCAGTATTTGAAACTCCTGTTTCCTGACGCGAACACTGCTTCAGCAAAGAGCAAAACTGTATGATTGAAAAAGTAAAAACAGCCGCCTGGTTTTTGAGACGGCCGACCCATTGGGCACAGGCCAGTGAATTGGGGCTGAGGAAGTTGCGGCCCAATCGGGATGGCGCCTTATATGCCGCTGATGCACGATCCTGGGCTCAGTCACGCGCCGTCTCAATTTCCGAAGCCTTAGTATCCGTCGGGCTCAGCTCGCCGGCTGTTCCAGAATTGCCAGCAAGCATTCTCGCAGAAGCACAATCGCGCGCTGACAAATCCAATGTGAAAATGGGTGGACCTGGCGACATCGGACTGCTCTATGCCGTGACCAAACTTTCTGGCGCGCGCCGTGTTGTCGAAACCGGCGTCGCGTACGGTTGGTCGAGCCTCGCTATTCTCGCCGGACTTGAGGGCCGCGACGGCGCTCGCCTGATCAGTGTCGACATGCCGTATCCTAAAATGAACAACGAGGCTTTCGTCGGCATCGCTGTCCCTGACCGGCTCCGTCGTGGATGGGAGATTGTGCGCGAACCAGATCGTCATGGTCTTAAAAAGGCAATCTCGCGATTGGGCAGCTCAATCGAGCTCTGCCATTACGATTCCGACAAGTCTTATTGGGGCCGCCAGTACGGATTCCGTTTGATGTGGGACGCTTTGCTTCCTGGCGGGATTTTCATTTCCGACGATATCCAAGACAACCTCGCCTTCAAGGAATTCGTTGAGGTCCAGCAGGCCGCGTTCGCCGTCACAGAGTATCAAAACAAGTTCGTCGGCGTGGTGCGTAAAAATGGATGAGCAGATCGTCAGCGCTGTTGACGGACAAGCTGTGAAGCGCGTCTATACGTTCAACCCCGTCACCGCATGCAATATGTGCGGCGCGCCTGCAGCGAACGCCGAAGTCTTAGGTCTGCGCCTCAATCAATCGCAGGGACAGCAGCCGCGCGGCAAGCGTGGCATCGCCGTTACAATTTGCCGCTGCCGGAATTGCTGCCTCGTATTTACCGATCCGCAACCTGTCCCGCCGTCAATTGCCGATCATTATGGCATCCCACCTGAAACCTACTGGCAAAAAACCCGGCTGGATCCTGACCCCAAATACTTCACCAACCAAATCACAACAGCGAAGCGGTTACTGAACTTTACGCCGGGCATGCGTGCCATCGATGTCGGCGTCGGTCTGGGCAAGGCTGTCAGAGCCATGCAAAACGCTGGCTTCGAGGTATCTGGTTTTGAACCATCGGAACCGTTCCACCGCAAGGCCCTTCAATTCCTTGCCATGGACGACTCCAAGATCAAACTCGGTTCAGTTGAAGATGTTGAATTTGATCCGGGGCAGGCTGACTTCGTCACCTTCGGCGCTGTACTCGAACACCTCTATGATCCCTCCGCTGCGATCGCCAAGGCACTGCGTTGGTTGAAGCCAGGCGGCATCATTCACGCCGAAGTACCGAACGCCAATCATCTCATCAGCCGGATCATCAATGGCTACTATCGCGCTATCGGCACGAGTTACGTAACCAACTTGTCGCCAATGCACATGCCATTTCATTTGTTCGAATTCACACTCGACACGTTCCGCAGAAACGGCGCCCGTCAAGGGTATGCTGTTGACGAGCATACGGTCGATGTCTGCTCGATCTATAATATTCCGCGGCCGCTCCACCCACTGTTACGACGGATCATGGAGCGCAATAAAACGGGCATGCAGTTGACGGTTTGGCTGCGCAAGGCGGGTGACTAAACAGTGGGTGTAGTGAGGAAGCCGGGTTCTAGTATCAGCCGGACTACCATGGCCGGTTTGGTCTCGTCGGCAATTGCCGTGTGCGCGCTGGTATTTTTCAATCAAGCACGGGATCCAAATCTTGGTCCGAAAAGACTGGCCAACTTTGCATCTCATTGCACAGATCGCCCATGTCCGGAACTATATGGCGGCACAATTGCGGTTCCCCCTAATTTGGCGGCCAACAAGCGGCTGGCGCCTGCGATTTCTGACCTCAGTCAGTATCTTCACGCCATGACAGGGCAAGATTTTCTGGTCACCTCTCCAGCAAATGGTTCTTCGGTAAATCTGATCCTGACGGGAGCCGGAAGCGCTGTGCCGTCCACGGCAGCTAAGCGCCTCGCAGGCAAAGGTCTCGAAGCATTTGTCATCGAAGCCACGGCGTCGGGCCTTGAGATCACCGCCAACGATGTCCAAGGCCTATCGCATGGAATTTACTATTATCTCGAGCAACTCGGCGTCCGTTGGCTTTTGCCAGGCGCGAATTGGACTGTAGTACCCAACCGCAGTGATGTCCGCCTGACAATCGACCGCCTTGTTGCACCACAGTTCAAGGTCCGAAGCTATGCTGGAACGGGTGGGTTCTACTCATGGCGGTGGGGCCGGAAATATGCGCAATCGAAAGAGACCGAGACACAAACGGCAAATTGGATTCGCAGGCTGCGATATGGCGGAGAATATTCACTCGGCTCCCACACTGGCGAGGCGTTCATCTCCGATCCGGAAATCTTGAAAATCCTGGAACAGCACCCCGAGTATCTGGCCAAGATTGGCGGGTCATGGTCGCCGCTTTACGTGCAAGACAAATCCGGAAAGTCAGTCCCAAATGTCCTCGCTAAACTCAATGCAGGAAATGCAGACGTGGTATCGATGTACTGTGATTGGACATTGAAAAAACTCCGCTTGGCACGCGCAAGTGCCGATCGCCGGCGTCATTTTTCTGTGTCAGTGGAGCCGTCGGACGGCGGCCACTACGGCGATAAATCAGCAGACCAGCCCGGTGACGGGTCCGCAAGTGACCAAACATTTCACATTGCGAACACATGCGCGAAGGCCGTCCGCTCGGAATTTCCAGATGCCTCCGTCGTGCTACTCGCCTACGCAGGACACGCTGCGCCGCCATCTTTCCCGCTCGAACCCAACGTGATTGTCCAGGTCGCGCCCTATGCATTCCAAGACATGCCGCCTGACGAATTGATCGCCGCCTGGCATGTCAAGGCTCAGCGGTTGGCACTTTATGATTATTGGTCCATTCCCGACTGGAGCCATGATGAGCCGGTCTTCGACTATCTTTCAATCGGCAATAAACTTCGGAGCTGGCACGCAAGCGGTATCGAGGCATTGAATGCGGAATCGACTTACGGGGCCGGTGCTATGGGCCTTGGGCACTACGTCGCCTCGCATTTGATGTGGTCGCTCGATCAGGACGAAAAGGCGCTTGTCGAAAATTGGTACGACGCTGCATTCGGTCCAGCCAAGGCGCCGATGAAGCGCATGCTTCAACGATGGGCTATGTCGTTCAATCTCACAGCAGCTGAACTTGGCGTGTCTTATCGCGATCTCAGTATAGCTCTGAAGTTAGCTAAAGGCCGTGCTGATGTTAGTGCACGTGTTGCTGATTTTGGGCGTTACTTGCAGTATTTGCGATTGCGCTACGAGTTGGAACTTGAACCTGATCCTTCGGCAAAGCCACAACGGGCGTTGGCGCTGACCCAGCACCTGGTTGAAATTGACAATTCTCTGATGGTTCACGGCACGCGTAACATTGATCTCTACCGGCGTAAATTCTCAGTCATTGACACTGAATTTGATCTCTCAAATCCGGCTCAACCTGGACCCGGCTGGGCGCGTGTCAAGCGACCCGGCGATGCTGATATCGCGCGACTGATCAACGATGGGCTGTCACTCTATCCGGAGTCGGATATCGAGCCGATGCAGTTCACGGGAGGTCTTGTGCCGGTCGCAAAGACAGTCGCACCCGCCGCTGCTAGCCCAGAATTTGGGCCCGAGATGCCGGTTGCAGGCAATCTTGAAGTATCGGTGACTATACCGGCTGGGCTCGATGCTTTGCCAATTAGGGTCACGCGATTGGTCGGCATCCAGATACGTGCGACCGATATCAACGGCAGCGTCGTCGCGACAGGAACGGTCACACAAGGAGCCGGCCGCACCGATTGGGCCGAGATTTCATTGGCGCTGCTGCCAGGCCAGTACCGGATCAACTTCAGGCCGGCTGGCGGCCGCGCCCGCGGATTCTATAGCTTCCAAACTCTGCGCGATGTCCCGGTGACTTTGACAAAATTTTTATCGCCAAAGGGAACACCGTCGCCTCGTCTCTATTTCTATGTTCCGCCGGGGCTCAAAAACTTAGCTATGTACTACCCGCTCGGCGATTTCGGCGGGGTCTTTAGGTTCGGAATACGTGACCCAGATAGCAAACTTGTGCAACCCAGGTACGCCGACTTGCACCGCACGATTGTTGTGCCAATCGCAGCTGGACAAGATGGTAAGGTGTGGTCACTGGAACGTTCGGTTTCGCCAAGCCAGCCGCACTTGATGCTCAACGCGCCGCAGGCATTTTCTCTCGCACCTGAGACATTGATGGTGCCCGCCAGCGCTCTGAAGGGTGGCTAAGCCGTGCCGCGCTTAGCCGTGCTCTATATTACGTATGACGGACTATTGGAGCCGCTTGGTCAAAGCCAAGTGCTGGCCTATCTCGAAAAACTGGCGCCAAATTTCGACATCCATATCTTGTCATTTGAAAAACAAGCTGACCGCAACAACGTGGCGCGAATGAACGCGATGCGGCGGCGCGTGACGGCAGCGGGCCTTGGCTGGACTCCGATGGCATATCACAAATCGCCGTCTGCTCCGGCTACCGCTTATGACATTGCGGCGGGGTCATTGGTGGCCGTCAAACTAGCGCGCGCAAAGCGCATCGGACTCGTTCACGCACGCTCGTATATCCCATCGCTTATGGCGCTGGCCGTCAAGAAGGCGACTGGGGCGAAGTTCCTATTCGACATTCGTGGCTTTTGGGCCGATGAGCGTGTCGATGGTGGGTTGTGGCTACGCGAAGGCCAGCTGTTCCGCGCCGCCAAGGCCTGCGAGCGCCGCTTTTTTCTCGCGGCCGACCATGTCGTGGCTCTGACGAATGCGTCCGCGCGCGTGATCGAACGCTTCGACTATCTGAAGGGCAAGCTGCCGCCTTTGACCGTGATCCCGACCTGCGCCGATCTAGAACAATTTGATCTGCCACAAAAGCCGCGAGGTCAGCCGTTCACGTTCGGCTATGTCGGCTCCGTTGGCACTTGGTATTTGTTCGATGAGACACTGGTCGCATTTACCGCAATTTTGGCGAAGCAACCGGACGCCAAACTGCTGATAGTGAACCGCAACGAGCACAAAATAATTCGCGATTCAGTAAAGCGTGCCGGCATCGGCGAACAACACTTGGAACTGGCCGCCTCTGAGCATCGCGATGTTCCGGGCTTTATTGCGCGCATGCATGCGGCGTCAGCAATCATCAAGCCGTGCTATTCGAAACTCTCAAGCGCGCCGACCAAGTTGGCCGAATACCTCGGATGCGGCGTGCCGTGTCTCGGCAATACCGGCGTCGGCGATATGGAGGAAATTCTGGAAGGCAACCGCGTTGGCGTCGCGATGACCGGCTTCAAGTCTGCTGACATTGAGAATGCCGTGGACCGTCTGCTCGACTTGACGCGCGAGCCGGCATTGGCCGAACGCTGCCGCGCGACGGCCTTGCGCCTATTCTCTCTCAACACTGGCGCCGATGCCTACCGGGCGATTTACGATGGCCTTGCCGGAGAGCGCCCCGTGATCCAGCGCGCCAAGATAGAGGCACACTGACCGCAATTATGGGTGATCTTAAAAAGCAAAACGCCGACGCGGCAACGGTTGCAAGTTTTGGCGACGAATGGACGAGGTTCGATCAAACCGCGCTTGACGCGAGCGAACTCCAGGTCATGTTCGATAAATATTTTAGCGTTTTTCCGTGGACACGGCTTCCAGCTGACGCTGAAGGCTTCGATATGGGCTGTGGCAGTGGGCGGTGGGCTAAGCTGGTTGCGCCGCGGGTTGGAACGTTGAATTGTGCCGATGCCAGCTCCGAGGCATTAGCCGTCGCCAAGAGTTCGCTTTCAGATCTAAAAAACGTACGCTTTGTCCACGGCAGCGTTGATCAGGTGCCGATTGCCAAAGGCAGTCAGGATTTTGGTTATTCGCTCGGCGTCTTGCATCACATCCCGGATACGGCTGCGGCATTGGCATCCTGCACAGAGTTATTAAAGCCCGGCGCACCGTTTTTGGTCTATCTCTACTACCGGTTCGATAACCGGCCTTTGTGGTTTCGCGTGCTGTGGCGCATCAGCGAATTAGGGCGCGCTGCAATTAGTCCGCTTCCAAGCGCGATCAAGCATGTCGTCACGGATGTGATCGCGATCACGGTTTACTGGCCGCTAGCAAGACTGGCAAAGGCCGCTGTTCGCATGGGGTTCGACACTTCCCGGCTACCGCTCTCATTCTATCGCAACGCGAGCCTATACACGATGCGCACCGACAGCCGCGACCGCTTCGGCACACCGCTGGAGCAACGCTTCACAAGACCAGAAATAAAAGCCATGATGGAAAACGCCGGCTTGCAAGACATCACGTTCTCTGATGCCGAGCCGTATTGGTGTGCGGTTGGAACCCGGCGCGCGTGACGTCTACCCCGCAATCTATCGTGCCGCCGAAGCGCATGCTGGTCCTCTGCCCATTCCCTGAAGGCGTGGCGGCTGGACAACGATTGAAATACGAACAGTACTTCGGCGACTGGCGCAAACTAGGCTATGAGATCGACGTCTCGTGCTATATGGACATGCCAATGTGGCGCGTTGCCTACGCGAGCGGCCACTATCCAGGGAAAATATTCGGAGTGTTGCGCGGCCATCTGCGGCGCATGCGCGATATGTTGCGCGTTCATCGCTACGACGTCGTCTATGTCTTTATGTGGGTGACACCGTTTGGGACGTCTGTCTTCGAGCGGCTGACACGACGGCTTGCAAAAGCGCTTGTCTATGACGTCGAGGACAATATCCTGATCGAGCAATCGCTGCCAGCCGCTGACAATCCAAACGCCATCATCAGCAAGCTCAAAGGCCCTGGCAAAGCCCGCCATCTGATCCGCACGGCTGATCATGTCATCGCGTCATCGCCGTTTTTAAGCGACTTCTGTTTGGAGTTAAACGAGCCTCGCGCATGCACATATATCTCCTCATCCGTGGACACTGACCGGTTTATGCCCGTCAACACCTACAGCAATGACCGGCCGGTCACGATCGGCTGGACAGGCACGTTCTCGTCAAAAGTTTATCTCGACCAGTTGCGCGGCGTGTTTCAGAATTTGGCAAAGCGCGTCCCTTTCAAGCTCAAGGTCATCGGCAATTTCGACTATGACCTGGACGGCGTCGATTTGGAGGTCGTGCGTTGGTCGGCAGAACGCGAAGTTCAGGATTTGCAGACATTCGACATCGGCGTCTATCCGCTGCCAATTGATGATTGGGTGCTGGGCAAAAGTGGGCTTAAGGCCATCCAATATATGGCGTTTGGTTTACCAGCGGTTGCCACCGACGTCGGGACGGCACCGCTCATTATCAGCGACGGCGTCAATGGCCTCTTGGTGAAGACAGATCAAGATTGGCTTGATGCTTTGGAACGGCTAATCTGTGAGCCCGGTTTGCGGCGCAAACTCGGGACGGCGGCCCGCGCCGATGCCGTCGCCAAGTATTCGACCAAAGCCATCGCCGGACTATATCGCGACGTTCTCAACGATGTGGACCCAACAAGATGACGACAGGAAAGCGCATTTATATTGCAGGCTGCGGTGGCATGCTTGGCGAGGCGTTTCACAACGTTTTTGGCGCCAAGAACGATCTCAAGTGTACCGATATCGATGTCAACGACACTTGGTTGTCATATCTCGATTTCCGTGAATTCGATGCCTACTGGAAGGATGTGTTGGCATTCAAGCCCGATTATTTATTTCACCTCGGCGCACACACCAGCCTCGAATACTGCGAGGACAACTATGACGACGCCTACCGCACCAATACACTGGCGGTTGAGAATGCAGTTCATATTGCCAACGAGCTTGGCATTCCAATGCTCTACATTTCAACCGCTGGCATTTTTGACGGTGCCCAGGAAACCTACGACGATTGGGCAGATCCGAATCCTCTCGGGCACTATGCACGCAGTAAGTATGCCGGCGAAAAGTTCGTAACTCAAAACTGCCGCCAACATTTGGTCTGCCGCGCTGGCTGGATGATGGGCGGTGGCCCGGCCAAGGACAAGAAATTCATTCAAAAATTGATGGCGCAGATCAAGGCTGGAAAGACGGAGCTTTTCGTTGTCGATGACAAACTCGGCACACCGACCTACACGCACGATTTTGCGCGCAATGTCGAGGCGTTGATCGACGCTCGATTTTGGGGCCTATATAACATGGTGTGTGGCGGCGTGACGGGGCGGTTGCAAGTCGCGGAGCATCTCGTTGAGCTACTCGGCAAACACAATGAGATCAAAATAACGCCTGTCACCTCTGACTATTTCGCCAAGGAATACTTTGCCGCCCGTCCGGCGTCCGAGCGCCTGCTGTCGAAAAAACTCGATATGCGTGGGCTCAACAAAATGCGCGACTGGAAGGTCTGCCTCAAAGAGTACCTGGACAACTATTACATCGGGTACCTGCCGTGACGGCCAGGCAGATTTAACGATGTGCGGCATTGCAGGCTTCTGGACCGACAGTGCTTCACCGCGCGGCGACCACGCGCGAAATGTAGCGCGCGGCATGGCGGATGCGATCTGTCATCGCGGGCCCGATTCAAGTGGCGAGTGGATTGATACTGCCGCGGGCATTGCCCTGGCACACCGGCGGCTATCAATTGTCGACATCTCGGCTGCTGGTGCACAGCCTATGGTCTCCGCATCCGGCCGCAACGTAATCGTCTTCAACGGTGAAATCTATAATCATCGCGAATTACGATCCGAACTAGAGCGTGCAGGAGCAGCGCCCGCTTGGCGCGGGCATTCTGATACCGAAACATTGTTAGCCGCGATTGAACACTGGGGCATTGAAGCTTCACTTGTACGACTGACTGGCATGTTTGCGTTTGCAGTTTGGGATACGCGAGCGCGAACACTGTCATTGGCCCGCGATCGCATGGGCGAAAAGCCGCTGTATTACGGTTGGACGGGACAGACATTCTTATTTGGCAGTGAATTGCACGCACTCGAAGCCTTTCCAGAATTCGGCGCATCCATCGACCGGCGTGCCGTGGCAGCGTACGTGCGCTACAGCTATATTCCCGCACCGCATTCAATTTATCAGGGTATCTCCAAACTTCCACCTGGCATGTGGCTGCACGTGACAACCGCCAATCCCGCACTCACTCCCGAGCCGCAACAATACTGGTCACTGGACAATGTTGTTTCCAACGGCACTGACGCGCGCCACGCTGCAGCGCCACTCAACGCCGCAAGTGATTTGGAAACACTTCTGCAGGAGGTCGTCGCTTCGCAAATGCTGAGCGACGTCCCGCTTGGAGCGTTTCTATCGGGCGGCATCGACTCGTCGCTGATCACTGCATTGATGCAAAAGCACTCGTCGCGGCCGGTTCGTACATTCTCTATTGGCTTCGATGACCCGCGCTTCAACGAAGCTGTACATGCGCGCGCGGTGGCCACCCACCTCAAAACCGACCATACTGAATTTATTGTTACGGCCAAAGATGCACTGGCAATCGTGCCGGATCTGGTCAAAGTTTTTGACGAACCGTTTGCCGATCCTTCGCAGATTCCGACGATTCTGCTGTCGCGGCTAACACGGCAGTCGGTGACGGTCGCAATGTCAGGCGATGGTGGTGACGAAATATTTGGCGGATACAATCGCTATCTTTTCGGCCCGCAGATCTGGAATAGACTTGGCCATCTACCTAAATCGCTCCGGACTGGACTCGGCGCAGCAGCCCGCGGCGCGCAACGCTTCACGACCACATCCGCGGCAGCGCCGCTGACAGCACTCGCTACTAAAATGGGTCTACCAATTACAACAATCGACAAGTTTTCGAAATTCGGCGGGGCCATCGGGCGTTCACAAGATTTCGATGCTTTCTACAAGGATATTATCAGCACCTGGCCAGATCCGAATGAAATCGCCGTCAACGGCGTTGAGGCGGAAAGCCTATTGGATCGTCGCATCGCTGGCTGGGGACCAAAACACAACGCCGAGCGCATGATGGCACTTGATGCCCTTACGTATCTCCCCGACGATATCTTGGTCAAAGTTGATCGCAGCGCTATGTCGGCGTCCCTTGAAACGCGCGTCCCGTTTCTCGATCGGCGCGTGGTCGAACATGCCTGGCGGCTGCCGCTGTCTGTCAAGATCAAGGGGCACACTGGCAAACACATTCTGCGCGAAATTCTCTACCGTCATGTGCCACGCGATATCGTCGAGCGGCCGAAGCAGGGATTTGCCATCCCAATCGATACGTGGCTGCGAAATGACCTGCGAGACTGGGCGGAAAGCCTGCTAGCGAAGGATAAGCTTGCGAGCGGCGGGCTCTTCAAACCCAACGTTGTACGACAGACCTGGGACGAACACATCTCTGGCCGCGACAACCACGGTTGGCGGTTGTGGTCAGTGCTAATGTGCCAGGCGTGGCTCGGCCAGCGCCGTACCAAGCTAGCCCGTACCAATACACACAACGCAACGTCCGTCACTGGGGCTGTCCTGTGATCGTTTACTGGACTTTGTTCTTGATACCAGCCGCGATGGCACTTTTTGAGGCAGCGAAGCCGGGTCATAGTGGAACGCTGGGTCTCAAAATTCTGCTGGCGTCGTTACTACTCGTCGCTGGATTCCGGGAAACGTGCGGCGACTGGCTGACATATAATCTGATGTACGATGCAATCAGCTATCTACCTGTCTCAGGCGCTCTCGCCTATACCGACCCGGCCTACGGGCTGCTGAATTGGATATCTTACCAGCTCAACGCCGGTATCTATGGCGTCAATGCCGCTGGCGCCTT
>JANNFX010000015.1:0-39637 GCA_031380225.1 Hyphomicrobium sp.
CGCCCACCAAGCGGTGACGGTAGCGGCCGATCAAATTCGACAGAAACACCCACCACGCCAAGCTGCCGCCCATAATCGCGGCGACCATCGTGAAACAGTCGATATAACTCGCCACTTCCACGAACGTACTGCCGAGGCCAAACAGACCGAACATGCCAAGCACCGCGCCGGGATTGGTGATGGTGAAAAAGAATGTCTGCGGGACATCCCAAATAAAGTCCTTCAAGGTGGCGGTATCTTCGGCGCCTTCCGCAGGCAATGTATATTCGGGTTTAGTGATGTAGAGCTTGACCGCGAAGGCGAGGAGCGCTGCGCCACCGATGACCTGGATCAAAAACCGGTTTTCGGTGACGATACCTAAAATTGCGCCCATGCCGAGGCTGGCAAACAATGCGATGAGGCCGTCGCCGAGCACGGCTCCAAGGCCTGCCGCAACCCCGCCCCAGAACCCGCGTTCAAGTGCACGTTGAATGCACAAGATGTTGACCGGCCCGACGGGGGCTGCCACGAGAATTCCGATGACGGCGCCGACTGGGATGATCAAGGGATTTGGAAAATAACTCAAAATTCGCTCCAATAGCGCGGCCCTCGCCGCAACTGGCCGCCGTCACTTGACGCGAACCCTCTATCTCCTCTCAACTAGACCGATAGGTAAGAGGACGCACATCCATGCCTGTTGATGAGACGAGCCGCTGCTGGGGCGGCACGACGCGACATTGGCGAGTGGTACTGGGGCTAGTGGTACTGGCCGCGTCTGCCGTTGTCTATTACGGAAGCTCAATAACAGTGTTAGCGGACGAGCCGGCAGGCGCGGCTGCCAAGTTACCAACCGTGACTTTAGCGCCAAAGCCGCCCGTTGCCGCTGAATTGCCAGCCAACGTACGCGATATGCGCGACATGATCCTGGCGGCCGTTCACTCGGGAAAAATTGAGGACCTTGAGCCGGCAATCTCCCAGAATGAATTGCCGCCAGAATTTGGTTCTGATGCTGCTGGCGATGCTGTCGCCCAATTGAAGGCCCTATCCGCCGATGGATCGGGTCGTGACATACTCGCAGCACTTGGAAATGTTTTGGAGACCGAGCCGGCGCGGCTGCCAATTGGGCAAGATCACGAAAACAATATCGTCTTTGTTTGGCCAGGTCTGTCAGAGCGTCCACTTGAACAATTGACTCCAGGTGAGGAGGTTCAGTTGCTCCGGTTGATGCCACTCTCCGAGGCGAACGCCCTGCGTGACGGCAAAAAGTGGACCTGGTGGCGCTTAGCCATCGGCTCTGACGGAACTTGGCTGACATTTATGAAGCCGAAGCCTTCCAAGTGATTTCAACGACATAGCGCTGCACTGCACAAATTCCTAGCGCGCGGACGTGCGGCTGGCTGTCCACAGGCTATTGCTCTTTCGAAAATGGCTCACTACGAGAAGATGTTGCAAAAGCTAGTGAAGTTGTCATGCGAGCTTCCGGCCGGGTAGCCAAACGCCTAGCCGAGCGAAGTAGAGTTGGATCCCGCGCAGCGACGCCAAGCTCGCGTACCTGCGCGTCTTAATGAGGTTGCGTCATGAAATTCAAACTTGTGCTGGGGCTATTGGCCTTGGCTGTATTGTCGACACCAGCGTCGGCCGCCCGTCCAGCAAATGGCTGGAAATATTCAAAGCCGGTTGTTGCTGTCGCGAACGGCGGTCCGAAGAAGTTTATCGGCGCTAAAGCGCCAAAAACCGTCAACGTTAGAACCGGGTATGGCGCGGGCCAAGTCGTTGTCGATCAGGGCGGCCGCAAACTGTACTACATGATTTCGAAAACCAAGGCCTACGTCTATCCGGTTGCCGTCGGCAAACCTGGCTTCAAGTGGTCTGGGACGCAACGCGTCTCGGGTGTGAAAGACTGGCCACAGTGGACGCCGCCGAAGGAAATGCGCCAGCGTAAACCAAACTTGCCGCTGACCATGACCGGCGGAATTCGCAATCCGCTCGGCGTCAAGGCGATCTATCTCGGTTCAACCGAATATCGCATCCACGGCACTAATGACGACAGTTCGATCGGCACTGCGGCCTCGTCAGGTTGCATCCGTATGCACAACGGCCATGTTGTTCATCTGTCAGGCCTGGTGAAAAAGGGCACTTCGGTTCACGTGGTGCGCAGCCTATAAGGCTCAAGAATTGCGCTGAAAAATTGCGGCCGGCCCCTTAGACGGGGCTGGCCGTTTTTATTGCCGCCTTCAATGTCACCGCCATCGGATAGAGCAGGTCATGGACAATTGGCGAGCGGCCGGGAAAGACGTTGATCCCAAGCGCCGACTTGACGACATAGGCGGTCATTAGAGCGCTTGTGATGGTGCCCATCAGCACGATGCTGCGCAACAGTTTGAGCAATGTTGGGGTCAGCCCCCTCACATTGACGGCCGGGATCGGACTCCGTTGATTGTGCGAAGGGGCTGACCCCAAGCGAGAGGAGTTTACTGGACACTGGCTTTGCATGCGGGCGGGTCTTGCTTTGGGACGATGGGGCTCGTTGGACTTGGAATTAAGCAAACGCCATGCCGCCGAAGGCCGGGTCGAGTGACGACGCTGCAAAAATGGGGTCATCCTCCCCACACATAAGGCCGAGACCGGGTTCAGATGTTTTTTGAGGGGTCTGTCCCTGGTCAGGTTTTCGATTGGCCTCTATGCCACGCCCGGCAAGTCCTTGATATTGCCATACGTCTCACTTTAGAACGGTGCGGGTCGGGTTCGCTGGGTGATGCAACCCTGTGGATCGAAGGCCGAAGGCGCTTCCGGCGCGGCCGCGACTCTAGTACGGCAAATGCCTGACCGGACGAGCCGCCGCTATACTATCGGCGCTGGCGATGACAGGCGCGAACTGACGCGCGGAACCGACAAAAAGAGGTCAGACCATGAGCACCGCGATTTCGCTGGAACTGCTGGCCTTCAACTTGAAGCTGCTCGGCCGGCAGCGGCGCAAAAATATCCTAATCAGTGCGGGTGAGGCCAAAGACAAAAAACGCATGCTCTCGGCGGTGCGCCGGATCATGACACTGGATGTCGAACTTTTCGCAACGCCCGGTACGCACCGCTTCTTCAACGAAGCGGGACTGAAGAGCACCGAGATACATAAGATCACTGACAGCCGGTCGCCGAACATCTTATCTTTCCTCAAGGCCAACCGCTTCGACCTTGTCATCAACGTATTGACGGGCGACGAAGACTATGACGAGAGCTCGGATGCAAAGCTGATCCGCAAACTCTCGATCGAGAATGGCATTCCGCTGATCACCGACTGCGATGTCGGCATCGCCACCCTCGAACAAATCATCGTCGATAGCGAGCGCGGCACCTATCGCTACAAGCTTGCCGATGACAGCGAACCTTGGAACCTGCGCCTTCAGTTCCTGCAAGCAGCGGAACGTATGGGCGGTCTCTCAAACCATCATGCTCACTTCGACAAGGCCTATCTGATCACAAGCGAGAATTTGCGCTTGAGCCAGGTCGACATGCAAAAGAAGTGGGAACTTTATAAATACCTCAAAGAAAACTACACCTACGACGATCTGGTCGAGCGCATCAGCCGTGGCCTTGAGGCCATGATCAACCAGGGCTGCACCTACTGCCGGACCATGGTTGACGCCGACAGCACCGTCGGCTTGCTGCCAATGAAGGCCGCGCTTGAAGTCAAGAAGCGTTATGCTGACCGCATCAAATTCGATGTCGGTGTGCAGCCGCTGCAGGGTGTGCTTGATAAGGCTTCTTATGAACAGTTTGCCGAAGCCTGCCGGATGGCGGATTTCTGCGGCGCACTGCCATCGCGCGACCGGCCAACACCGGAGAAGCATCTCGACGTGGTGCTGTCGCTGGCTAAATCGCTCGGAAAATGCGTCGATGTCCATATCGACCAGGAAAACAACCCACTCGAGAACGAGACCGAACTGCTGGCTCGAAAGACCATCGAACACGGCATGCAAGGCCGCGTGTTCGGTGTCCACGCCATCTCGCTCTCCGCCAAAGATGAGCGCGAGCAGGACCGCATCATTGAACTCATCAAAGAAGCTGACATGGGCATCATCATTTGCCCTTCAGCCGCCCTCAGCATGAAGCAACTGCCGATGATGGGCCCCTTACACAACTCAATCGCGCCGTTTGTGAAGCTCCGCGAAGCAGGCGTTCGCACCTATCTTGGCGTCGACAACATCCATGATCTCTTCATGCCGATGGTCGACGGCGACATCTGGACTGAGTGCCGGATGCTGATGGAAGCCTGCCGCTTCTATGACATTGACGCCGTCGCCGAATGGGCCTGCAAAAAGCCGGACGGCTTCAAGGCTGCTGCCGCCGTGAAGGGTGCGCGCTCCCTCTCGCGCGTGGCTTGAAAGGCTAACGCGTGACCCACGGATTTATCACGCGGCTTGAAGATCGCGGCGTGCTGTCCGTTTCCGGACCCGGCGCTCACAAGCTGCTGCAGGGCGTCATCACCAACGACATGGATCTGTTGAGTGCGGAGCGCCCGTCGCTATTCGCCGGACTGTTATCGCCGCAGGGCAAAGTGCTGTTCGATTTTATGGTCGTGCGCGACCCAAATGGAGATGGCTCGCGTTACGTGCTTGACGTCGCGCGCGATCAGGCGGCCGCATTATCCAAGCGGTTGTCACTCTACAAGCTGCGCGCGAAAGCCGACATTCGCGATGAAAGCGAGACGTTGAATGTGCTTGCGATGTGGGGCGAGAACGCGAGTTTCATTTGTTTGCCCGGATGCAGTGATCCGCGCCACAACGGCCTCGGTCTCAGAGCCATAGGAAAGCGTCAGTCCGTTGCCGACGATATCAGCTGTTCCACGGGCAGAGAAACATCGCCCGAAGCCTACCATGCGCATCGCATCGCCATCGGAGTTCCCGAAGGCGGCAAGGATTACGCGTTCGCTTACGCTTTCCCGCACGAAGCGCTGTTCGATCAGGTAAACGGCGTATCGTTCACCAAGGGCTGCTACGTCGGCCAGGAAATTGTCGCGCGCATGGAGCATCGCGGCACGGCGCGCAACCGCATCGTCAAGGTTTCGGCTGAGACGGCATTGCCCGCAGCTGGCACGCCAGTCGTCGCCAATGACGTTACGATAGGTGCGATGGGATCATCGTCAGGACCACACGGTTTAGCCATGGTGCGACTGGATCGCCTCGCGGAATTTAATGACCGCGGCGTCGGCATCACGATTGGTGGATTGCCGGTAACCCTGACGCTGCAAGACTGGATCCCGTATTCCTTATCGGATTTTACACGGACGGCGCGGCTATGACGGCGACCCAGCACCCACAGGATGACATGTGCCGGTGCCCGTGGGCCGGGATGAATGATCCCGTCTATATTCAATATCATGACACCGAATGGGGCGTGCCGGTCACCGACGACCGCCGCCTATTCGAAAAAGTCATCCTTGAAGGTTTTCAATCCGGATTGTCGTGGATCACCATTCTCAAAAAGCGCGAAAACTTTCGCCGCGCGTTTCGCGATTTTGACGCCGAAAAGATCGCGCGCTATGGCGCAAAAGATGTTGAGCGTTTGATGGCCGATGCCGGCATCATCCGCAACCGGCTCAAGATCGAGGCGGCGATCACCAACGCGCGGGCTTATTTGAAATTGCGCGAGACGCAATCCTACGCCAACTTTCTCTGGAGCTTCGTTGATGGCAAGGCGGTCATCAATTGCCATCGCGATATGAAAGATGTGCCCTCCGAAACCGAACTGTCGCGGCGCATCTCGAAGGAACTCAAAGCCCGCGGGTTCAAATTCGTTGGCCCGACGACACTCTATGCCAACATGCAGTCCATCGGCCTGGTCAACGACCATTTGGTGTCGTGCCATCGCTACCAGCCGTGCGTTGAGCTGCAGCACAAAATGCGGCTACCAAAATGACGTCGAGCGATATAAATCGCCCAACCCGCGCTTGGCAGCGAATGTTGTCGGGCCGCCGTCTCGATCTGTTAGCGCCATCGCCCGCTGACATTGAGCTTGAGGATATTGCGCATGGCTTGGCGCGCGTTGCGCGTTGGAATGGGCAAACGGTTGGTCCGCACGCCTTGTCCGTTGCGCAGCACGTTGTGATGGTCGAAGAGATTGCTGCTGCCTTGGAACCCGCTTGGCCGTCCGAATGGCGGCTGGCGGCGCTGCTGCATGATGCTCCAGAGTATGTGATTGGCGATCTCATCAGCCCGTTTAAAACCGCGATCGGGCTCGACTACAAAACCTTCGAACTCCGGCTGCTTGACGCTATTCACCGCCGCTTCGGCGTACCGTTCCCTCTGCCAGACGAGGTGAATGCGGTCATTAAGCACTCTGATCGCATCGCTGCCTTTTACGAGGCGACGGTGCTGGCTGGCTTCGCACGGTCTGAGGCCCTCAATTTTTTCGGTGAGCCGCCGCCGCATTTGGCCCCCCTGGCGGCCCGGCTAAACGAAATTGAGGCCTGGCCCGCGGATCAGGCAGAGCTGGCGATGGCGGCTCGCTGCAAGGCCCTGTCGGCGCCGTAATGGCGGCGACGAAACCTTAAAAATGCCCAAAACTGTGGCAAATCCCATTGCGCATCAGCTGTTTAGATTAATTAGAACATCAGTTGTTCTGAAAAATGCCACTATTCTTGCCCAGGTTGCAGTGGCTCATGAGGAGGCGAATCAATGGCAGACACCAACCTCAAACGCCGCAACGTCGTTGACGTTGAACCGCGCACTTTCGCAAACAACGAACGATCGAAGCCCGAGCGCGCAAGCGTTGAAATCGGGCTCAACGCGGCCATTGTCGCAGTCATCGACAATGACCCCGTTGTTCTAACCGTTCGTGGCGACAGCGACGCGGGGCCTGGACCAGAAGGCTTGCCCTTTGGCCCATTCTCACCGTTAGAACACCGCACCTTCGAAAGCGGCCTCCGGGCCTGGGTGACGCGTCAAACGGGTCTCGATCTCGGCTATACCGAACAGCTCTACTCGTTCGGCGACCGCGGCCGCCACGTCGATACTGGCGATAGCGGTCCCCATATCGTTTCAATCGGCTATTTGGCGTTGACGCACACCTCCGAAACCCCGGCCCTCAATGGCGCGGCTTGGCGCAGTTGGTATCGTCACTTTCCATGGGAAGACTGGCGTAAAGGCCGGCCAACTGTGCTGACGTCCGTCGTTGAGCCGCTGCTCAAGCAATGGGCCGAGCGTGCCGATCCTCAAGCACCTGGCGCGGGTCCGATTTCGCGAGCGGACCGGGCGCGGATTTGTTTCGGTCTCGACGGCGCGGCATGGGATGAGGAAAAAGTCCTCGACCGTTTTGAGTTGCTCTATGAGGCTGGCCTTGTCGAAGAAGCAAGCCGCGATGGCCGTGATGCCGCTGAAGCGTGGGCTGAGATGCCCAAACTTGGCATCCCGATGCGCTTCGATCATCGCCGCATCCTGGCAACAGCTATCGGCCGCGTGCGTGGCAAGATTAAATACCGGCCAGTTATATTCGAGCTGATGCCGCCAGACTTTACGCTGTTTGAACTGCAGCGCACTGTTGAAGCCATCCTTGGCCCGCATCTGCATAAGCAGAACTTCCGCCGCTTGGTGGAAAGCGCGGGTTTGGTCGAGCCAACTGGCGACGTGAAAGCGCAAACTGGCGGCCGTCCCGCCAAACTGTTCCGCTTCCGCAGAGAAGTCCTGCTTGAGCGGCCCGCTCCTGGTGTTCGCGTCAAGCCTGGGCGAAACGTGTAAGCCTCAGTTCTGGTAGTGTTAATGGCGGCCGCGTGGGAAACTGCGTGGCCGCCTTTACTTGTGCATCGGGTGTTTATTTTCTAGATAGTCGGCAGCTATAGCATCATCGGACCGTACGGAAACGCTCTCGCGATTCAATGGTCCGATAAAGATGCTCTGGAATCTAAACTCTAGAGCAATTTCATCCGATCCGGGGATCGCCATAGCGATCCTGTCCGATCAGAAATTGCACTAGTCTCTCGGGATGAAATTGGATGGCTGTGGCCTTGCGTACTTGTGAAATCTGCGGCGGAAACCACACCCGGCCATTGCCCGAGCTGTCCGTTAGCCCATGGCCGATGGTCGTGTGCGAAGATTGTGGTTTTGTATTCCTGCATCATGTGCCTGGCTATGCAGCGCTGGTCGAGGACTACGCCTGGGAGAAAACCTCGGCACTCGAAAAAAAACGCCGCAAATCACAACGCTTCGCTTGGATCGATCAGGCGACGCGATGGCGGTTGATCCCTGGCAAGCATCTCGACCAGTTCCGGCGCAAGCGCGCACTTGGCCAGACGGGCAATGTCCTCGATATCGGCTGTGGCGAAGGCAATCGCTTGCCGCCAACAGTGACGCCGTTCGGAATCGAAATTTCGTCAGGTCTCGCAGAGCAGGCGCGCCCTGGATATGAAGCCAAAGGTGGCAAAGTCATCTGCGCGCCAGCTGTCGACGCCCTCGATCAATTCGATGATAATTTTTTCAGCGCCATTCTGATGCGCTCATATCTTGAACATGAAGAGAAACCGCGTGCTGTTCTCGAAAAGGCGTTTAAGCGCTTAAAGCCAGGCGGCGTAATTTATGTGCGGGTGCCGAATTTTGGCTCGATCAACCGGCGTGTGCGCGGCGTGAAATGGTGCGGGTTCCGGTTCCCTGATCACGTCAACTATTTTACGGGCACGTCGCTCAAGTCGCTCGCGGGCAGCATCGGTTTCGCATATCACCGCAAGAACTGGCACTCGCTTTTCGATGACAATTTGATTGTCGAATTGAGTAAGCCCGCGGCGTGAGCCGCGGACTTTTCAGTTTATGTGGCGGGCAACGCAGCTATTTGTGGCTCGCTAGCCGTTGCGGTCCGGCAATCGTCTGGCGGGTCCGGTAGAGCGAGTAGATGACGCCACCGGCAATCAATCCCAGTGTCACACCAAGTGAGATACTTGCCGGAAATTTTTCCCAACCCATCGCTCCTGCGACGAACACTTTCGACCCGATGAAGATCAGCACCATCGCGAGCGCCTGCTTCAGGTAAACGAAGCGGTCGATGACAGCCGCCAGCGCAAAATAAAGCGCTCGGAGGCCGAGGATTGCGAAGATGTTGGACGTGTAAACGATGTAAGGGTCGGTCGTGATTGCGAAGATAGCCGGCACGCTGTCGACAGCAAAAATCAGGTCGACAATTTCAATCAAGACCAGGGCGACGAATAACGGTGTCACCCAGGTCACAAATTTTCCAGTCTTGGGATCCGGCTGCTTGATGAAGAAGCGCTCGCCGTGCAGCTTAGGCGTGATGCGCATCTTCCGGCGCATGAAGCGCAAGACTGGATTACTTTCGATGTCAGGCTTTTGCTCGCCAATAACCAGCATCTTGATGCCGGTCGCGACGAGGAAGGCGGCGAACACGTAAAGTATCCAACTGTACTCGGCGACAAGTGCAGCACCGAGCCCGATCATGATGCCGCGTAAAACGATGACACCGAGAATACCCCAGAACAGCACGCGATGCTGGTAAATTGGTGGCACTGCAAAGAATGCAAAAATTAGCGAGATGACGAAGACGTTGTCCATCGCCAGCGTTTTCTCAACCAGGAATCCGGTGATGTATTCCTCGCCGCTCTGCGCTCCAAGGGTCGACCATACCCAGGCACCAAATAGAAGCCCAATAGTAATATAGAAAGCGCTCATCCAGAGGCTTTCTTTCATGGAGATTTCTCGGGTCTTGCGGTGAAAGATGCCGAGGTCAACCGCGAGCAGGGTCAAAACCAAACCGATAAATGTGCCCCACATCCACAGCGGTTTGCCCATAAACACGTCACTTAAAAATTCCATGTTCTATGCCCTTGGCTCAATTGGCGCGGGTTACCCCTGCCCAGATGGGCATGGGGCAAAGCTGTGCAGACCACAAGCGCCTTAGTCGAAGAAATCGAATAGCCGCGACACGCGTGATGGCTGTGGCCGCCCCTCGCGTGTCCGCCGGTCATCGTCTTCATAGTCATCATCGAAATCGCGCGGACGCCGTCCGCGGTCATCGTCGCGGCGGTTGCGGTCACTGTCACGTGAGGCGGGGTCACGTGAGGCGGGCCGCTCTGGATCGTCGCGATCCATGAGGCCCATAAGCTTTTCCAATTCGCCACGGTCGAGCCACACACCACGACATTGGGTGCAGGTGTCGATCACAACGCCAGCCTTATTCACTTCGCGCATGGCGGACTGACAAACCGGGCAATTCAAAAGGGACATGATCGTTCTCCTGTTGCGGAACAGTTGGGATGCGGACGCGCAGTCTCGTCCGGTCAAACGCGTTGGCGCGGCCGTTGGGCGGGTCCAAAGTGCTTTGGTAGTTTGGTTAGTTGAACTGAGCCATTCGTGGATGATGCGGACGCTTCGCCGCCACCAAGATTGGTTGCGGGACGGTGAGATGAGCGATTGCAGCAATCCGGCTTTGGATGGCGAGCTTCAGGCTTTGCAACCGCAATAGCCGGATCCAATCGGGATTGCGGCTGGCGCGGGCGGACGCAATATCGCGCTGCAACAGGCTACTTTTGATTAACAGTGAGTTAAGTTGAGATGTCATGCTGAGCTCCTCAAAAATGGGAGCATGTCCGGAACCAATTGATTACAGCACCGGGCATGCCCGATGCGGTCCGACATCACGATGCACTTATGCATCGCCAGAGGGGCCCGGTCCGCTATCTAAAATTAAGATAGGTGGCAGAAGCCATGTTTCAAGGGGGGATTTTTAGCTCCCCCTTGAACTGTCATTCTGCCGCAGCCTCCGGTCTCGACGACACCCGGCTCTGGCGCTCAAGCTTCATCCGCTCGGCAACCAGGAAAGCCAGTTCAAGCGCTTGATCGGCATTGAGACGCGGGTCGCAGTGGGTGTGATAGCGATCCATCAGATCGGTTTCGCTGATCGCAGTTGCGCCGCCCGTGCACTCGGTCACGTTTTGCCCGGTCATTTCGACGTGAATGCCGCCGGCATGTGTGCCTTCCGCGCGGTGGACATCGAAGAACACTTCGACTTCCTTGAGGATGCGCTCGAACGGCCGTGTCTTGTAGCTGTTGGCAGCCGAGATCGTGTTGCCGTGCATCGGATCGCACGACCATACCACGTTGCGGCCGGCCTTTTGGACGGCACGGATCAGTTTCGGCAATGCCGCGGCGGCCTTGTCATGCCCGAAGCGGCAGATCAGCGTTAAGCGTCCGGCCTCGTCATTGGGATTCAAAATATCGATTAGCTTCAGCAGGCCATCAGGTTCCAGCGACGGGCCGCACTTGAGGCCGATCGGGTTCTTGATACCGCGGAAGTATTCGACGTGCGCGTGGTCAGGCTGGCGCGTGCGATCACCGATCCACAGCATATGGCCAGACGTCGCATACCAATCGCCTGATGTTGAATCGAGCCGTGTCAGCGACTGTTCGTAGCCGAGCAGGAGCGCTTCATGCGACGTGTAAAAGCTTGTCGAACGCAATTGCGAAGTGTTGTCGCTGGTAATGCCGCAGGCGCGCATGAAATCCAGCGTTTCAGCGATGCGGTCGGCAAGCGCCTGATAGCGATGGCCTTGTGGGCTGTCCTTGACGAAGCCCAGGGTCCACTGATGCACACGATCGAGATCGGCATAGCCGCCGCCAGCGAAGGCGCGGATCAGGTTCAATGTGGCAGCCGATTGCCGGTAGGCTTCGATCTGGCGCTGTGGATCAGGGATACGCGACGCCGGTGTGAACTCCGGCCCGTTGATGATGTCGCCACGATAGCTCGGCAACTCAATGTCGCCCTTCTTTTCCATCGGCGATGAGCGCGGCTTGGCGAATTGGCCGGCGATGCGGCCGAGCTTGACGACTGGCGAACCGCCCGCATAGGTCAAAACAATCGCCATTTGCAGGAAGACGCGAAAGAAGTCGCGAATGTTGTCGGCGCGATGTTCAAGGAAGCTTTCGGCGCAATCGCCGCCTTGCAGCAGGAATCCGCGGCCGGCCGAGACGTTTGCCAGCTGTTTTTTAAGTTCCCGCATCTCACCGGCAAACACCAGCGGTGGGTAGGTCGCGAGCTTGCCCTCGACGTCCTTCAGAACGCCGGCATCGGGATAATCCGGTACCTGGACGATCGATTTTTTACGCCAGCTATCAGGCGACCAGGGGGCAGGCATATTAACTCTCCACGGAACGGCAATTTTGCCAAAAAACCTTGTTCGCTGAGGCTTATAGCCAACTAACCGGGGCCGTCAACGACGGCGCGGGCTGGGAGGCGCTTGGCGCTGCCCAGTTGGCATCAAAAGCAGCATGTCTTGGGGGTGAAAAAAAATATTTCAGTTTCCGCCCAAGGAATGCCGAAACCAGGCCGTCTTATCACTGAAACGACTTTGACCACGGCGGATCCCTTGGCGGACGACACCGATGAGACGTTGATAGCGCGCGCGACCGGTGGCTGCCGGGCGTCGTTTTCGGCGTTGGTCGACCGCCATTACGACCGCATATACCGTCTCGCCTGGCGCTGGACCGGGTCGCGGGCGCTGTCGGAAGACATCACGCAAGACGTGTGCGTGAAGCTGGCGAACGCTATTCGCGGCTATCGCGGCGAGGCCGCCTTTACAACCTGGCTGCACCGGATTGCGTACACGACCACAATCGACGCGCTGCGTGCTGGCCAAAGGATGATCGCGACCGAGCCGTCGAAGATTGTGCAGTTGATCGATGACCGTGGAAATGACGGTGAGCCGGCTGATCAGAGTGGCATCTGGACCGCGGTCAGAACGCTGCCGCCGCAACAGCGTGACGCGGTGCTGTTGGTCTACGGCGAAGAGTTGAGCCACGCGGAGGCGTCGCGCGTGATGGGCTGTAGTGAGAAAACCGTGTCGTGGCACGTGCATGAAGCCAAGAAGAAATTAAAGGTGATGCTCGAGGCAGTAGGTTAGAGAAATGACAGAACGCGACCTCGAAAATTTGAAGTCCTTGCCGGTGCCAGCGGCGCGCGGCAGTGCGAAGCGTGCGGCCATGCATGCGGCGCTTGAGGCGTTTGATGCGGCGGCTCCTGATGTCCGCACTGACGAAACATACCATTCGGAAAATCTTTCGGAGAAAGACTCCCAAGGAAACGTCGTCCCTCTTCGTCAGACAGAGACGTCTGTCACCAAGAGGAGATTTCCAATGACGTTCTCTTACCGCCCTTCGACTGCGATTGCCGCCTCGCTGATCGCGATGGCCGTTGTCGCACCACTGGCGTTCCAGAAATTTTCGCACGTCGGCGGCAAATATGGCGTGCCGCCAATGAATGGAAGCAAGGTCAGCGAAAACGCTACGCCTGCCAGTGATGGCCTTGTTGTGCTGGCCGAAAAAGCAAAACGGGAGGAAACGGGACGCGACGCAGCAAAGTCCGATCCTGCGCAAGTGACGGCGGAACAAAAAATTGCGCAACTTGACAAGGACAATGCGCCAGCAAAACCTGCTGAGCCCGCGCCAATTGGTTCTGGGCCCGCCACCATCGCTCGAATGAAAGCAAAGCAACCACCCAATGGTGTGGGTGCAATGGATAGTGCGATCAGTCCTAATCAAGAAACGACTATTGCGTCGATTCCGCCACCTGCAGCGGCTCCTGCTGCTGCCGCCGCAAAACCTTCGGGTGGTCTCGCTGAAGGCGGCGTTCCGGTGGTGCCGTCTCCTAAGCCCAGCATTCACGATCCCGGAACGACGCTTGGTTCGAATCAGCAGTATATTGGGTCAACGTCAGCGGAGTTACCAAAGCTCGCCCAGGATGAGCGGCAGCGTCTGAGTTCACTGGACAGCAAGCGCTTGTTGGCACGCGCCGAACCAGAAGCGATGGACGCGATCGCCCTCGACGGCTCACGCGGAGCAATCGAACTAAGCGCCAATGAAGCCAAGAGCCGTTATGGCTGGATGGGCGATCAACCATCGCCGATCTATGTGCCGCAAGCGCAGAGCGGCGATAAGTTTGACGTGCAGGCGCCGAGCCCGGTCAAGCAAGTCATTGCTGAACCGGTGTCGACGTTCTCACTCGATGTCGACACAGCGTCCTACAGCTTTGTGCGGCGCGCGTTGATGAATGGCCAACTACCGCCACGCGACGCGGTGCGTGTCGAGGAGTTAATCAACTATTTCCCGTATGCGTATCCAGCGCCTGAAAGCGCTGACACGCCGTTCAAGCCGTCGGTGACGGTGATGCCGAGCCCCTGGAACCCGTCAAACAAACTCGTCCACGTCGCGCTTAAGGGTTATGAGTTGGCCGCAAGCCAACGCCCGCGAGCAAATCTCGTCTTCCTGATGGACGTCTCAGGCTCGATGGAACCGGCCGACCGGCTGCCGCTCGTCAAGAACGCCTTCAAAATGCTGCTCGACCAATTGCGCCCCGAAGATACGGTCGCGATTGTCACCTATGCCGGCAATTCCGGCATCGCGTTGAACCCGACACCGGCCCGTAACACGCGCGAGATTTTATATGCGCTCGACAACCTCGGCGCCGGGGGTTCAACCGCGGGTGCGGCTGGCTTGCGCGACGCCTATCGCCTGGCCGAGCAGAATTTCGAAAAGAACTCGGTCAACCGCATCATCTTGGCCACCGATGGCGACTTTAACGTCGGCATCACCGATCAAAACGAATTGAAGTCATTTGTCGAACACAAGCGCGAGAGCGGCATCTTCTTGTCGATCCTCGGCGTCGGCCAGGGCAATCACAACGATGCGCTGATGCAGACCTTGGCCCAGAACGGCAACGGCACGGCTTCCTACGTCGATACCATCAATGAAGCCCGCAAGGTGCTGGTCGATGAAGCAGGCTCGACACTGTTCACAATTGCCAAGGACGTCAAAGTCCAGATCGAATGGAACCCGGCCGCCGTCGCTGCTTACCGGTTGATCGGCTATGAGTCCCGCGCATTGAAGCGCGAGGACTTTAATAACGACCGTGTCGATGCCGGCGATGTTGGTTCCGGCCACACCGTCACTGCGATTTACGAAGTGACCCCAGTTGGGGCGCCGCAATTGGCCGATGATTTGCGTTACGGCAAGCGTGCCGAAGCGCCAGTTCCTGGACTAACCGACACCAAGCCGGGTGAGTTGGGGTTCCTCAAGCTACGATATAAGAAACCGAACGAAGACACCTCGCAGTTGCTGACGCTACCGATTGCAAATGACACGTCGGCGGTGTCGTTGGATCGAGCTTCGAGCGAGGTGAAATTCCCAGTCGCCGTCGCAGCCTTCGGAGAATTGCTGCGCAATTCAACGCTCGTGCAGCGCTACACCTACGACGATGTCATCGCGCTCGCCCAATCGGCGCGCGGCGACGACCCGTTTGGATACCGGGCTGAGTTCATCAATCTGGTGCGGTTAGCAAAGACGGCGAGGGACTAGATATGTTCGAGGTCAGACCCGTCGTGTCGAAGACACGCGAAGCGTGACGGGTCTGACCCCTAACCGGACTACTCCGCAGCCAGCTGCACGTACTGGCCATTGGCGACCGGGCAGTTGACCCATAGCTCCGATAAGGCCGCGATCAGCACATCCATGTGCGCATCGGTATGAAGTGGCGACGGCGTCAGCCGCATCCGCTCTGTGCCTTTCGAGACCGTTGGGTAATTGATCGGCTGTACATAAATACCGTGGCGCGCCAACAATGTGTCGGTCACAGCTTTGCAATGCACGGGATTACCAACCATGATCGGAACGATATGGCTCGGGTTGTCCATGGCCGGTAAGCGATTTTCTTTTAACCTCCGCTTCAGCGTCGCGGCACGTTCCTGATGCTGCTGGCGTTCGATCTGGCTCGTTTTCAAATGCCGGATGCTGGCCAACGCGCCGGCGGCGATCGCGGGTGCCAAGGATGTCGAGAAGATGAAGCCCGAAGCAAATGAGCGGATAGCGTCGCAGAAATTGCGGCTCGACGCGATATAGCCACCCATGACGCCGTAGCCTTTGGCCAGCGTACCGTTGATCACATCGATGCGGTCCATGACGCCGTCGCGTTCGGCAATGCCGCCGCCACGTGGGCCGTAGAGGCCAACGGCATGAACTTCGTCGATGTAGGTCATGGCGCCATATTTTTCAGCGAGGTCGCAGATTGCAGCGATGGGAGCGATATGCCCGTCCATCGAATAGACGCTCTCAAACACAATCAGTTTTGGCCGGTTTGCCGGAATAGCTTTAAGCTTGACTTCCAAGTCGGCGAGGTTGTTGTGCAGGAAAATGTGACGCTCACCTCCACCGCGGCGGATGCCTTCGATCATGGACGCATGATTTTTTGCGTCTGATAAAATCACGAGGCCGGGGATCAACTTTTGCACCGTCGACAACGTTGCGTCATTGGCGACATAAGCCGAGTTGAATAGCAGTGCCGATTCCTTGCCGTGCAGATCGGCGATCTCGGCTTCGAGTTCGACGTGATAATGGGTCGTGCCCGAGATATTGCGCGTGCCGCCTGATCCGGCGCCCACAGTTTCAAGTGCGTCGTGCATGGCAGCAATCACCGCCGGATGCTGACCCATGCCAAGATAGTCATTCGAGCACCAAACCGTGATCGGTTTCAGTCCCTCGGGTGTGTGTTTAACAGCGGACGGAAATGCGCCGCGCTGACGTTTGACGTCAGCGAACACCCGGTAGCGGCCTTCGGCGTGCAGCCCGTCTAGGTGCCCGCGGAATATTGCGTTGTAGTCCATATGTCCCCCGTCGCTCTTGATGGCGTTTGCTGATGCGAATGGAATGATCTTGGTCATGCGAGCCCCGCTTCAGCGTGCGCTGGATTTGGTTGACAGTCGTTGTGGATGTTGTTTGACGGAGGTGTGCCGTTGCTTGAGCGCCTCGAGGACAAGCCCCACGTCCACAGCGCTTCGGCTGGCAATGGCAGCACCATGAACCAATGTTCGACGACGGCCAGAACCATCAGCGTTGCGACGAGGGTATATCCGGTGGCTGCGAATGCAGTTGGCGCCGCCGCCGCCGACCAGATCAAGTAGACTGCGGCGACTGTTGATGCCGTCACGGCAACCGGGAACAAGAGGTTCATGGACCGTTTGCGGAAGTACGAGCCGATGTATTTAAGATGATCGGGCAGGAAGGATTCCGCCAGGTTTGGCACGCCGAGAAAGACGTTGAATTTGGCGCTGAGCCGCATCAGCCAAAGGACGGCGAACGTCCACAGCGCGACTTGATTTGGCGCCGTCCACGTCAACGCCGCGATGACCAGAACAGTGACGAAGATTGCGAGTTCGTGATAAATCAGAACTTCGACGGCCGGCATCAATCGCGCCAGGCCGGTCGCGCCTTTAGCCAGTGGCGTTGTACGCGGCCCGGTAATGACTCCAGTCAAGAACGTCATTTCGTGCCAGCCCCAGACCGCCAACGCAGCGGTGAAAGCAGCATAAGCCGCCCAAACGCTTTCATGGTCCCGCGTCAGGGCGATCACGAATACCGCCAGAACGAGTGCCGCGGTGGCCCACGTCAGGCTACCGCGGAATGTATCCCGTGGCAGGCCGATGACGTAGAGCACTGCTCCCGTCGAAGCCCACCACAGGAGCAAAACATACAGTGCTGGAAGACCGTGTTCGATCACGGGAGGATCCTTGTCGTGGTCTACCAGACCGGGTTCAGGCGAATCTGGCTCGGCAGTTCGTTTTGCCGGGCCGGCAGTGCGTAGAGGCGGAGGAACGTGGCGCCAGCGCGTGCGCCGAGCCATGCCTTTTTGAGTTTGGTGCCGAGGCCAGCGCCGCCCTCAAGAGCGTTCATCTCTTCATTGACGATGCGCAATTTTTCGAGCCCGGCCAGGAAACGTGGATCATCGATATTGAGCTCGACCGGAAACACCTGACGCGAGATTTCCGAGCACAGATGGAAGACCTTGAAGTCATACTCGGTCGCATCCATGCCGAGTGCTTTGTGGAACTCGGGCCGGGCGTGGTCGCGGACGTACATCGTGGCGTAGACCGCGAGCAGGAAGAACTTGACCCAATACTTATTGACGCCAGTCAACAATTGCGGATTGGCGCGCATCAGCAGGGCGAAGGCTTCGCCATGGCGGAACTCGTCGTTGCACCACTTGTCGAACCACTTGAAGATCGGATGGAAGCGGCGCTCGGGGTGGCGTTCGAAATGCCGGAAGATGGTGATGTAGCGCGCGTAGCCAATCTTTTCGGACAGGTATGTCGCGTAATAGATGAACTTCGGCTTGAAGAACGTATACTTCTTCTTGCGCGTCAGGAAGCCGAGGTCGATACCGATGCCGAGATCTTTCAAGCTGTCGTTGATGAAGCCGGCATGGCGGGCTTCGTCGCGGCTCATGTACTTGAAGAGTTCGCAGACATCTGGATTGGTGCCGCGCTTTTTCATTTCCGCGTAGAGCACGCAGCCTGAGAATTCGGCTGTCAAAGAACTCACCAGGAAGTCGACGAACTCCTTACGCAAACCTTCTGGAAGGTCATCAAGCTTGAATTCGTCCCAGGCTTCGGTCTTGCGGAAGTGCGTCTTGTTTGGGTCGCTCTTCATTTCGGCAATCAATGCGTCCCATTCAGTTCTAACCGAGCTGACGTCAAGTTGGTCCATTTCCTTGAAGTCAGTGGTGTAGAAGCGCGGTGCGAGCATTGCGTCTTCGCTGGCCATGCGCGTTGTGTCATTGGGCTGCCGCCCTGGTTGATTGGGCTGCCGCCCGAGGGTTTCGATTGTCATAGCTTTTTCCCCGACGAGAAACTGACTTCATAAAGCTCTGTGAGTTCGAACCGTGCGCCAAGCCGCGTCAGAGCGGCGTTGAGCCAGCCGGCGCGGGTAATCGTCGCCGTCCGTTCGAGCGTCAGCTTTTGGCCGTAAGGCACGCGGATCGGATCGCCATGCACCAGCACTTCATCGCCAGGTTCAGCGGGATCTGTGCCATGCAGTTCGACGTGGGCGTGCAAGCTATCGAAGGTATTCTCGATCTCAATTGTGCATGGCACCGTCTCTGATCGTTTGATCATCAGGCTCGAGGGAATCATTGCTGCTGTCTCCCTTTGTTGAACAGGTCTTCGAATGCGGCGTAATTATTCGACCCGAAGGCTTCGAGTGTCACAATACGCCCCGAGGTTGGATCGACCAGAACCAAGCGGCCGTCTTCAAGTCTGCTCAACTTGAACGGCAAATCGGCTCCAACGCCATTGACGGCTCGATCCTGAGCCAAACCGCGCAGCACGACACGGACGAAACCGTTCTTCCCCGGTGTCAGGATGTCGATGGTGCGCTGATTGGTGGCGTCGATGATGCCGATGGACCCATCGGCAAGGTCATTGAAAACCAATGACAGAGTTGCGACCGGAGCGGACGGCGTGAGCCGCGTCGCGCCGATATCTGTTGTGCGAGCTAAGAGTGCGAACGACAATGACGCCGCAATCAAAACGCCAGCGCCGATGAGTGCACCCTTTGGAAATGGTTGATCGTTGATGTATGCACCCATCATCTTGTCCTTCACTGTCAAGCAGCTGCAGGAATGTGCGAGATCGGGTTGTGATCCTGACTAGCCGCTTGCGAAGCAACAGCCATTGGCCGGACCGTTGCTCCGCTCATTGCTTGAGCCAACAGGGTTGCAACCTGCCCGGCATTTGCAATCGATCGCAGCGTTGGTTCCGCGTTGGAAATCCGCCAGGCGCGGACGTGCGGCCAAAGGTTAAGGTAGGCGAGCTTCACCGGTCCGGTCACAGCCAAGGCCACATCGCCAGTGCCATCGCCGTGAGGCTTGAAGGCTGCCGTTTCGATGGCCTTGAATGGCACGTTGATGGTGATTGGCAGCGCAATGCCATAGCGCATCACAACGCGGCGGTTGGTGATGGTGTAAAGCGTTGTCCGCCCGATAAGCCAAGCAACCAAGCACAATAGGCCAATCGCGATGACAGCGATCACAGCTGTGCGGGCCGAGCCTGCAGCGGCGGCGGTAATGCTGCCGCCATCGAGTGCGGCTGATGCAAACGGCCAAGCCAACAGCATGGCAAAGTAGCCGGCCGTCAGATCAGCGTGCATGATGCGCCGCGCCGCGCTCATCCAGTCCGGCGAGCCTTGCCACAGCATGCTTTCGCCTTCGGGCAGCAGTTCCGGGAGACCCGGTACGGGCTCTGTATCGAACTCATCGCTCACAGCAAGGGCTCCGCACGGTTGGGTGTTGCGTAGAGGGTGCCGGCACCGTAGTAGGCGCAGACTTGGTCTTCTTCGAGCAACGTGATTTGATCGGGGTTGGCGAGGGCCGGCACTTGGCCGAACTGATCCGACATCAAAGCGTGCACCTTGACCTCATTCCGGCGGCGATCAACTTTTGCGAACGTCATCGGCACCAGAACGCGGCGCCCGCCTGCGAGCTGGGCTTCAAGATAGCGGATGACGCACTCCGACTTATCGACCCAAATGTCAGTGATCGTGCCGGCCGTGCCACGGTCAGCGCCGACCAGTTCCATGCCGCGCGGATCCGGGTCGCGGCTGGCGACGGCGTAGCCTCCGGCGACGCGCATCGGTACGATCTTGGCGTGTCCTTCATGGGTCAAATCAGGGACGTTGGCGCGTTCGGCATAAGAGCCTGGGCCAACAGCTGCCAGCATCGGATCGCCGGTTGGTTCAAGAGGCGCGCCTGGCCAAACACCGATTTTTTCGGCGCGGATGGCGCGATCATCGGGCTTGTTGGGTGCACTCGATGTGCCGCCATGGGGAAGCTTGAACACCTTTGGCGGCGGGAAGAACAGTGTGTCTTCGCGCTTGTAGGTATTCGAAGGCTCGGAAAATAGCGGATAGCCTTCGCGGCGGTCTTCGCGGCGCAGATAGATCAACAGTCCGATGAAAAACAAAAAGAACAGGTACAACGTGACCTGAGCCACGTCGATGTAACTTGTGATATGCCCGAGCTTCATAGTTGTGCTCCTTATCGCGCGTGACTAGCCGGGGAATTCGGCCAGCCCGAATTTTTCAGACCCAAATTTTTCAGACGTGAGACGGCGGCGTTCGCTGGCCGGCCGGACCAGTGGTCCGATGGCAGCCAGGGTTGCAAACAAGAGTACAATTTCGATCAGGTAGACCGCGGAGTAGCCGATCGATGGACCCGTGAACGTATCGCCAAGCGATCCGTTGGCCGCCATACGGGCCACCGCATCGCGAAGGCCACCGCCCGCTAGAATGGCAAGGCCGGCCGCGGTCGCTTGCACGGCACCCCAGGCGCCGAGTGCAAGACCGCTTTGTCCACTGCGCGCCATATTCATGGCGGCCGTCAAGGTTCCAACCGAGAACAATCCGCCGCCAAATCCGATCAAGACTGTGCCCGCACGGAACAGTGCCGGAGATTCAGCCGTCGCCGAGAAAATGATCGCTGGGAAAGCAATCAATCCGATCGACGCTCCGAGGCCTGCCAAGCGGAATGGATCTGCATCTTGACCAAGCTTATGAGCCGCAAACACAAGTCCTGCGAGCGTGCCGGCCGCCAGCAAACCGGTCAGAACTGTTGTGGCGCTGACGGTCAAATGCAGAACTTCTCCTCCATAGGGCTCGAGCAAAATATCCTGCATGCTGAAAGCTGCAGTGCCGAGACCGAGCGCGACCAGCACCCGCGTCCATCGCTGGCCTTCGCGCATGGCATTGAAGGCAGCCATGAAATCGGGTGCAACCTCTACATGATTGCGGCCTGGGTTGCGCGTCTCTTGTTTCCAGAGCGCAATGACATTGAAAACCATAGTCAGGACGGCGGCGGCTTGAATGACTTGGATCAACCGCAGCTGGCTGAAATTCGCAAGCAACGAGCCGAACACCAGGGCGCTGACCACCATGCCGGCCAACAGCATGACGTACAAAAATGCAACGACGCGCGGCCGCGCATGTTCAGGCGCCAGATCCGTCGCTAACGCCAGACCTGCCGTTTGGGTTGTGTGCAGACCAGCGCCCACTAACAGGAACGCCAGCGCGGCGCCGAGATAGCCAACCCACGCCGGGCCCTGCGTGTCGCCCGATAACAGGATCAACGCGAACGGCATGATCGCCAGCCCGCCGAATTGCAGCATCGAGCCAAACCAGATGAATGGCACCCGCCGCCAGCCGAGTGCAGACCGGTAGTGATCGGACTTAAATCCAACCAGCGCCCGGAATGGTGCGAACAGCAGCGGCAGAGAAATCATCGAAGCGACGAGCCATGCCGGCACTCCAAGTTCGACGATCATGACCCGGTTCAGGGTGCCGTTCAAAAGCACGATTGCCATAGCGACAGAGACTTGGAACAAACTCAAACGCAACATCTGGCTGAGTGGGAACTCAACCGTTGCAGCGTCGGCAAACGGCATGAAGCGCGGGCTCAAGTCCGCCCACTTCGCTGCCAGTCTGTCGTTGAGCGTGCTCATGTGTGTGTCAGCTCCAGCGCGTAAGATTTGTAAAACGCGGTGTTGATGCGCAACGCCCGGCCCTCGCGCCATTCCGAAAGGGCCGACTCTGCAGTGAGATGCCGACGCAGCAAGCCGGCATCAACCGGTTCAATAGCCGGAGCCCGGTCACGCCTGGGGAAGAGTAGGCCGACCGTATGCATCACCGTCAGAGCCGGCGTCCGGGGAGCGAACGTAAAGACGATCGAGGACCGGGTGCTGGCAGCCAATTTCCCAATCATGGCAACCATGTCAGGAGACTGGTAGTGGATGAGGCTGTCCATTGCGACGACATGGTCAAAATGACCGAGCACTGGGTCGAGCATATCGCCGACCCGGAATTCGATTTTGCCATGTTGGCCGCCGCTCCGGGCGTAGTCCTCAAGTAGTGCTTGCGAGCGTTGATCGGCAAAACCGACCAGGCTTTCCGCAATATCGATAGCAACGACATCGGCGCCGCGTTTGGCGAGTTCAATCGAGAACGAGCCGGTGCCACAGCCAGCGTCCAAGATGCGGCGGCCGCTGAGATCAGCGGGAAGCCAATCCAACATCGTCGAGCGCATCTGATCGCGGCCGGCGCGAACGGTGGCGCGAATCCGGCTGACCGGCGCGTCCGATGTCAGCTTTTCCCAAGTCGCGGATGCGGTCTTATCGAAATAAGTCCTGAGTTCACCGCGGCGTTGGCAGTATGAAAGCGTGTGCATGACTTAGTATCCAAGGAAGTCGAAGATATCGCGGTCTTTCATCGGCCGGGCATCGAGTGGTTCTGATCCGGCCCAAAGTCCGGCCGCCAGCTGCATATATTCCGCCTTTACGGCTTCAAGTTCGGGTGATGATTCCATTTCAAAGAGCGTCGATTTCTTGAGACGCGAGCGGCGAATGACATCGAGATCGGGGAAGTGAGCCAGTCGCTTCAATCCGATCGCTTCATTGAAGCGGTCGATCTGGTCGGTGTCTTTGCTGCGGTTGGCAATCACGCCACCAATCCGGACTTGATAGTTCTTGGACTTGGCGGTGATGGCCGCGACGATGCGGTTCATTGCGAAAATGCTATCGAAGTCATTGGCCGCGACGATGATGCCGCGTTCGGCATGTTGCAAAGGCGAGGCAAAGCCGCCGCATACCACGTCGCCCAAGACGTCGAAGATCACGACGTCAGTTTCTTCAAGCAGATGATGTTCTTTCAGGAGCTTTACCGTTTGTCCGACGACGTAGCCGCCACAACCTGTGCCGGCGGGAGGGCCTCCAGCTTCGACACACATTACGCCATTATAGCCTTCAAAGACGAAGTCTTCGGTGCGCAGTTCTTCGGTGTGAAAATCAGCCTGCTCTAAGACGTCGATGACCGTCGGCATCATCTTTTTGGTCAACGTGAAGGTTGAATCGTGCTTCGGGTCGCAGCCGATCTGCAACACGCGCTTGCCAAGTTTTGAGAACGCAACCGATAAGTTCGACGACGTCGTGCTCTTGCCGATGCCGCCTTTGCCATAGACGGCAAAGATCTTTGCATTCCCGGCATCGATTTTGGCGTCAAGTTTAACTTGGACGCTACCGTCGCCATCGCCCCGTGTTGGCAATGGTTTGGCACCGGGCCGATCGAGAATTAGGGCAGTCATGCGGCGGCCTCCACTGCAACTCCTTCCAACCGGTCTTCGAGATCCTCGCCAGCGCGGCGCAGAGCTTCCAAGACAGCTGGATCAGGCATCCAATAACGGCGCTCATGCGCCTCTAAGAGACGGTTCGCGACCTTGGCCGACGCGGCCGGGTTCAACGCAGCGAGGCGTTCGCGCATCGCGTCATCGAGGACATAGGTCTGCGTGATTTGTTGATAGACCCACGGCGCCACTTGGCCGGTGGTCGCAGACCATCCGAGCGTGTTGGTGACATGGGCCTCGATGTTGCGCACGCCTTCATAGCCATGAGCGAGCATGCTTTCGTACCACTTCGGGTTCAGCATGCGCGTGCGGGTCTCAAGCGCGACTTGCTCGTTCAAAGAACGAACCATGCCTTCACCGCGCGTTTGGTCGCCGATATAGACCGGCACCGCTTCGCCGCTCGCGCGCTTGACCGCGCGGCTGATGCCACCAAGCGTATCGAAGTAGTGATCGACGGTTGTGATGCCAACTTCGACGGATTCAAGATTTTGGTAGGTTAACTTGACGCCGGCCAGAACCGAATTCAGCAAGTCCGCTTGCTGCGCCGGTTGGCCTGAGCGGCCATAGGCGAAGCTCTTGCGCCGCGAATAGGTTTCCGCCAGTTCGTCTTCGTCAGCCCAGCTGCCGTTCTCAATCATCTGATTGACGTTGGACCCATAAGTGCCGTCGGCATTTGAGAACACGCGCAGCGACGCTGTTTCGAGGTCGCAGCCCTTGGCGGCCATGTAGGCCAGCGCGTGCTTGCGGACGAAATTCAATTCGGCAGGTTCGTCGGCGCTGGCGGCTAGGAATGCGGCTTCAGCCAATAGTTTGGTCTGCAGTGGTAACAGATCCCGGAAGATGCCCGAGAGCGTTACGATCACATCGATACGCGGCCGGCCAAGGTCCTCAAGTGGGATCAGGTTGGCGCCACACAGGCGGCCGTAACTGTCGAAGCGCGGCTTGGCGCCGAGTAGCGCGAGAGCCTGCGCGATGGGGCCGCCTTCGGTCTTGAGGTTGTCGGTTCCCCACAGCACGACCGCGATCGATTCCGGCAGCTCATTGCCGTCGGCCATGTGGCGGTCGAGAATGCGCTGGGCCTGACGAGCGCCATCGGCAATCGCGTACGCGCTCGGAATGCGGAATGGATCGAAGCCATGGAGGTTGCGGCCTGTCGGCAAGATCTTCGGCGCGCGAATGAGATCGCCTGATGGTGCCGGAGCGACGAAGCGGCCGTCTAGCGCGTGAATGAGAGACGGAATTTCGTGATCTTCCGCCAATAGCCCATTGATCTCCGCAAGATTCTGCACCAGCGCCAAGTCAACACCTGCGGTTTGCGTGCCAGCCTTGAGCGCAACTTCTGGCGCTGCGCCGGCCGCAATCGCTTCGGCGATCGCCATATCCAAAATGACGCCGTGCGTGGCCTCGGCGGAGACTTTCAAAAGTTCGGCGCGTTCTGCCTCACTTGGCGGCTGGCCCATGACATGCAGGCCGTTCGGGATGAGCGCGTACTCTACTTCCAACACCTTGGTGCCGAGGTCCATGATGCGGTTCTGTAACTCTTCTGCCGCCCAAAGCGGATCGGCGGCAGCAAAATCAAGCGTGGCGGCTTGGGTCTGAATCAAGGCGGCAAGATCTGAACGTTCGGTCGTGGCGTCGGGTTCAAGCCCACGCCAGCGCTCAATTGAAGCCTTGAGGTCGATGAGCCCGCGATACAAGCCGGCTTGTGAAATCGGCGGCGTTAAATAGCTGATCAGGGTCGCTGCCGCGCGCCGCTTGGCAATTGTGCCTTCCGACGGATTGTTAGCGGCATAGAGATAGTAATTCGGCATGTCCGAGATCAAACGGTCCGGCCAGCAGTCCGCCGACATACCGGCTTGCTTGCCGGGCATAAATTCAAGCGCGCCATGGGTGCCAAAGTGCAGCAGCGCATGG
Organism: Hyphomicrobium sp.; assembly: GCA_031380225.1. Classification (GTDB taxonomy): domain Bacteria; phylum Pseudomonadota; class Alphaproteobacteria; order Rhizobiales; family Hyphomicrobiaceae; genus JANNFX01. The sequence goes on from JANNFX010000015.1 coordinate 25,873, forward strand.
GCACCAAAGTCTTCGCGGAGATAGCGATAAAACGCGGCGAACGCATGCGTCGGCGCGAAACCTTTTTCGAACAGCAACCGCATCGGATCGCCTTCGTAACCGAACGCGGGCTGCACACCGACGAACACATTTCCGAATTGCGCACCGAGGACGAAAATCGAACTGCCGTCGCTTTGCGCGCGACCGGGCGCTGGCCCCCATTGGGCTTCGATTTCCTTGAGCCAACGTTGCTTTCGAACATGCTTTTCAGCCGGAATGCGTTCGTGGACGTTGGCGACCGTGCCGAAACGGGAAGAATTGCCGCCGATGATGCGCTCACGAAGGGCGTCCACGCTCGGGGGAACATCGACGCTATATCCGGCCGCCGCGAGAGACTTCAGCGTGTTGTGCAGGGACGCGAAAACGGACAAGAAAGCGGCGGTGCCGACGGAGCCGCCATTCGGCGGGAAATTGAACAACACGATTCCCAGTTTGCGTTCGGCGCGCTCTGAATTCCGAAGCTGGATCAGCTTATCAACGCGGGCGGCCAGCATACCGGCACGTTCTGAGCAAACGTGCATATTGCGATCAATGCCTTCAGCATTGAAAACGCAGGCTCGTTCGCATCCGCTGCAAGCGATCCTGCCGCCGTCGGACCGGCCACCGAACACCATCGGGCCGGTGGCGCCGTCAAGTTCAGGGATGGCGACCATCATGGTCTGCTCGACGGGCATCAGACCGCGATCGGATGATCCCCACTGTTCCAGCGATTGGAATTCAACGGCATGAGCGGCGAGGTAAGGAACATCGAGACCGGCCAGCATCTGACCGGCGGCTTCGGCGTCGTTATAGGCGGGGCCGCCGACGAGCGAGAAGCCAGTCAGCGACACAACTGCGTCAATGTTTGGCTTGCCTTTGACTTGGAAATATTTCTCAACGGCGGGGCGCGCATCAAGCCCGGTTGCGAACGCGGGAACAGCTCGATAACCCTTGGCTTCGATGGCCGAGATTACGCCATCATAATGGGCCGTGTTGCCCGCCAGCACGTAGGACCGCATCACTAGCAGTCCAACGGTGCCTTTGGCTGGCTGCGCTGCGGGACGCGGCATCTCCTCAAGCGTTTCGGTGACGCGCGAAGGCAGGCGGGGATGATAGAGCCCGACGTCCGGATATTCCGTTGGTGCCTTCGAGGCCAGCGTGCCACGAAGCGCACGCCGCGGACCATCGGCATAACGGTCAACCAGGAAGCGGATCATGTTGACGACGTTGTCTTCCGAGCCGGCTAGCCAATATTGCAGCGTCAGGAAGTAAGCGCGCACATCCTGAGCGGTACCAGGGATGAAGCGCAGGATCTTCGGAATCCGCTTCAACATCGCCATCTGTTTGGCGCCAGAAGTTTGCTTGGCGTCGCCGGATTTGCTGCTGCTGCCTCTGAGCTTCTTGAGCAGCGCCATAGGGCCGGACTGCGAGCCGTCCATCGTGAAGCCGCCGAGCCGGGTCAGCTTGATCACTTCGCCGGCCGACATACAGCCGATCATGGCGTCACATTCATTTTGGCGCGCCTGCAACCACGGCAGCACAGCCTGAATGTGATCTTCCATAAACAACATCGACGCAAAAATGATGTCACCGTTGGTGATGTCTGCGCGGCAACGGTCGAGCGCGCCTTGGTCGTGTCCCCATTCGGCAGCGGCGTGCAGTGAAAGTTCAAGCCCCGGGATCGCGGCTTCCAGGGCCGGGCGCGCACGCTCCGCCGCGCCAGCCAGATGGCTATCGAGTGTTACGATGACGACCTTTACGGTCGCCGGATCAGCGGCTGTAGTGCGCTTTTGCATCGTACAGGGTCTCAATGGTGATCGTTTGAATGCCGTGTTGAGTTGCGAAGTTCTCCGTGTTGCGCCGCGCTTTGCCGCGCACAAAGAAGGGGATTTTGCCCAGTTCTTTTTCGGCGTCAGGGGCCCAGCGGTTGGCGCCAGCGACGGCCGCCACGGCGGGCACTGCGGAGACAACCTCAGGGACTCTGATATCGTTTGCGGCCACAACGGGTGCAGCGAACTCGGGCGCACCTTTTGCTTCGGGTGCAGAAGCTTGCTTCTGGCCGAAGTGCGAAAGGTGCGACGGCGCGGCGCCGTCGTGGAATTCGAAGTCCTCGCGGAACATGCCGAGCAGATGTTCTTCAAGGCCCATCATCAATGGATGTACCCAGGTATCGAACACTACGTTTGCGCCTTCGAAGCCCATTTGCGGCGAGTAACGCGCTGGGAAATCCTGGACGTGGATCGGTGCCGAGATGACAGCGCACGGCAGACCGAGACGCTTGGAGATGTGACGCTCCATCTGCGTACCCAGCACCAATTCCGGATGCGCGGCCTGCACCGCTTCTTCAACCTCGAGATAATCATCGCTGATCAGCGCTTCGATGCCATACAACTTGGCGGCTTCACGGACGTCGCGGGCGAATTCGCGGCTGTAGGTGCCAAGGCCCACAACTTGGAAGCCCAATTCTTTGCTGGCGACGCGGGCGGCAGCGATGGCGTGCGAGGCATCGCCAAAGATAAAGACGCGCTTGCCGGTGAGGTAGGTCGAGTCAACGCTACGAGAGTACCACGGTAGCCGGCTTTGTTCGGAAGCGAGGAACGCACTGGCGTCGATGCCTGCCAACGTAGCCACTTCTTCGATGAATGCGCGCGTGGCAGTGATGCCGATCGGTATCGTCTTGGTTGATGGCTGTGCAAATGTGCGGCTCAACCATTGAGCGGTTTGCGATGCAGTTTCGGGGTAGAGCACCACATTAAAGTCGGCGTCGCCCAAGCGGGCGAGGTCGTGCGGCGACGATCCCATCGGCGCAACAATCGCGACGTCGATGCCGAGTTGACCCAGAAGTTTGGTGATCTCGGTGACATCATCCCGGTTGCGGAAGCCGAGCGCTGTCGGCCCCAGAATATTGCATGTGGGGCGGACACCTGCAGCGCGCGGTTCGCGCTTGAAGCCTGGAGGAGGAGCTTTAGGGCCGGCGAACGCGCGCACCAATTGATAAAACGTTTCGGCCGCGCCCCAGTTTTCTTTTTTCTGGTAGGCTGGCAATTCAACTGCGACGACCGGCACCGGCAGATCAAGTGCCTTTGCCAAGCCACCCGGATCGTCTTGAATGAGTTCGGCCGTGCAGGATGCGCCGACCAGCATCGCGGCCGGACGATAGCGCTCATAGGCTTCACGCGCTGACGTCTTGAACAATTCAGCGGTATCGCCGCCGAGATCGCGGGCTTGGAAGGTTGTGTAAGTGACTGGCGGCCGCTTCGAGCGCCGTTCAATCATCGTGAACAGCAGATCGGCGTAAGTATCGCCCTGTGGCGCATGCAGTACGTAGTGCAGGTCTGTCATCGCCGTTGCAACGCGCATCGCGCCGACGTGCGGGGGGCCTTCATAGGTCCAGAGGGTGAGTTGCATGGCTCAGACCTCCAACCGCGTGCGGCGGTTCAGAGGCCTGGCGAACAGCTCGGCGAGATCGCCGGCCTGCTCGTAGCCTTGAACGGGCGTGAACAATAATTCGATCGACCATTTGGTCGTGAAGCCCTCGGCTTCAAGCGGATTGGCAAGTCCAAGGCCGCAGACAACGAGGTCTGGCTTGGAGGCGCGAACACGGTCGAGCTGCTTATCGACGTCTTGGCCTTCGCTAATCTGCGTCTCTGCCGGCAGACGATCGAGTTCAATATCCATGTGCTGGCGATTGAGATACGGCGTGCCGACCTCGATGGGGTTCATGCCGAGTTCGGTTGATAAGAATCGTGCCAGTGGAATTTCCAGCTGGCTATCGGGCAGGAAGAAGATGCTCTTGCCGTTGAGGCGGAAGCGATGCGGTTCCAGCGCAGCGCGGGCGCGCGCCTGGGCCGGTGCGACGACGCTTTGGAATTTTGCGTCTGAAATACCGAAGGCATTGGCTGCCGCTTTCAGCCAACCCGTCGTGCCTTGTTCGCCAAGCGGGAAGGGTGCCGCAATGCGGACGGCGCCTCTGGTTTCAAGCGTGCGCGCGGTGTCGGTCAGGAACGGCTGTGCCAAGAGATACTTTGTGTTGGGCCCAATCGGCGGTAGTTCGCTTGACCGGCGCGGCGGGAGGAAAAACACCGGACCGATACCAAGTTCGTCGAACAACCGCCGGAACTGGTCCTCAACGACGTCGGCCAGTGCACCGGCGACGAGAAGGGCGGGTTCAGGAGATGTGTCTTGCGGTAGTTCTGGTACGAGTGCGGCTAGGCAGGCGTCTTCGCCCTGCGTGAACGTTGTTTCGATGCCGCTTCCAGAATAATTGAGAATGCGAACACGCGGCGAATACTGCGTTGAAAGCCGCTGTGCGGCGCGCCCGAGATCCAGCTTAATGACTTCAGAGGGGCACGAGCCAACCAGAAACAGCATGCGGATGTCAGGCCGCCGTTCCAGCAAGCGTGTCACGACGCGGTCGAGTTCGGCATTGCAGTCGGCGAGGCCAGCCAGATCGCGCTCGTCAATGATGGCGGTTGCGAACCGCGGCTCAGCGAAAATCATGACGCCGGCTGCGGATTGGATGAGGTGCGCGCAGGTCCGCGAGCCGACAACCAGGAAAAATGCATCCTGTATTTTGCGGTGCAGCCAGATGATGCCGGTCAGTCCACAGAACACTTCGCGCTGGCCGCGCTCGCGCAAAACCGGCCGCGGGGCGCAGGCTTCAGTCCTTGAAGTCGCTAGGGTGACTGGCCGTTCTGGCAACACGAGGGTGGTCATGACGGGACCCCCGCTTGCTGCAAGCGGGCGGCGCGCAGTTTCCAGATGAACTGTCCAGCATTGATGACATATGCGGCGTAGCCGGCGAGCGCGAGCAACATTTGCTCGCGGACATTTAACCAACCTGTTGCGAGAGCGATTAAGTAGCCGGTGTGCAGCGCGATCACCAGCATCGAGAACACATCCTCCCAGTAGAAGGCGTCGGCGAATAGGTATTGGCCGAAAACGTCCTTCTCCCAGATCGCGCCGGTGATCATGATTGTGTAGAGCGTTAGCGTCTTGACGACGATTGAGATGGTCGCTGCAGTCTCGCCTTGACCTGTCGATAAGTACTGTAAAACCAGCCATAAACTGATGAGGAACACGGCGAACTGGAAGGGCGCGAGGAGGCCTTGAACAAGTGTCCACGGCGAGGCGTCGCGCCGGCGGCGCTGTTCAACGGTATAGAGTGCTGTGCCTTGAGATGTTCGCGATTGCAATACCGTCATCGCGTTTCCCTTCCCCGCGTGCACTTAGCATTGAGTGCCAAGGTGCCCCATCAAGAGAGTAGTCCGCGAAAAACGAATATGTCAACCTAGATTGACGTAAAATTAGCTTTACAAATGTCTGGCTTTGGATTTTTATTCTGACACCCGTGGCGAAAACCTATGGTGAGATCTGCGGCAATGTGGTTAGTTTCTAATTTAACGAAGGGGCAGCGACAGTGTGACCCAAGTCGGGCGCTGACGCAGGGAATCGATCCGGCTACGTAAAGCGCGCCATTCGAGCAGGCTAGTAGGCGGGGAAAACGGGGAGGCAGCGTTATGACCAGCCCAAGAGAGCTTGCTGAGTTGCTCAGCACGTTCGCAACTTGCGAAGAAAATGCCGGAGTTCCTGGCAGTTTGGATAACGGCTCCAAGCCGATCGGTAGCCAGGCTGAGGACGGGCTGCTAAATTACATATTTCGCAAGAAGCAGATCACTCTTGCCCGCACTATTGAATCTGAAATCATTCCGCGACTGATGATGGCGCACCGGCTAGACCAGGGTAGCGATGGGGTCTTAACTTCAGCCCGGCGCGGTCCAACATCGGCCGACGTTTCCGAATTGACGAGATTAATTCTCGAGCATGATCAAGGTGTTGCGCGCTCATATGTCGATACGCTGCATGCCCAGGGAATGGGTGTCGAACGGCTCTACATTGAACTTCTTGCACCCTCGGCCCGGATGATGGGCGAGATGTGGCAGGCCGACATCGCAGACTTTACCGAAGTGACGGAAGGACTGTTCCGGCTCCGGCAACTTTTTCACGACCTGGCGCCTGCCTTCGAAATCGAAGGCGGACGCCAAAGCCTCCTGAAAGGGAACGTCCTCCTCGCTCCGGCACCTGGTGAGCAGCACACTTTTGGCTTGCTGGTGGTTGAGGAGTTTTTACGGCGAACGGGTTTGGCGTGTCGCAGCAGTACGCCAAAGTCGACTAAAGACCTAACGCGTCTGGTGCGCGAAGAGCATTATGATGTAGTGGGGCTGACGGCGAGTTGCGATGTCCACTTGGACAGCGTGGCGTCATCTGTCAAAGCCATCAGAAAGGCTTCGTGTAACAAATCTGTTACAGTATTGGTCGGCGGATCAATGTTTACGGATAATCCGGCCTTGGTAACACTCGTTGACGCCGATGGAACTGCACGGGACGGACGGGACGCCGCGTTGCAGTTACGGAACTTTCTCGGTACAAGAATCGCGCATGCGAAATAGTCGTGTGCCAACATAGGCTTGCTGTGCCGCAATGGACATAAAGCTGGTATCCCGAACCGTGGACCCGTTCCGGGCCCCGAAACGTACGCTCGGTGATCTCGATGCTGACGCTGCCGCTCGGCTCGTCACGGCTGCGTCCGACATTGCTTTGGTGATAGACTCCAAAGGCGTTGTTCGTGACGTGGCTTTCGGTAGCGAAGAGTTTTCAAAGGACGGGTTTGGCGACTGGGTTGGTCAGCGCTGGATCGAAACGGTTACGATCGAGAGCCGCAGAAAAGTCGAAGAGCTGATTGCAGAAGCCGACGCCAATGTGATGACGCGCTGGCGTCAGATCAATCACCCATCCCTACGCGGCCCAGACGTGCCGGTGCGCTATGCCGCCGTCAAGGTCGGCAGCAACGGCCGGGTTGTTGTCGTTGGGCGTGACCTCCGCAATATCGCTGTATTGCAACAGCGCCTCGTCGACGCGCAGCAAACCACAGAGCGCGAGTATGCGCGTCTGCGCCATGCCGAAACGCGCTACCGGTTGCTGTTCCAAATCTCTTCTGAAGCGGTTTTGATTATTGATGCGGTGACGCAAAAAATCATCGACGCCAATCCTGCTGCAGGTCAGCTCCTCGTCAAAGGTACGAAGAAGCTTGCGGGCCGCGCATTTACAGATTTGTTCGACGCAGCGGGTCAAAAGAAAGTCAATACTTACCTGACTGCCGTTCGAACGTCGGGTAAAACCGAAGAAATTCGTGTGCGTCTTGGTGATCCAAAGCTGGACGTCGCCGTGTCGGCAACAATGTTCCGGCAGGAACAGACGTCGAACCTGTTGGTCCGGCTATCGCCAGCCAATCAAGCCACGTCGGCGTGGTTGCGCTCGCAATCGCGTTTGTTCGACGTTGTCGAGAAACTTCCCGACGGGTTCGTCGTGACCGATCTCGATCGGCGCGTACTGACGGCAAACTTGGTATTTGTCGAAATGACCCAGATGGGCACCTCTGAGCAGATCCAGGGTGAGCCGATCGATCGTTGGCTTGGGCGCCATTCGGTTGATACCGATGTGCTGATCAAGAACCTCAGCGAGCGTGGTGAAATCCGAAATTTCGCGACCGTTATACGCGGTGAATACGGATCTACGTCGGACGTCGAAGTCTCAGCGGTTGCTGTCACCGGTACAGAGCAGCCTTGCTATGGTTTGACTATTCGAAGTGTTGGTCATCGCCAGGACGTCACCAACATTGGGCAGCGCACCATGCCAAGGTCGGTCGAGCAGTTGACCGAATTGGTCGGCCGCGTTGCGCTGAAGGACTTGGTGCGAGAATCGACGGACTTAATTGAGCGCTTATGCATTGAAGCCGCCCTCGAGTTGACCCGCGATAACCGCGCGTCAGCGGCGGAAATGCTCGGCCTCAGTCGGCAAGGGTTCTATTCCAAACTTCGCCGTCACGGCCTCGGCGATCTAGACGGCAACAACACCGACGTCGAAGACTAAAGTTGTGTGGCGGGTCGCAAATGCGTCCGCTAATTTATTGTACAACAAATAGTGTAATCCTAGATTGACAGTTCCTTGCGCGCTGGGTTAGCCTGCTGGAATGTCGCAATCCGTTCTCATATACGCGCGTCCCGTTACCTCTGCAGTGATCGAGCTTTTGAAGCCGATCACGTGGTTCGCTCCCATGTGGGCGCTCGGCTGCGGAGTCGTTTCATCTGGAATGACGTTCGCCAATGCGCGGTGGGATCTCGTCGCTGCAGCTATTCTGCTCGCCGGTCCCTTGGTGTGCGGCACCAGCCAAGCCGCTAACGATTGGTTTGATCGCCATGTCGATGCGATCAACGAGCCGAACCGGCCAATACCCTCGGGCCGCATTCCTGGGCAGTGGGGCCTCTATATCGCGCTGACGTGGACTGCTCTTTCGCTCGCTGTTTCAACTCTGCTCGGGCGTTGGGGATTTGCAGCGGCCGTGTTCGGTCTTGTGCTGGCGTGGGCCTATTCGATGCCGCCTATGCGATTGAAGCAAAACGGTTGGTGGGGAAATGCCGCTGTTGGTCTCTGTTACGAAGGTTTGCCGTGGTTCACCGGCGCGCTGGTGATGGGCGCAACCTTACCAAGCTGGCGTGTCGTTGCGTTGGCGGCTCTTTACAGTATCGGCGCGCACGGCATCATGACCCTGAATGATTTCAAGGCTGTCGAAGGCGACAAGGTGATGGGCATTCGCTCACTGCCAGTGCAGCTCGGCGTTGAGCGCGCCGCGCGCGTCTCATGCTGGATGATGGCGTTGCCGCAAGTCGTCGTCGTCGCGTTATTGCTGTCATGGAATTGTCCGGCGAGCGCGGCACTCGTCGCGGTCGTGCTTTGCGCGCAGATCTATCTGATGACGCGGCTGGTCACCGATCCAAAAGGCTTAGCGCCTTGGTACAATGCCACCGGAGTTACACTGTTTGTCACCGGAATGATGGTCTGTGCCTTGGCGGAACGATCATTGTTGGGGGGATCGGCATGACGCGCGCGCCCTTGGGTTGGTTTGGGATTTTCCGGTTGGGTCTGGTGCAAACCGCCCTCGGCGCCATTGTAGTTTTGACGACATCAACCATCAATCGCGTCATGGTTGTCGAGATGGCATTGCCAGCCATGTTGCCTGGCGCATTGGTGGCTTTGCACTATGCATTGCAAGTCATGCGCCCCCGCTGGGGGTTCGGTTCCGACGTCAGCGGCCGGCGTAGTCCTTGGATTGTGTTCGGTATGGTCTTGCTTGCCATCGGGGGCACAGGTGCTGCGGTTGCGACAGCATTGATGCCAACAAGTGTGGCGCTTGGCACGCTGCTCGCGACATTGGCATTTACATTTGTTGGAGCTGGCGTCGGCGCGGCGGGGACCAATCTTCTCGCATTGCTGGCGACCCGCGTTGCGCCGGGCCGGCGCGCGGCGGCTGCGACCATTGTATGGATGATGATGATTTTCGGCTTTATCGTCACCACCGTGACGGCCGGGCACTTCCTCGATCCATTTTCTCCGGCCCGATTGGTGGCGGTCACCGCGGCGGTATCGATCATCGCATTTTTGATGACACTTATTGCTATATGGGGGATCGAGGACGCTGCGGAAACAGCGGCTTCAGTCGCTGCAGAAGTGAGTGAAGTTAAACCCGCGTTTCGAGATGCGCTCGGGCAAGTGTGGGCCGAACCACAATCGCTCCGCTTCACGATTTTCGTGTTTATCTCGATGCTAGCTTATAGCATGCAGGACCTGATCCTTGAGCCCTTTGCCGGGATCCTGTTTGCTATGACACCCGGGCAATCAACCAAACTTGCAGGCGTACAGCATGGCGGCGTGTTCACGGGCATGTTGCTGGTCGCGTTGGCATGCTCACCACGTATCGGCTTTGGGTCGCTGAGAGCTTGGACTGCCGGCGGTTGCGTCGCCTCGGCATGGGCGTTATGTGGCTTGGTCGGAGCGGGCTTGTTCGGCCCTCCGTGGCCGCTCAGGGAATCAGTATTTCTCTTAGGCGTTGCCAACGGTGCCTTCGCCATCGGTGCCATCGGGTCGATGATGGAATTGGCCGGCTCGGGACGCGCACAACGCGAAGGCGTTCGCATGGGCCTGTGGGGCGGCGCGCAAGCGTTCGGTTTTGCGCTTGGCGGGTTCACGGGTGCGGCGGCCGTCGATATCATCGGCGCATTCCTCCCTGCGAAGGGTGCCGCGTACACAGTGGTGTTTGCGGCCGAAGCCTTGCTGTTCCTGTTTTCAGCCGTGTTGGCCGTTCGCGCGGTCAGTGCTTCACGTCAAACGGCAACGATTGATCCGGCCTTGAATGGCCCGTTATCAGCCAATCCTAGATGAAGGCGGTCGTGTGATGGCGTCACTTTATACGTTCGACGTTGTTGTTGTCGGAGGCGGGCCGTCGGGAGCCACAGCGGCAACTGATCTGGCGGAGCAGGGCTATTCGGTCATGCTTCTCGACCGGGCGGGCCGCATCAAGCCATGCGGGGGGGCAGTTCCACCGCGCCTGATCAAAGATTTTAAAATCCCGGAACATTTGATTGTCGCGAAAGTTAAGTCGGCTCGCATTGTCTCTCCAAAGGAGAAGACTGTCGACATGCCCATCGACACCGGCGGCTATGTCGGCATGGTTGACCGCGAAGTCTTCGACGATTGGCTTCGGAAGCGTGCTGTCGAAACTGGCGCCGAGCTGCGGTTGGGAACATTTGAAGCCTTCGAACGCGACGCAGATGGCACGGCCGTCGTAGCCTATCGCCCTTCTGACTCAAAAGCCGGCGCGACTTTGACCCGCGTCCGCGCCCGTGCCGTAATCGGGGCAGATGGAGCGCTGTCGCAAGTGGCTAAACAGGCGGTGCCGCGAGCTGGCCGCGTGCCCTATGTTTTTGCCTATCATGAAATCGTCAAGGCGCCGAAAGCTTCAGAAGCGTTGGCCGTTGGAATACATCCGGCCTACGACGGTGAGCGCTGCGATGTGATCTATAATGGCAAGCTATCGCCCGACTTTTATTCCTGGATCTTTCCGCACGGCGACAAAATCTCGATTGGCACCGGCTCGGCGCACAAGGGCTTCTCATTGCGCGGCGCAGTTGCAGATTTGCGAAGTCAAACTGGCCTCGCTGGCATGGAAACCATCCGCAAGGAAGGAGCGCCGATCCCGATGCGGCCGGCAAAGCGTTGGGACAACGGCCGCGATGTTGTGCTGGCCGGTGATGCAGCTGGTGTCGTCGCACCCGCGTCTGGCGAAGGTATTTATTATGCAATGTTCGGCGGCAGGCTGGCCGCAGAAGCCGTTCACCGCTTTCTCGAAACCGGCGAAGCGCGCGAACTGGCTGGCGCACGCAAGCGCTTTATGAAGGCACATGGCATGGTCTTCATGGTGCTCGGTATCATGCAGTACTTCTGGTACCGGAACGACAACATGCGCGAGCGTTTCGTCAAAATGTGTGACGATCCGGATGTCCAACATCTGACGTGGCAGTCCTACATGCACAAGGAACTGGTGCGTAAAAAGCCGGTGGCTCACGTCAAGATCTTCTTCAAGGACCTCGCGCATCTGATGGGGCTTAGTCCGTCGTGAATGAGGCTCAGTTCACCGTGATCGATCAATTGCGCGAGCTGGTTATTAGCGGCCGGGTTGTTGATCTGGTGTTGGTGGTGATGGCAGCCGAAGCACTGGTGTTGTGGCTCTATCACCGGGGCACCGGTAAAGGGCTCGGTCCGGGGCAAATCATTGTCACGATGCTGGCCGGTGTTTTTTTGCTGCTCGCGATGCGGACTGCGTTGACGGGCGGAGACTGGACACTGATCGCGATGTGCCTGACCGCTTCGTTTGCGGTTCATCTCACTGACCTTGCGAGCCGTTGGCGCTCATGACATAGCACTTTCGAATAACAAGGGATGTAGTCGATGCGGTACCTGTATCCATTTTCGGCGATTGTCGGTCAGGACGAGATGAAGCTCGCCCTGCTGATTGCGGCCATCGATCCAACGGTCGGCGGCGTGTTGGTGTTTGGTGATCGAGGGACGGGTAAGTCGACGGCGGTTCGCGCGCTGGCAGCGCTGCTGCCATCGATGCAAGCAGTTGCGGGCTGTGCGTACAATTGCGATCCGGCGCAGGGCTGTGGGGCGCATGGTGGTTGCCGCGCTGACATCGAAGCAGGTGCTGAAACGATCGCGACTGTCCCAGTTCCCGTAGTGGATCTGCCGCTCGGCGCAACTGAAGACCGTGTCGTCGGAGCTCTCGATCTTGAGCGGGCGCTGACGCGCGGCGAGAAGGCGTTCGAGCCGGGTCTCTTAGCGCGTGCGCATCGTGGTTTCCTTTATATCGACGAAGTGAACTTGCTCGAAGATCACATTATCGATTTGCTTTTAGACGTGGCGGCGTCTGGCGAAAACGTGGTCGAGCGCGAAGGGCTCAGTATGCGGCACCCGGCGCGATTCGTGCTGGTTGGCAGCGGCAATCCTGAAGAGGGCGAACTGCGCCCGCAATTGCTCGACCGGTTTGGACTGTCGGTTGATGTCAAGACGCCGGGCGATATCAAATCGCGCATTGAAGTTGTGCGGCGGCGCGATGCATTCGAGCGCGATACGGAAGCGTTTGTCAGCCATTGGCGCCAGCAAGATTTGGTCATTCGCGATCAAGTTACGGCTGCGAAGCGCCGCCTTGCCGCCGTTCAAGTGAGCGATGCTGCCTTGGAACGCGCAACAAAGTTGTGTCTTGAGCTAGGCACCGACGGCTTGCGTGGAGAGCTGACCCTGGTCCGCGCCGCGCGAGCGCTAGCAGCGCTTGAAGGAGCAGCTGACGTTGACGATGGGCAGTTGCGCCGTGTCGCGCCGTTAGCCTTGCGTCACCGCTTGCGCAGAAATCCACTTGATGACGCTGGCTCTGGCGTCCGCGTTGATCGCGCCATCACAGAACTGTTCGGCACTTCTGGGGAGCGTCACATCGTATGACGGCCACCGCGCCCAAACTGGAGACGGCTGCAGACCGCGCTGCCATGGCGGCGGTTCTTGTGGCGTGTGATCCGGCTGGGCTGGGTGGCGCCGTGGTGCGCGCACGCGCTGGACCAGTCCGTGATCGATGGGTTGAGGCGGTCCGATCGCTCGTCCCAGCAGGAACTCCGGTAAGGCGTGTGCCGCTGCACATTTGCGATGACCGTTTACTTGGCGGATTGGATCTCGCAGCGACCTTGTCGGCGGGCCGGGCCGTTGCCGCGACGGGGCTCTTGGCCGAAGCCAACAATGGCATTCTCATTCTGGCCAGCGCCGAGCGGGTCGCAGCGGGGCCATTGGCGCGTATAGCTTCTGCGATGGATCGAGGTTGGGTGCAAACCGAACGCGACGGATTGACGTTCGCGCGAGAAGCGAACATTGGACTTATCGCGCTCGATGAGGGGATTGACGACGACGAACGGCCGTTGCCGGCGCTGCTCGACCGGCTCGCCTTTTATCTCGACATCAGTGAGATGGGCGTGAACGACATCCGCGCGGTTTCCTACACGGCGGCTGAAGTCGCCGATGCCCGGTACGTGCTCGCCGATGTGAGGGTCAGCGACGAGGCCATCGAAGCGCTGTGCGAAGCCGCAGTTGCATTTGGCGTCGCTTCCGTCAGAGGTCCGTTGTTTGCTCTGAAGGCCGCCCGTATCTCCGCTGCACTCAATGGACGCCGGGACATTCGCGATGACGATGTCCTGACCACCCGCGAAAATCATGACTGACGTGGTGGCTGAGCCATGCTTTATAGTCGGAGACATCAGTCGTGTGAACCAGCAGCACAAGGGAGTAAGTGGATGACAGGAACAGCAGGAAAGGC
>JANNFX010000022.1:0-25744 GCA_031380225.1 Hyphomicrobium sp.
GTCGACGTTCGGATGGGTATGTTCGGGAATGATGTGGTTGGGCGGCACGGCAAACAACTGGATTTGGAACGGATCGTTACGATACCAGAGGACCGACGTGACGCCGTCAATAAAGCGGACGGCCCCGTGCAGTGGCACATAGCCAATCGGGCTGCCCTTCAACAAGAAGTCTCTCAGAAAATTTTCCAGGGGATCGGTGGATTTTGCCGGCAAACTGCCCGCCTCTGCCATGGCAACGGGACCAGTTCGCGGGCTCGAAGGAACTACGGTCTCAGTCGGACTGCCCATATTCGGCTCCTAGACTTGGCCCCTAACCTTCCCGCAGAAGATTACGCCTGTCCCGGAAATTCGTCAATTATTTGAGTTGGCTTTTGGATAACTTCAAGTTGAACCGGGCTGTTTTTGCGGAGCAAGGCGGGTTAGTACTCTGCTCACTCCCGCCCTTGGAGTGAATGGATGCAGGCCCCGAACGAGATGCCTTCGAACCGATGAACACCACGACCCCATATCTCACCGGCACGCAGCCGGGCCTCAAGCCGCTGACATTCTACGGCGTTGAATTTGCGTCGCGGTTACTGCTCGGTACGGCGCTCTATCCGTCGCCGCAAATCATGGCCGATGCTGCTAAGGCGTCGCGCGCTGGCATCGTTACGGTTTCGCTCCGTCGTGAACAGGCGCGCGGGCGCTCAGGCGAACGCTTCCTCGATTTGATCCGCGCGCTTGATGTACATGTGCTGCCGAACACCGCTGGCTGCCGGACCGTCAAAGAAGCGGTCACAACAGCGGCGATGGCGCGCGAATTATTCGAGACCGATTGGATCAAGCTGGAAGTGATCGCCAACGACGACACGCTGCAGCCCGACGTGTTCGGCCTTGTCGAAGCGGCCGCAATCCTCGCCAAAGACGGCTTCAAAGTATTCCCCTACACAACTGAGGACCTTGGTGTCGGTGAACGATTATTGAGCGCTGGCTGCGAAGTGTTGATGCCATGGGGCGCACCGATCGGCACTGGACGCGGGCTGGCCAATAAAGCCGGTCTCAAATCAATGCGTGGTTATTTTCCAGGCGTCCCTTTGGTCATTGATGCTGGCATCGGCGCGCCGTCACACGCCGCCGAAGCCATGGAAATGGGCTACAATGCTTGTCTGTTGAACACGGCTGTCGCGAAGGCCGGTGATCCGATCCGCATGGCCGAGGCCTTCGCCAAAGCCATCGATGCAGGGCGCGCCGCCTACGAGTCAGGTCTGATGGAGCCACGCGATATGGCCGTGCCGTCGACGCCAGTCGCAGGCACGCCGTTTTTCGACATTGGCCGTAAGCCTTCTTGAGGAAGCCTTATGCTGCTTGACCGTTTTTATCCGATCGTTCCTGATATCGCTTGGCTGAAGCGGATCGCGCCGATTGGCATTAAGACCGTGCAATTGCGGATCAAGAACGCGACGCCCGAAATGGCGGCCCGCCAAATCGCAGAGGCCATTGGCGTCGCACGCGTCCATGGTTGCCAGCTGATCATCAACGATTATTGGCGCGAGGCGATCGATGCCGGCGCTTCATTTATCCACCTTGGGCAAGAGGACTTGGCGGCGGCTGACCTCCACGCAATATCGAAAGCAGGACTGTCGCTCGGCGTCTCCACCCATAGCGAAGCCGAGCTCGAAACGGCGCTCGGCGCCGATCCGGACTACATCGCACTCGGTCCGATTTATGAGACCAAGCTCAAAGCCATGCCCTGGGCACCTCAAGGCCTCGCCCGGATTGAGCAATGGAAATCCCGGGTCGGCAAGTTACCGCTGGTCGCCATCGGCGGCATCACACCGGAACGCGCGCCGGGAGTTCTGGCGGCGGGAGCGGACAGTGTCGCTATCATTACAGATTTTTTAGCTGCATCTGATCCCGAGGCGCGGGTCCTACACTGGGTGGAATGGGCAGAAACGTCCGCCAACACTCACTGAGCTATAACGTTGGTTAGTGCGGATCATCACATAATCTGATCTCTGGTCACGCAAATGCGATTTGAAGTTATCAGGACCCTCGCGTATCTATTATCAATCGAAGGCGGCGAACGCCTCACAAGACGACCGCCTCAAAGAAACAAACAACAGACTTTTGGAGAGAAATCATGAAGATCTGGACCAAGCCCGCCGTACGCGAAACCGAAGTCGGCCTCGAAGTTACGTCGTATCTGCCAGCTGACATCGACATCATCTAAGATCGTCGATCTTTGTTGAGTTAAAGACGCGGTGGCCCAACGGCCGCCGCGTTTTTCGTTGTGGGATGACTTCAAGTCTCGACAAGACCGATCAGATAAAGATCGAACCATCGACACTGGCTGGTGAACGGCCAGACAGGAAAATCGCCGTGTCATTGACGAAGCCGTCAGCCGATGTGTCCGTGAACAGGATCAGCGCCCCGCCAGCGTAGGATCTAACCGAGAATTCACCGTTGGCCGTGTTGCCGTCGTGCCAAGCCTCATTGAGATCGATGTGATCAACGCCGAATTCAAAGTCGGTGATGCAATCGACACCATCACCTGCATTGAATATGAATGTATCCGCGCCCGATCCGCCCGTCAGGGTGTCGCCGAAGGTGACGTCTGACAGGTGGTGGGTGGTCTTGATGACAACGCTATCAGGATTGCTGCCAGCCGCTTTGGGACCTGGCCGCCCAACTTCACCAACGATGCGTAATGTGCCCGGCGCCGGACCCGCATTAAAAATCACCGATGTGCCAGGGTCAATCTGCCCATGCGGACCGAGGTCAATGGGCTGCCCCTTACCGTCCGGCTGGGCATTCCAATTGCGGGCGGAATTGTAGCCATTCGTGATGACAAAAATCGCGTCCCCTTCGGCTCGTCCGAGTGACGTCAATTGGCCCGCGTCCGAGATGTTATGATACTTCGGCACTACGACCCATTCGCCGGCGTCGTCAATCTGTGACAGCGGGATCAGCAGTCCAGCGCCGTATTGGTAGTACTTGACTGACGTCGTGGCGAACGCAACCGAGCCATCGTCAGCGCCGCCTGAGATGACATCGAGGCCGGAATCGCCCCACATCTTGTCGTTGTCGCTGCCGCCGAACATCGCGTCGTTGTTACCGCCACCCCACATGGCGTCGCTGCCCGTGCCGCCCAGCAAAGTGTCGTTGCCACTATGGCCGGTCAGAGTATCGTTGTTAGCGCCGCCTTCAAGGCGGTCATTGCCGCTGTCGCCATTGGCGATGTCGCGGCCAGCGCTGCCGACGAAACGATCATCGAACTTCGTCAGCAGGAAGCTGCGCACATTGGTGTAGGTATCGCCATCCGCGGCGCCGGTGTTGTTGGCAAGATTGTTGAGGTCGATCACAATGCCAAATGAAGCGTTGGCGTAGATGACCTTGTCATAGCCCTGCACACCATCAAACTGCTCGGCGGCGGCCGACGCAATAAAGCTGTCGTTGCCCTTTGTTCCGCGGCGCAAACTCATATTTCGAACTCCTCAACGGCCGATTGCATTGGCCGCACCACTAACTTGACTAGAAATCTTATCGCGTCCGGGTGAAGACGCCGTTGAAGTGCATTGACAATCCTTGTGAGCAATGAAACCGGTTGTTTACGGTTGTGGGGGAATTGCGCCGCCGGGGAGGCATTTGGCACCCGGATGACGCCAACGGCGTTCTATTTCGAATGCCTTGGAAGGGATTCGCTAACCACCTTGCTTTCGCCGCCGTTTTCGGGACTACTGCCGTCTACCGAGGGGTGCCGGTTTTCTGTACGGCTGAGATCGCGCAATCGAGTGCGAAAACCCTTTGAACTTGATCCGGGTCATGCCGGCGAAGGGACGGGCAGTACCTCACATCCTAACGTGCGGCACCATTCCATTCATCGCATGATCTCTAATTTTCGCGCCGAGCCGTTGCGCGCGAGGGGAGATGTCCATGAACAAACCAACCCGCCCATCAGAGCTGATGATACCCAAGGTCACAACTGGGCCAGTCTCTGGATCGCATAAGGTTTATACGTCACCGGGTTTTACGCCCCAAGGACAGCCGCATGAGCTGGTGCCTTGGGTACCGTTTCGTGAGATCACGCTGAGTGATCCAGCAGAGCCAGCGTTCCGCGTTTATGATTCTTCGGGGCCGTATACGGACGCCAGCGCCGTCATTGACGTTGAAAAAGGATTGCCGCGGCATCGCGAGGCCTGGATCAAAGCGCGCGGCGGCGTCGAGAGCTATCAAGGCCGAACCATTATGCCAGAGGACAATGGTCATGTGTCGGGCGCCCAGGCTGCGCGCGATTTTCCGAATAGACCGATGCCGATGCGGGCCATCTCTCGTTCGGGGTCCGACCCCATTCTAACTCAATTTGAATTCGCGCGCGCGGGCATCATCACCAATGAGATGATCTACGTCGCGCATCGCGAGAACCTTGGGCGTGCGGCAGTCCTCGAGCGCGCGGCGCACGCATTGAAAGACGGCGAAAGCTTTGGCGCCAGCTTGCCCGAGCACATCACGCCGGAATTCGTGCGCTCAGAAATCGCGCTTGGCCGTGCGATCATTCCTTCGAACATCAACCATGCCGAATTGGAGCCGATGATTATCGGCCGTAACTTCCTGGTCAAGATCAACGCCAATATCGGCAACTCCGCGGTGTCGTCGTCGATCGAGGAAGAAGTCGAGAAAATGGTGTGGGCGATCCGCTGGGGCGCCGACACCGTCATGGACCTGTCGACGGGCCGCAACATTCACACCACGCGCGAATGGATCTTGCGCAACTCGCCAGTCCCCATCGGCACAGTGCCGATCTATCAAGCGCTCGAAAAATGCGGAGGTGATCCGGTCAAGCTGACCTGGGAGATGTATAAAGACACGTTGATCGAGCAGTGCGAGCAAGGCGTCGATTATTTCACCATTCACGCCGGCGTTCGCTTGCCGTATGTGCCGCTAACCGCCAACCGCGTTACCGGCATAGTCTCGCGGGGCGGCTCGATCATGGCCAAGTGGTGCCTCGCCCATCACAAGGAGAGCTTCCTCTACGAACGATTCGACGAGATTTGCGATCTGATGCGCCGCTACGATGTTTCGTTCTCACTCGGCGACGGTCTGCGTCCCGGCTCAATCGCAGACGCCAATGATCGCGCGCAATTTGCCGAACTCGAAACACTTGGCGAACTGACAAAAATCGCCTGGGACAAAGGCTGCCAAGTCATGATCGAAGGCCCCGGCCACGTGCCAATGCACAAGATCAAAATCAACATGGACAAGCAGTTGCGCGAATGCGGCGAGGCGCCATTTTATACGTTGGGGCCATTAACGACCGACATCGCGCCGGGATACGATCACATAACGTCGGGCATTGGTGCGGCCATGATCGGTTGGTTCGGTTGCGCCATGCTCTGCTATGTGACGCCGAAGGAACACCTGGGTCTGCCGAACCGCGACGATGTAAAAGCCGGCGTCATCACGTACAAGATCGCAGCACACGCAGCCGACTTAGCGAAAGGGCATCCGGCCGCGCAATTGCGTGACGACGCGTTAAGCCGCGCGCGCTTCGATTTCCGTTGGCAGGATCAGTTCAACCTCTCGCTCGATCCCGACACCGCGCGTTCCTACCACGACGAGACGTTGCCGAAAGACGCGCACAAAGTTGCGCACTTCTGCTCGATGTGCGGTCCAAAATTCTGCTCGATGAAAATCACGCAGGATGTGAGGGATTATGCGCGCCAGCAGAACGAGCGCAATGGCGAAGCGTTGGCCGAAATTGAAACAGAGATCGGCGCAATTGATCCGCAGGCAGGTATGGATGAAATGAGCGCCCGCTTCAAAGAAATGGGCGGTGAGTTGTATCTCGACACCGACAAAGTAGCAGCGTCAGGGCTTGCCCCGGAGCTTCAGAAACACAAAGCCGCGAACAAGGCGTTGGGGTGAGCGGATCGCGAGATCCAATCCTCGCGCTGCCTTTACGCATCATCACGCTACGTTCACAACGGCCGAGGCGGGCGACGGGCGGGATTTGTCGGCAGCGTCACCAGCTGACCTCCGCCTTCGTTCCCAGAAGCCTGTGACTTAGCGCGCGGCGCAGGCGGCAGGACCGGCACCACCGCAGTCGTAGGTGCCGCGCGCGTCAGTGCCGGCACGGTATTGGCCCAACCATAAGCCAGCATTGTCATCAACGCCGACGCGGCAAAGAAATACACGCCGGGTTGCACTTGCGCTTCCGTATAGCCCGATGAATTGACATAAAAAATCATCAGCGCCAACACCATGACGTCGGTCATCGAATAACGGCCAAGCCATTCCATGGTCGCAATTGATTTCTTGCGGAACTCGGGCGGGATATCTGGCGACGTCATCAACGTCAGCAAATAAAGCAGTTTCAGGAATGGAAACAGGATCGAAAATAGGAATAGCACCACTGTCAAGAAATACTCATCGCTTTCGAACAACGCCCAGATGATGGTAGCGATCGAGTGGGTGTTAGTCCACACATAGACAGTTGTGAATTTGATCACCGGCAGAATGATGCCGAGCACAAAAAACACCGTCGCGCAGATGATCAACAGCGACAACACAAAGTTACGGAACGGTGTCAGCGGTTTGAGGACGCCAGCCTCGGCGTGCAGTTCGGGCACGGCGGCCAATCCTTCGGTTCGCAGCCACGAATAGGATATGATCATCAGCACGACGGCGGCGGTGAAAAAATACACGCCGGTCAAGCTGGCGGCATCGTAAACACCCTGGGCCTTGATAAAAAAGATCGTTAGCGACAACACCAGCACGTCATGCATCGACCATTTGCCGAGCCATTCCAGCGCCACCAACCGTTTCGATTGGCGGGTCAGTTCTTCGGCTGGCAGTGTCGAGACCAGCAGCAAATAGAGAAGTTTCATGACCGGCAGCACGATTGAAAAAATCAGCACCGTGAAGCCGAGGAAATTCTGGCCGTCATTGATCAGCACGTGCACGGTTGAGAGCAGCGAATGCTCGGTCGACCAAAACGCGAATTGAGTGAGCTTGATAATCGGCAGCGTAATGCCGAGCGCCAAACAGACAGCGGCGCCAATAATAGCGAGGCTTAACAGAAACCGCCGCCCGCCGAGCTTCATACCCACTGCACCCTTTTCAACCTGAAAAACTAATACAATGGCCTGCACCTTATCCTATCACGGTTTCGATTTTTGGTGAGGTGCAGAGGAGACTGCTGGAGGCGCCACTTTGGGTGCTGTTGGAACTGCCTGAGGTGCAGGAGCCGCTTGAGGCACCGGCTTGGCCTCTGGGACGACTGGCGGGGACAAAGGGGCCTCTACTGCGCCCGGCGCTTCCGGAACCTCAGTCTCCGGTTCCGCCGCTGGAGCGTCACGCAACTTGCTGCCAACAGCCGGTGCGGTGCTCGACGATACCGCCGGCTTCCAGCTCTTGTTGTACATCGCGATCGTGCCCTTGCGGAACGTCAGATGCTGGAACGAGATGAACGGCAAGTTGAGTTCAAATGTCAGTGGTTCGGGATCGGTGCGCAACGCCTTCTCAATGATGCCGGGATTGTCGGGTTTGGCAGTTTGCAATGCCAGCGTGAAGCGATAATCGCCCTTTTCGTCGACAACAAATGGCAGCGGCTCATCCATCGGATAAAACCGAACTGTATCTGTGAACGTTCCGTGTCCGGGAATGGAGAGCGGCGCGAATGACCGGTTCAAGGTATTGTCGTCGCGCGGATACTCGCCAAGAAATGCGCTATGAAACCGTGCTGATTTGCGATCCGACTGAGCGCGCAAATTTTCAACGTGAAGTTCCATATTCAAAACAGTGCCGGACTGCGCGCCGTCGTTGGCGATGGTGATTGGCACGTTAAAAACATCGCTGTCGCCGTCGCGCGCATAATGGATCATAGGCGGCACATAGACGGCCAGATTTGCGGTCTTGAGCGAGGACTCGTAATAGGAGAGACCAGAAAACAATAGCGCAATACCGGACACAACTGTCGCGAACAGGCCGCCGTGACCTCTGGCCTCCGCGAACTGCCCCGGTCCAAAGTCCGGCTGCCGCTGCGGCGCTCCCGGCCTTATCGCCATTGTGGCCCCCGACATCAAATTAATCCCAAAATCAGGCTGCCCTAGGTGCCGGTCTGTTTGCGGCAATCGTGGGGCGGCTGGCGTTGAGGGTTACTGACCAGTTTGATTTCTGCCGGTTGCGCCGCATCACGAACCGTGTTGAGGGGCGGAATTCAGGCACCACTTTTGGACATCAATAATTGAGCCCTCAAAGCAAAAAAGTTTTTTTGACGTTGAATGGTCACTGCGGATCAATCGAAATGCTGAGCTGCGAGCCGTCACTCGTCATGGCGCAAGAGAGCCCTTTGAGTCGCTCACCACAGTCCTTTATTTCAAGCTCATCTCCAAGAGCTCGCTCCCCGTCTGGAGACGAAGCATCAAAATCGAGGGTCAATTTCTTTTCCAAATTATGCTTTCCACGGATCAAAATATCCGCAATTCTGACGCCAATTTTGCCTAGCTTTTCCGGCGGCAATTCGAGACTGCTGAGCGCCGCACTGGTCTTGTCCACCCGATCCTGCAAAACGGTGTCGTTCGATGCCACGGGAATGTTTTCCTGAGGCAGCGGATACGTTTTCATAACCAGCTGTTTGTCGATTTCGGAAATCGCATTATTTTCAGGAATATAACATGGCGATTGCTTTCCGTTTTTGAAGAATTTCTCCGGCAATGCGTAGTGCATAATCGATGTCTTATCGTAGGGCGTTGTAATCCAATTTGAGCGTGGCCCGGCAACCAGAGCCTTCATATTGCGATCAACTTTTTCCTTGGGCCAGCCCATGCCTCTGTACAAATACTCCCAATCGAACTCTGCATCGCAACCTGACGCTGCGCTCTGATGTTCGTGTTCGAATCCGATGGCGTGACCAACCTCGTGCAAGATCAAGCGTTTGAACTTGGTCAGATCGTAGCTGTCCAGGGGACCCAACGCTGCATAGCCGATGTTCAGTGAAGCCCCACTTGGGGCATATTTCAGCGAGTCCGTTCCGACATATGACCAGCTGCTGGTGCCGGAAAATGAAACCCGGATGTCACTAAGCTGCGCGCTGTCACACGTCCGAAACGTTGGAGGCGAGCCGAAATCAGCACTCAGCGTGGTGCCGTCGAACCAACCCTTTGAGGTTGCCGCGAACATGGCACGGCGGTCATCAGAGCCGTTGCGAAAGCAGACATTCAATATCTTGCCGGCTGGCCAAAGCTTGTATCCGTCGAGCAACCCTCGCACGGTTTCGGCATCGTCACCGAACTCGCTGTCCAAACTCTCTTCGTCCGGCGCCACAGTGACATCCGGTTTTACAATCGTATCACCTTCGAGGCCCATGTCGTGCGCGGTGCCGATGGAAATATTGAGGCACAGGGCCAAAACTACAATCAGAATGTGCATCAGAAATTTGTTGGAACACATAACTCCCCCCAACCCCGTTCTGCACGGGGCATAAATTTATCCCTGACTTGAAGCCCGAGCGATTGCCGGATCGGCATTAGAAGTAATGTGAATTGGCCGCCGCGCAACGCTCAATTGCGACGAGACTGCGGTGACTTTACGAGATTATGCGTGCTCGCATCGAAGCCGTCAATACGTCACCCCGACGATCATCAAGTCGTGATCGTCGAGTCATTTTTCGAAGTTGCCGCCCTGCGCGACCGAGAACGCGCCGCCGACTCTATTTTTTGCGCATGGCGACTCGCGTGCCGAGAGGCGCGACCACTTGGGAGTCCCCTTGCGGGAGCCTCCATGTTATTTTGCGCATGGCGACTCGCGTTGCGCGAGCCGGCCGCCATGCGCACTCCACCACCCCAACCCCCACCTTCCTCAATCCCGCCGATGCTGATATGGCTTTCACGATGAATTGCGTTGCGGTGCAATACGGCGTCGCGCCACCGAAAGCTTGACCCACATGGCCAAAGCGGTTGCCCCTGCAGCGCCGAAACGAGTTTACGTGTTCACGGCCGGCCAAACCGACGGCCACGCCCGGCTGACGGCTGAACTCGGCAGCAAGGGCGCCAACCTGGCTGAGATGGCGCGCATCGGGCTGCCGGTGCCACCTGGATTTACAATCACTACTTCCGTCTGCCGCGATTTCTTGGAAGCCGGTGAGCCGGCGCTTGATCCCGTCAAGCCTGAAGCGCACGCCGCCATGTCGGCCGTTTCAAAAGCCATGGGGTCCGTTTTCGGCGATCCGGATAATCCATTGCTGGTGGCGGTGAGATCCGGTGCCCGCGCCTCGATGCCCGGCATGATGGATACGATCCTTAATCTTGGCCTTAACGACGAGACGGTGAAAGGCCTGGCCAAGCGCTCGGGCAGCGAACGGTTTGCTTATGACACGTACCGCCGCTTCATTCAGATGTATGCGAGCGTGGTGTTGGGGATCGACAGCGGCGTGTTTGCCGACCTGCTCGACAACTACAAAAATCTCAAAGGTCTGGCGTTCGATAACGATCTGACAGGCGCGGACTGGAAAGCCATCGTCGAGGATTTCAAAGAAGCCGTCGCTCACAATCTCGACCGGCCGTTTCCGGCCAACGTCAATGACCAGCTGTGGGGCGCGATCGCGGCCGTGTTCCGGTCGTGGCAGAACCCGCGCGCCGAAACATACCGCCAGATGCATGACATCCCGGCCGAGTGGGGCACCGCCGTCACCGTGCAAGCCATGGTGTTCGGAAATCTTGGCGAGACGAGTGCAACCGGCGTCGCCTTCACGCGCAATCCGTCAACGGGCACGCCCGAACTCTACGGCGAGTTTCTGTTGAATGCACAGGGCGAAGATGTGGTCGCCGGCATCCGCACGCCACAGCAATTGACGGAAGCCGGACGCCTGTCGGTGGCCGACACGTTACCGTCGCTTGAAACGTTGATGCCACGGACGTTCTCCGAATTGTCGTCGCTGCTGCGTTCGCTCGAACGGCGCTATCGCGATATGCAGGATATCGAATTCACAATCCAGAACGGCAAAGTCTACCTGCTGCAAACGCGGGCCGGAAAACGCACCGCCGAAGCCGCGATCCGGATCGCCGTTGATTTGGCGCATGAGAACATCCACAGCCGCGACGATGCCGTGTTGGCGATTGATGCCGCGTCGCTTGGACAATTGCTGCATCCAACCATCGACCCCAATGCCGGCCGCGAAGTGCTGACAACCGGGCTGCCGGCCTCGCCGGGTGCGGCGTTTGGAGAGATCGTTTTTGAGGCGGCGCAAGCACAATCACTCAAATCGCAGGGCCGTACCGCAATCCTTGTTCGGGTTGAGACCAGCCCCGAAGACATTCAAGGCATGCTAGCTTCTGCTGGAATTTTGACAGCGCGTGGCGGCATGACCAGTCACGCGGCCGTCGTCGCGCGCGGCATGGGGCTGCCTTGCATCTCGGGCGCGGGCGCGCTGCGCATCGATAGCAAAGCAGGTGAAATGCGAGTTGGGACGCGGGTTCTCAAAGCCGGTGATCTGATCACCATTGATGGTTCCTCAGGCCAGGTCTTGAATGGCCGCGTCACGTTAAAGCAACCCAAATTATCGCCGGAGTTCGCCGAACTTATCGGCTGGGCTGATAAAACGCGCCGCCTCAAGGTGCGCGCCAACGCCGATACGCCGCGTGATGCGCGACAGGCCCGCGAACTTGGCGCGGAAGGAATAGGTCTCTGCCGCACGGAACATATGTTCTTCGATGCCGAACGCATCAGCACCATGCGCGAAATGATCTGCGCTTCCGATGAACGCGGGCGGCGCACGGCGCTGGCTAAAATCTTGCCGATGCAGCGTGCGGACTTTACCGAGCTATTCGAAATTATGGGTGATCTGCCGGTCACGATCCGGTTGCTCGATCCGCCGTTGCATGAATTCCTGCCGCGATTGGAGAGCGAACTTGAAGGCGTCGCAACCGCACTCAACATGCCGCTCGCCAAGCTCAAGACCCGCGTCGCTGAGCTGTCCGAAGTCAACCCGATGCTGGGCTTCCGTGGTTGCCGCGTCGCCGTTCGCTATCCCGAGATTGCTGAAATGCAGGCGCGCGCCATTTTCGAAGCCTGCGTTGCGATCAAGAAAACCGGCCAGCGCTGCCCGGTGCCGGAAATCATGGTGCCGTTTGTCGCCTTCCGGCGCGAACTGGATTTGGTCGCAGCCGTCATTCGCGCTACCGCTGCAAAAGTAGAAGCTGAAACCGGCAAAAAGTTCGACTACGAAATCGGTACCATGATCGAGTTGCCGCGCGCGGCCTTGCGCGCCGAAGACATTGTCAGCGGTGACGATGGGGCGGCGTTCATTTCATTCGGCACCAACGACCTGACACAAACAGCGCTCGGCCTGTCACGCGACGATGCCTCGCCCATCCTCAATACCTACGCAGGGCGTGGGATTTTTGAACGCGATCCGTTCGTCTCAATCGACCGGATTGGCGTTGGCGAGTTAGTACGCATCGGTATTCAACGCGGCCGTGCTGTTAAGCCGGGACTGAAGACTGGTATTTGCGGTGAACATGGCGGCGACCCAGCGTCGGTGGCGTTTTTTGAAGCCGCCGGCCTCGATTATGTATCGTGCTCGCCGTTCCGCATCCCGATCGCGCGCTTAGCGGCGGCCCAAGCGGTCATCCGGGCAAAACACGGCGGATAGCTAGAGCCCTTCGGGCCCAAATGAAACCGGTTCCATTTGAGCCGGAAGGGCTCTAAGAGGAGCCGCATGAAGCGGCTCCTGTCGTTAGCGTGGTCAGTCGTTCGCGGGCGTCACAGGACGCGTTGGCCGGCGCATGAACGCGGGCACGTCTCCAGCAAACGAGTTCGGACCATTACCTGATTGCGCGGCTCGCTCGCGCGGCTGAGCGTTCGCGGCTGGCGGCCGGTCGGGTCGCACTGGTTCTGAACGCTGCCGGTCAGGACGGACCGGCTCTGATCGCGGACGAGCTGGCGGCTGTTGATCGGCGCGCGGCTGACGCTGCTGCGGCTGAGTTTGCCGGTCACGCTGTGGCTGCTGATCATTGCTGGCAACGCGAGGCTGCGGTTGGTCCGTGCGGGGCGGCCGGGGCTGTTGCACTTGACGCTCGCCGCGACCACGGCCGTTGCCACGTCCCTCGTTGCGGTTGCTTTGAGGACGTGCCTGGTTCTGATCAGGCCGTTGATCGGTCCGTTCCATGCGCTCAGCATGGACTTCGCCCGGCAGAATTTCAGGCGCGAAGTTCGCGTCGGGTTGTGTATCCCGGCGCAACTCGCCGCGAAGCGCATCACCGCCGCGCGGACGATCATTCCGCTCGGGCCGTGCTGGACGGTCTGGGCGTTGCGGCCGTTCGGGACGCGGCTGTTGTTCCGATCGTGCATGCTGCTCTGATCTCTCAGGGCGCGCTGGCCGGTCCGGGCGTTGCGCTCGGCCTGCGCCTTCTCGGCCACGTGGCACCGGACGTCCGCCACGGCCACCCTTGCGGCGGCCGGCACTATCAAAGTCTTCTTCCGTTGGTCCCTCGCCGGCCCACGTGGCAGGATGGCCCAACATCTTTTCGATGTCTTTAAGTTGCTTCAGATCTTCGCTGGTCACAATCGACTGCGCCGAACCTTCTTTGCCCGCGCGGCCCGTGCGGCCGATGCGATGGACATAGTCATCGCTGTCACGCGGTAGATCGAAGTTAAACACGTGGCTGACATCGGGGATATCAAGCCCGCGCGCAGCAACGTCACTGGCCGCCAAGAATTTGATTTCACCCGAGCGGAAGCCATCCAAGGTTTCGGTGCGGCTCTTCTGATCCATATCGCCATGCAAGGCTCCCGCGTTGAAGCCGTGCTTTTTGAGCGACTTCAAAAGTATCGCAACGTCGCTCTTGCGATTGCAGAAGATGATTGCGTTGCGAACGGTTTCACCGCGCAGCAACAGCCTCAACAAATCGCGCTTGGCGAAATCCTGACCATCAGCGCAGAAATGGAATGTCTGCGTAATGGTCTTTGCCGCCGTCGCTGGCTTCGCCGCTTCGATGCGGATCGGATCTTTCAAGAACGTCTCGACCAGGCGTGTAATTTCTGGCGGCATTGTCGCCGAGAAAAACAGCGTCTGGCGCCGCGGTGGCAACAGCTTGCAGATCTTTTCAATGTCTGGAATGAAGCCCATGTCTAGCATGCGGTCGGCTTCATCGATGACCAGGATTTCGACGCCCATCAACATGATGCGGCCGCGTCCGAAATGATCGAGCAGGCGGCCTGGCGTCGCGATCAGAACGTCAACGCCGCGGTCAAGCTTCTTGACTTGATCGTCCATCGATACGCCGCCAATCAACAGCGCCAGTTCGAGCTTGTGATTGACACCATACTTCTCGAAATTCTGCGCCACCTGGGCGGCGAGTTCGCGGGTCGGTGCCAAGATCAACGAGCGCGGCATGCGGGCGCGAGCCCGGCCGGTTTCAAGCCGCGAGATCATTGGCAGCACGAAAGACGCGGTCTTGCCGGTGCCGGTCTGAGCAATTCCAAGAACGTCTTTGCCAGTCAGTGCGACGGGGATTGCGGAAGCTTGGATCGGGGTCGGCTTGGTATAGCCAGAAGCGGCGATGGCGGCTTCGAGTTTGGCGCCAAGGCCAAGTTGCGAGAACGTGATTTCAGTATCAGGTGTCTCGGTTGGGCCAGCTGTCTGGCCGTGTGTTTCGCTCAACAGCGAGGTCTCCAAATTGCGTTTGAGGGGCGCGCAACCGTGCCGCCGGAAGTTCCAGCGGGAAGGGTTTAGCAGCGGCAGAACGCAGGGAGTTTGAGAGCCTTTAAAGGGCCAAACAGGAAATAACGTTAGCGATCAAAAACCGTAAATCAAAACGGCTCCCTGCGATCAGCTGGCGTCGGGTTGCCACGTTTCGGCCGGGAAAGCAATTCGGAACCCCTCAGGCCGGCCAAAGCGCTATGCGATTTAACGCAGCATGTGGCCAATAGGGTCAAAAAAGCAGCTGGGGCCAGTCCGGACCCAGCTGCTTTTCGCTAACAGTTACAGGAGCTTATTCTTATGCTTCGTCATCGAGGTACTTGTAGAGTAGTGCGCCAGCAATGCCTCCTAGGATCGGCGCGACCCAGAACACCCACAATTGCGATAGCGGGACGCCACCAGCGTAGATCGCGGAGGCGAAGCTGCGAGCCGGATTGACGGACGCGTTCGAGACCGGGATGGCCATGATGTGAATTGCTGTCAACGCCAGACCTATCGACAGCGGCGCGAAACCAGCCGGTGAATTGGGCCGGGTCGATCCCATGATGACCATTAAGAAGAACGCAGTCAGCACGAATTCGATGATGAACACGCCTTGCAGGCTTGATTTCATCATTGAGAGCTCGCCATAGCCGTTGGCTGCGAAGGTACCGCCTATTCCGCCGATCAACGAGAACACGCCACACGCTGAAGCGGCGCCCAAACACTGCGCGACGATGTAAGGAATTGCGTCTGCCGAAGCGAACCGGCCGCCGGCAACGAGTCCGATCGTCACCGCTGGATTATAGTGTCCGCCAGAGATATGGCCGATGGAGCGTGCCAAGGCCATGACCGTCAATCCGATCGACAACGCGACGCCGATGATCCCGGCCGCGCCAGACGGCGCGCCAAACGAATAGAACGCGGCGCCCAACACGGATGCCATAAGCATAAATGTGCCGACAAACTCAGCCACGAGTGCTTTTGTTTTCATTGCTGCAGTCCCCTGTTGCTTCCCCGCCAGCATGTCCGCCTCGCTCTTCAGTCGAGAATCAAACCGCTGGCTGATGCAGATATAGCACAGGCAGCCGACACGGTGTTGCCGGATCATTTTGGCCGGTTGACCGTGCCGGCGCAGGCTTCAGGCGCGGAGGATTAACTGCAAGGCATAGAAACCGGAGGGCTTGATAGAGCCGCTATATGCGCCAGTATGATTCGGCAGCAGCCGTCGACTCGAATCACGTATAACCATCACTATTGGTCTTGATCACTCGGCCGGAGCAATGGTTCCAGCACTTCGCGCCAATGACCAATTGATATTCATGGTCGCGAACATGATCGTCGTCAGAGCTGCAAAGCCGAGCAATGCACCCGCCAGCAGCGCATAGTCTTCGAGACGCAAGATCATATAGAGCAAGCCATAGACGATCAGCAGCAAGCCCAGCATCAGTAGGCCACTTTTGCTACTCTGCATCGCACGGCTTACGTAAAGCGATAACATGCCCCCCGTTGCGACCGACGACGCAAGGTACGCCCAGCCAAAGCCAACGTGCTCGGCTAAAGATAACAGCAGCACGTAGAAAAAGATCATTGCCAGACCGACGAATAAATACTGCACGGCATGAAGCGGCCGCGGCGAAAATAGCTCGAGCAAGAAAACGCCCATGAAACTGAAAGCAAGAAATAGAATGCCATATTTCACGGCCCGTGAGACGAGATCGTAGAAGTCGACAGGCGAATAGAAGTTGACGCCAAATTGATACGGCGCCATGCGGTCGAAGCCGCCATCCATCGCACTCCATGAATTCGGCACACTGCGTGCCAAATGCGGAACCTTCCATGACGCGTTAAAGCCCCTTGATGAGACAGAACGCTCTGCTGGTAAAAATGCGCCAGCGAAGCTTGGATGCGGCCAGTCGGATTTCAGCGCAACGCGCGTTTCGCGCGCAGCTGGCGCAAACATCAGCGCTGACGACCCAGTAAAGTTCAACGGAATGCGAAATGTAAAGGGCTTGGTTGGTGCGTCTGTGTTGGCAACGTCTCCCGCTAGAGCCAATTTGGCGTGAATGCCAAAGTTCGTCGCTTGAGCCAGCCCAGTACTGGGAGCAAATGGGATTTTGCCATTGCCATTAATTTCAAGCTGGGCCGCTTCCTTGAGACCGGCGACACCCGTCATCGACAAACTCAGGATGGCATCTTTCCAACGAACGGCGACGGTGTTGGGCTCAACTTCGCCGATGTCCGGCGTCAGGAACCGGCCTTCAAGAGTTGCATCGGCCGAATAAACATTGACGTCAAAAATTGATCGATGCAGCACCTCGGCGCGGCTACTACCGGTGATCGATAGTTCTTCAGGCAGAAACACCGCGCGCCGCTCAACGATCTGCTCGATGCGTTTGTCGCCTTGTATTGTTTCTTGCCGCACGGTGTAGGGGACAATCAGAAACGGCCCGGCAATATTTTGCGGGCCGCCCCAATAGCGCGAGACTTCATTTTGAACTTCGCTGGCACGGCCGACACGTTCGTCGACCAGCGTCATGACTAGAAACAACGGCACCAGCAATAATATGACGAGCACACCGATCAGGAAAACTTTGAATGCAGGGCTGCGCAGCGTATTGCTGACGGCATCGATGGCGGCGGTCATGGGGCGGATCCGAAATGGCGTCAAGTCCGCTGACGGTCACCCGGAAAAATGTGACTTTCAAGGAGAAGTCTCAGCACTGACCCGCAATTTTCAGCATGCCAACGTGCGGAAATTTGCGTCAAAGTGCGGCCGCGGCAGGCGTTGCGGAATCGTTAAGCCCGGCAGCTTTTGGTGTGGCGCCCGTCGAACGCACGGACCCAGAATGAAAGCGGATCGGGACGTTGACGCGCAACCCGTGTCAGATATCCAGATCCTTGGCGAAGGCGGCGCGTTCTTGGATGAAACGGAAGCGAGCTTCGGGTTTCGAGCCCATCAGCGCGTTGACGGCTTCCGCCAAAACGCTCTTATCGCCGTCACCGGCTTGCACCTTCAACATCATGCGCTTCTTTGGGTCCATGGTCGTTGACTTCAAATCCTTGAAGTCCATTTCGCCGAGGCCTTTGAAGCGTGTCACGTCCGGCTTTTTGCCCTTGAAGTGCGTCTCTAGAAGTGCGTCGCGGTCACGCTCAGTGCGAGCGTAGGCGACATCACTCTTATACGCGATTTTATAAAGCGGTGGCACCGCGAGATAGAGATGCCCCTGCTCAATCAGCTCAGGCATTTCCTGATAGAAGAACGTGATCAGCAGCGAGGCGATATGGGCGCCATCAACGTCGGCGTCGGTCATGATGATCACGCGCTCGTATCTGAGATCATCATCGCGGTATTTCGAACCCGTCCCCGCACCCAGCGCCTGAATGAGGTCGCCCAGCAATTGGTTCTGCGCCATCTTGGCGGACGAGGCATTGGCGACGTTCAAGATCTTGCCGCGCAATGGCAGAATGGCTTGTGTCTCGCGATCGCGGGCACTCTTGGCGGAGCCACCGGCGCTGTCGCCTTCTACAATAAAGATTTCAGTTCCCGCAGCCTGCTGGATCGAGCAATCTGCGAGCTTGCCGGGCAAGCGCAACTTGCGTGTTGCCGATTGACGGCCGACTTCCTTTTCGCGCCGGCGCTTCAGGCGGTCTTCGGCCTGCTCTATGGTCCATTCGAGCAGTTTGTTGGCCTGCTGCGGGCTATCGGTCAGCCAATGGTCGAACGCGTCTTTGACGGCGTTCTCTACGATTCGCACTGCTTCCTGCGTCGCCAGCTTGTCCTTGGTCTGGCCTTGGAATTCAGGTTCGCGAATAAATAACGACAGCATAACGGCCGCTGTGCCGATAATGTCTTCAGCCGTCACTTGCGCGGCTTTTTTGTTGCCAACACGTTCGCCGAATTCGCGCAACGACTTTGACAGGGCCGAGCGGAATCCGGTTTCGTGCGTGCCGCCTTCGCCGGTTGGAATCGTGTTGCAGTACGACCGGAAGAAACCGTCTTCGTCCGAAATCCACGCCACCGCCCATTCGACCGAGCCGTGCTTGCCTTCTTTTTCAACCAGCCCCGAAAACAAATTGGAAGTGATCTGTGTCCGGCCTTGAATTTCGATCTGTAGAAAGTCTTTGAGACCGCCGGGGAAGTGGAACGTCGCGGTTGCAGGCGTATCGTCCTTGATCAGTGACGGGTCGCAGTTCCAGCGTATTTCGACGCCGCCGAACAGATAGGCCTTGGAACGGGCCATCTTGAATAGCCGCGCCGGCTTGAAGTGACAGCCCTTGCCAAAGATTTGCTCGTCGGGATGAAAACGCACCTTAGTACCGCGCCGGTTCATGATCGAGCCGAGCTTTTCGAGCTTCGTCTGCGGCGCGCCGCGCGAGAACACCATGCGGTAGAGCTGTTGGCCGCGCGCAACTTCCACTTCGAGCGTGTCAGAAAGCGCATTGACGACCGAAACGCCGACGCCGTTCAGTCCGCCCGACGTATTGTAGGCCTTGCCGTCGAATTTGCCGCCAGCATGCAAAGTGCAGAGAATGACTTCAAGCGCGCTCTTTTTCGGAAACTTGGGATGCGGATCGACTGGAATACCGCGGCCATTGTCAGTGACAGATAGAAAACCGTCTGCGCCAAGATCAACGTCGATCCAGGTCGCGTGGCCGGCTACAGCCTCGTCCATGGCGTTGTCAATGACTTCGGCAAACATGTGATGGAGTGCTTTTTCGTCGGTCCCCCCGATGTACATGCCTGGGCGGCGACGCACTGGCTCGAGCCCTTCAAGCACCTCAATATTGGCGGCTGTATAGGCATCGGAAGCGTCGGCGGTCTTGCGGGCACGGGCAGATTTATCGGTCATTGAGGTCTCAGAAAAATCGAACAGATCGCGGTTATCGCGGCGGTCAGAATGGCCCATGAGCGTCATCCCCGAATACAGCAGCGGTGGTCTATTGAGACCGCCCCCCGGTGAGCCCGGCAGCATACGCGGAATGAGAAGCGGCAAGGCTCGAATCTTATGGAGTCACGGCGACAGGTCGCACGGCTGCCTATGGATTGGCAACTGTGGCGTGGGAAGCACGGCAGTTGACTGCTCTGCGTTTTTACCGGTACTGCCCGTGTTCCGGGCTCCCGCCTCCCTCTTCGACCAACGGCTCAGGCTCACGAAATCGTGCGCAACTGTTACTTTGTTTTAGTTCGTTTTGTTATTATATAACAGAACAAGAATTGTTTGGAGGCCCCGATGCAAAATTCAATTCGAATGATTGCGCGAACGGCCGGATTGTTGGTTGCTGTGACGTTGTCGAGCGGCGTGGGACAAGCCCTCGCTGCTGCAGATAAGCCGGTCAGTGGAATTAACCTCGACGCCTGTCAGAAGGCGATGAGTGTGCTGGGAGCCAGCATGGGCCATACCGAGGTTAAGGCAAAAGACGGCCGGCCTCTGTTTCGCTTTTGGCTCAGAACTACTGGGCTTGATTATACCGCCGATTGCGACGCGGCCACCGGGTCAGTGGTTGATGTAGCACCACGTTTGGCCAATCCAGACCGCGGCGCGTCGTAGGCAGCTTTCTTGAGTTTCTTCTCCCAACTTCAACCCCGCTTCGGCGGGGTCTTTTTTTGGTCAGGGGGTCAGCTGTTACTTGCCCTTCGCCAACGCCTGTCCGCGCGCTTTAGCGGCGGCGATCGCGCGTGTCATCAGGTCTTGCAGACCCGGATCAGTCATTAGAATTTCGAGCGCGGCAGCCGTTGTGCCACCTGGCGAGGTGACGTTGTGGCGAAGTTCGGAAGCGGGAAGATCGGATTGCCGCAAGAGTTCACCTGAACCCGCAATAGTCGCGCGCGCGAGTTGAGCAGCGAGTTCTGAATTGAGGCCCGCGGCCCGGCCCGCTTCTGCCAGGCATTCGGCGAGTAGAAACACATATGCCGGACCAGACCCAGAAACCGCAGTAACGGCATCCATCTGCGCTTCATCGTCGATCCACGCGACTTCGCCAGCCGCCGACAGCACGGCATCCGTCAACGCACGCTGCGGCTTTGAAGTCGCAGCATTCGCCACGCATACAGTTATCCCCCGGCCAATGGCAGCCGGCGTGTTCGGCATCGCGCGCACGACCGCGATGCCCTGAGGCAAGTGCTGTTCGAAGCTGGCGAGTGACCGTCCGGCGGCGATCGACACTACGACAGTGCCGGGCCCGGCCAGTTTCGCGAGCTTTGGAAAAACCGCGTCCATCATCTGCGGTTTGACGGCGACCAGGATCATCCCCGGCTGTGTCGCGAGTGACGTAATCTCAGCTTCGGCCTTGAGCCCATGTTGGCCGAGATAGGCCGCAACGTCTGCCGGTACTGAAGGATCTTGAATGCGAACCTGATCGGGCTTCAGTCCACGCGCCAGAAGGCCGGCTAGCAGCGCGCTGCCCATCTTGCCGGCGCCCGCTAGCACCAGAGGGCCAGTCATATCGAAGTTATTATCAAGTGTTCTAGTCATCTCGACTCGATACTCTGTCAACCAGCGGTAGCCGGAATTCGTAGAGCGGATTGGGAGCGGCACGCGACAGCGAACCGTGGCGTAAACCGCCCTGCGAATCAACCGCTACGCCTGGCCTTCAGTCTGCATCATGGTTGAGACCAGGGCTTCGCGGCTTTCTTTACCGGCCCAGACCACAAACTGGAAGGCTTGATAGTAGCGCTCGCAACCCTCAAGGGCCGCTTTCAGCATCGCTTCGCATTGACCAGTCGTCGCCCTGGTATCGGTCAACAGGATGGCGTGGCGGTACATGACCAGGCCTTCCGATGTCCAAAGATCGAAATGGCCGAGCCATAGCTGCTCGTTGATCTGAGCGATCAGCCGGTACATTTCGTTGAGCCGGTTTTTCGGTACTTTGAAGTCAAATGCGCATGCCAAGTGCAGCGCGTCGAGGTCGTCGCGCCAATTGAGCGAGACGTGATAGTCAGTCCAGTTGCCGCCCACGATCAGAGTCAATTCTTCATCGCCGGTGCGTTCCGTCGCCCAACCGTGATTGGCAGCCAAATGCTCCATCAAATCGATTGGGTTGGTTGCGTTTGCGGCTGATGCCCGCCTGTCGACCGATGCCATTCTCGCTCCTTCGTCACCATACCGGGCTCAAGTGAAGCCCGGCGCCGCTATCCCAGATCGTAAAGCTGACCGGAACCGCGGGGATCTGTTTGTTGAGGCAAACACTAGGGACCGGCGAGTCGCAAGCGGGGCGGCGCTTTCTCCACGGTGAAGCGATTGAGAATCATTGGAAAACTGGGGGCCAAAGGCTACTCGTCAACATCAGCAGCGAGAACATGTTGAGAAGTTGAACCTATGCCACAGGTTGCTGGGGACAGAATTTCTGACTTTTCAAGTTGTGCCAGCAGCTGAACGCCAAATAGAAAAAACCGCCCCAAGCGGTGCCGGGACGGTTTGCGTTTCATGGATCAGATTTGAGCCAGCATCAAGGATAGGCGGCGGGTGCCAAGCCGTGCTTCAGACCCCAATCGTACCAATTGTCGACCGCAGTGCCTGTCAACAGGATGCCGATGCCACCGGTTAGAGGGCAAAGGATTGCGAACCACCACGCCCAGCGATGAATCGATTCAACCGTTGCGTTGAAACCCATCGTCCAGCGCCAGAACAAGGCGGCGCGTTCCGCTGCCGTGCCGCGGTCGGTAATCTGCTCGATTTCCCGTTCGCCGCCGTAGCGGGTCACTGCCAGGATCGTCGCGCCGTGCATGGCGAACAGCAAAGCTGAGCCATA
This sequence comes from Hyphomicrobium sp., assembly GCA_031380225.1. Lineage (GTDB taxonomy): Bacteria > Pseudomonadota > Alphaproteobacteria > Rhizobiales > Hyphomicrobiaceae > JANNFX01. Next base: position 22,406 of record JANNFX010000022.1, read on the forward strand.
AAGGAACGCAATCGAGAGCATGTGGAAAGGATTGTAGAACAGATTTCCGTAGGTCATCGAGAAGTTGTTGGTCCAATCGAGATGCGAGAAGATTCCAAATGGAACAGCTTCGCTAAATCTGCCCATCATCACCGGCCGGATAAAGCCAAGAACCAGGAACAGCCAAATCGCGGCGGCGAACGCCCATGCAACGTGGGTTCCCATGTTCAGCGCGCGAGCGCGCCGGTACATTCGGAGCCACCACAGCAAGATCGACGTCGTCAGGAAGAAGCCAGCGACCTGCCACCATCCGCCCTCGTTAAGCGGCGCCAGATGAAGTCCGTACTTCGCTGGCGGCGGGTTGAGCGACAAATAGAACAGCTTCTGCAGAAACTCCCTTGGGTTCCAATTCACCGACGCCAGCATGTTGAGGCCGATGATCTCGAACGCAATGATCCCGCAAGCAAGTGACGCGAGCCCAAGCGTGCCGAGATAGAAGGGCCCGACCTGCGCGTCGCCGAAGCGGCCGAACAAGTGCGTATAGAACGGTTTGCCGGTCCGCCGGTCATCGCCCTGTCCGCCTTCAACACCGAGGTCCGGTCCGGCAGGCCGAACTTGAACCTGGGTAAAGATATTTTGATATTGAGCCATTGTTTGCTCTCCTTACCACCAGATTACGACCAGATCGGCATCTTGACCCACCACTGCCACCAGTCAGCCCATGCGTTGCCATCCTTCCAGACCGGTCCGCTGATGATGATGCAGACAGCACTGAAGAAGACTGCCGAAAGCGCAAGGAATAGACCAAGACGGTGAATGCCGAGTGTGCCGATTGAGTACCCGATTGAATCACGGAAAAACGTGTTCTCATGTTCAGGCGTCTTGACCGTCTCGCCCTTCTTTGGGTTGACAGCAGACAAGATCAAACCGCCGTGCAGTGCGAGTGCCAAACATGTTGTGAAGAAAAACGTGATGGCGATCATGTGCGCGGGATTGTAATGGAAGTTGCCGTAGGTGTAGCCTGTGTTCGAGACCCAATCGAGATGGCTCATGAAGCCGTAGGGGAACCCGTACCACCAGGCCCCCATCGCGATTGGCCGGAACACAACCAGTGTCGCGTAGGCCAGAATTGCGAAACCAAAGGCAATTGGCACATGATAACCCATGCCGAGTTTGCGGCAGATCTCGACTTCACGCAGCGCCCAAGAGCCAAATGCGCCTAATGCACAAACGGTCACAACTTGCCATATTCCGCCTTTTAACATCGGCGCAAACTGCAGACCGTATTCGAGCGCAGGCGGGTTGATGCTGAGCCGGAATGGATTCCATGTCGGGCCGTGTGCTGCCCCCCAGAGTATCAATCCAATTCCAACGAAACAGAAGAAAAAGGTCGTGACGCCAAAAAAGCCAACGTAGAACGGTCCGACCCAAAAGTCGAACAAATCGCCCCCAATCAGCGTGCCGCCGCGAACCCGGTATTTCCTTTCAAAATTGAGCATGGCCATGGCTGGTTCTCCACTCAGCCGGTGCGCCGGCTGTCTCCAGATTCTTGCGGGTGTAGTCGATAAACGGACGGAGCCTAGCCGGAGCATATCTCCGTCCGTTTTGTTCGTGGCGATCAGCCGACTTGGTTGCCCAAGGGTAGCTCGATCGAGGCTTTCGCCGGCGCGGCTTTACGCGGCCCTTCGATCCAATTGAACCTGTCGGTGCTCAACACAATGAAGTGAATGAGAACGGCAAGTGCAAACAGGAACGTCGCGAGCGCGACTAGCGAACGCCGGGGATCAAAGAGAAGCCAAATTTTCCACATGTTCAGGCACTCCTCTAGTTTCTCAACCGGTCAACGTTGTCAGATAGGCGGTCGCAAATTTTACGCCGTCGATCAGTGATGCATATCCGCCTTCACCTGGGAACCACGGACGCCACTGCCATACTAGGAAGTGCGCGATGATCGCGATTACGGTGAAGAGGATAAAGCTGGTCATGAAGACGGAGTGAAACTCCTTAGCCTCCTGAGCGGTCAGCCCCGACAGGGTGCCGCTACGATTGTCAGCCATGTAGGTACTCTCCATAGATGGCCTTGCGGCCGTTACCGCACATGCCCCGTGCGGCAGGGACTGCCCCGGCTTTAAAACCGTGACAAACCTCCGCCAAACTTGCGTCCGGCGGACCTCTGTCGCGCCGGCTAGCCCATAAAGGCGTAACCGGCGCTAATGCTTGCAGCCTCCTTGGCTTCATCAACCAACGGCTTTTTAATTGCGGCGCTGCCGTGAACGGTTGACCATCTCGATGGCAACGCGCGTTCAAAGACACCGGCAACGAAAAACACCGAGAAAGCGATGGCGAAGATCAGCCGGTATTCAATGTTGTCAGTCTTGCGGTTGCGAGTGGGTGAACGTTTCGCCAAATCAGCGGCGTAGCTCACCGGCGCCGCAGCAAGTATCGGCGACAGGCTCGGCACCAAATCAGCCACTGGTTTGCGCAAGGTAGAATTGGATCTGTGACCGCGTTCAACGACTGGCAAGGCGCGTACGCGTGTCAATGAGGGACACAGAAGAGACCCTGGATGAATGTGGACTGTCATATGCTGCGGCCCTCCGTCAGTAATGATTGAGATTTGCTCAGGCGATCTATAGTTACGCGTGGCTCACCGGCGCGCCGCGCATCGCGCTCCGTTGCATCGCGGAGACGTTTTGCGGCTGATATCCGGATCAAGATCGGGTGCTGCTCGACCAGTTCATCCAGCATAGTCTTGGCCTCGTCGTCCCAAGGCAGATCATCGAAATGACGCGCTGGTGTCGGGTCAACCTTGTCGAGTTCTGTGCCGAGTGGCAAAATGTGGAACAGCGCATCAAACAATGCGTTGCAGACTTCTTGGATCAGATAGGTCGCGCCCGCATAACCCATGAAGGGCGTACCTGTGTGGCGGCGGATAATGGCGCCTGGGAACGACGCTGGAATGTACATGGCCCGGCTTCCCGCTTCAGCCAGATACATGCGCTCGTTGTAGCTCCCGAACATGATCAAGGGTGGTGTGGTCTTGATGGCTGCGCGGACTGCTTCGTTGTCGGGTTTCAAGCCGGCGCTGCGTGCAAAAGAGAAATTGCACGGCAGCCCCATTTCGATCTCAAGGAAGTGGCGGATGCCACGCGCGTAAGTTTCATTGGCGACAATTGCAAAACTCGCAGTTCCGAAAAAGTCTTGAGTCACTGAGCGCCACAAATCCCAGATCGGTTTGATCGTGGTGTGCTTTTCGCGTTCGATGAAAGGTTCGGGATCGAGACCGGTCAATTCGCCGAGCTTGCGCAGGAACATGGTCGTCGAGTGCATACCGATCGGGGCCTGGAGATACGGACGCTC
>JANNFX010000024.1:0-33657 GCA_031380225.1 Hyphomicrobium sp.
TGATTGCTCAAGCCGCGGTCACCGTCGTTGGCGCCGAAGCCCGTAAAGAAAGCCGCGGCGCCCATGCCCGCGAAGACTTCCCGAAACGCGACGACAAAGTTTGGATGAAGCACACGTTGGCTTGGGCCGATGGAGATAAGCGCGACGTCAAACTCGGCGATCGCCCGGTCCACACTCGCACGCTGACAAATGAAATCGCTTATATCGAACCGAAAGCGCGGGTATATTGAGGACTGATCTTGGAGCAATTTCCGCATTCGGCAAGCCTGCTGCCCTTTAGCAATCGTGGACGCTTGACCCAACCTCCGTCACTGGTTCCCGGAGGCGTCGCAAGCGATGGCGCGCGAGGTCATCCGGGATCTTCACCCGAGGCCGCAGTCAAGTGAACTCGCTGTTTGGTGGTGTCTCAGTTTGAATTTATTGTTGAATTTTTAGCCCAGAAACATCCGGCCCACAGCCCGTCATCCCGGCAGCGCCAGGATGACGAAACTTTTGGGCTCGCCGGGCGTCAAGAAGAGGAGTAATTGGTCTGAGTTAAGGCCGTTTTTCGTGCTGTTTTCAATTTCCAAATTCAAACTGAGGCACTACCTGCTGTTTTCAATCTCGCCATACCCTTGCCGGGAAAGGTCCCGGATAGCCGCGCATTCGACAATGCCTCGAATCACTCGAACTGAGTGGCGCGGCTTCCGGGAATCAGAAAATTGAAAATTTCGGACAATGGCAATTTCGACAATTGGAGCCGGCTGCACGCCTTGACAAACAATCTAAGCAATAAAATGCGGGGGCTTTTGGCCCCCGTTTTTACGTCTCAAATGTCAGGCTATTTAAGCCGCTTGATCTTGTTGCACCATTGACGCGGTCGCGCGCCGGATCATCGCCTGCTTGGCTTCGCGGAACGACACCAAGCGCTTGTCATGTTCATCCCACAACCGTAGCCGCAAGCACGAAAGACTGCCACGCAACGTCATGCGCTGGACTTCGGCCAATTGCGGATGATCTTTAAGGATATCCTGCAACCGGTAATATGGGACGACGCTGCTCAAGTGATGAACGTGGTGGACGCCGATGTTCGCCGTCATCCAGCGCAATGGCTGAGGCAAATCATAATGCGAGCTGCCATATAGAGCCGCGTCGTGACGATCCCATTCGGGATGCGGCGCCCAAATCGTGTCTTCGAACTGATGTTGGACATAGAACAACCACACACCAATTGTTGCAGCCATGACGACGACCGGGATTTCGATGATCAAGAACTCTTGCCATCCGGTCAGCATCATGACGCCACCCCACAGGGCAGCGATGCACAAATTGGTTCCGAGCGCGCTCATCCATGCCCAGCGGCCGGCTTCCAATGGGTTGGTCGGCATCCTGTTATAAACCAGGAACATGAAAGCCGGTCCAAGACCAAGCATAATGAAAGGATTGCGGTACAAGCGATAGCGCAGCTTTTTGAACGGCGTCAGAGCTTCGTATTCGGCAACCGTCAGCGTGTCGATATCTCCAAAGCCGCGGTGATCGAGATTGCCTGACGAGGCGTGATGCAACGCGTGGCAATGTTTCCATTCCGCGTAAGGCGTGACGGTAAAGACGCCCATCAGGCGGCCGACCCAGTCGTTCATCGCCTTATTCTTGAAGAAAGAGCCGTGGCCACAGTCATGCTGGATCAGAAACAGCCGGACCAGAAATCCCGACGCGATGATCATGAACGGCAGGGCCAGAAAGAAGCTGGTCTGCAGCGCGAACCATGCCAAGCCCCACAAGACTAAGAATGGAAGTAACGTGACGCCAATTTCGAAGGCGCTTCGACCATGGTTTGGCTCGCGATACGCGGCCAAAACTTTGATCCAGGCTCGCGCTGAGCCTGCTGAGGGCGTTAAAATCTTGCGTTCCAAGTTTGCTCCACCGCTGGTTCAACACAAGCTAAACGGGAGCGTGCTGACCCACATAGCGGCCCCCCGGCCTATTCGACGCAAAGATTTACAGACAATACGAAACAGTGCAAGTGCGACCTGAGCGCGGATAACATAAGCTTTTCACCACGATAAGCTGGACTACAACTTCAATGTCTCGATGTGGCCGCTTTGCACAGGCACGCCCATATTCCGCCAATGTTTGGCCCTTCGACGCAGAACGATCCTGCGTTATAAGGGCCAGGCAATCGCACGGTTGAGGTGAAGACTCCGTCTGAAATCAATCACGTAGAGCATTTGGGGGACGGCGAATTTGCTCATGCGGCGGACCAAGACTTCGAAACTGGCAAAGGACGCCGCCGAGCCGCCGTCTAACTCAGACAGCCGCATCGCCCCCGATCCATTTGCAATAGTACTGCCCGCCATAGCCGCACTTGGCGCCATCGCGTCCGTCGCAACCATCCACTGGGTCGCGCAGGATAAGTCGGGAGAGCGAGCGCGACCGAAGCGCAAGGCGGGAACGGCGCTCCGTGATCTTGAGACCAGTTGCCTTGGCCTCGCTGAAATATTCCGGCGTTTTCAACGGCATCCGAAGCTGTTCGCGGGCGAGGGCGGGCAGATTGCGTCGCCCTTGAAGTTCGGCGTCCACGGTCCGCGCGTCGCGACCGGCGAAGTTCGAATCTATCACCAACTTATGAACGACGTCGCCTCGATGCTGGTGCTGGCTTCACAAAACGCCTTCGACGTCATGTGCGCAGTTGAGGACGGCGAGATCACGCCGCCCGAACAGCTGTTTTTCGGTTTCGGCGAAGCCCAGGACAAATTGAACAAACTCATTCAAGGCCGCGCGACCTTGAAAGCGACCGTCGATACCGGCGCCGAGATTTCTGAGCATCTTGCGGAGTTGGTGCGCGGCTTGAAGAAGTACAGGGTGGAGTAGGCGGGGGGCGAATGCACATCGTCATTGCCGGGTCATTGAGCCCAAAACGTCATACACCCGCTTTAGCTCGTCTGCCGTCGTGCAATACGGCGGCATGACGTAAACGGTGTTGCCGAGCGGGCGCAGCAGGATGCCATGCTCAAGCGCATGAGCGGTCACCTTCGGGCCGACGTTTGCGAGATAGCCGGCATCTGCAGCCATCAAATCAAGCGCGGCGATGGTGCCGGTCTGGCGAACGTTTTCGAAGCGGCTGTCGTGCCGGAATTCTGCGAGGCACTCTGATTGCGTTCGTGTAAGTCTTGCGATGCGTTCAAGCACCGGCTCCGTCAACCAAATATCAACATTGGCAAGCGCGGCGGCACAGGCAATCGGGTTCGCCGTATAACTGGACGAGTGAAAGAACGTTTTGGTGCGGTCAGTGGAATAATGTGCGTCGAAAATTGCTTGCGAGCACAGCGTCACCGCCAGCGGCATCGAGCCGCCCGTCAGACCTTTTGCGAGACCCATAATATCGGGAACAATGGCGGCTTGTTCGCAGGCCAGCAAGGTCCCCGACCGGCCCCAGCCAGTCATGACTTCATCAGCAACGAATAGCGTGCCGCTCGCTTCACAGATTTGTTTCATGATCGCGAGTGTGGCCGCATCGTACATCATCATGCCGCCAGCGCCGAGCACGAGTGGCTCGACAATCAAGCACGCGGCAGAGCGATCCGCGGTCGCGTCACGCAAGGCATCCAACGTTGCTTGTTCAGACCCTGCTTTGGGAAACGGAATGCGCTTCACATCAAACAGCAGCGCTTCATAGGCGGCATTGAAAACGCCGCGTGCGCCCGCTGACATGGTGCCAATCGTGTCGCCGTGATAGCCGTACTCCATGGCGATGATTTTCGTGCGCGGCTCGCCGGTGTTGCGCCAATAACCAAGCGCCATCTTGAGCGCAACTTCGACCGCGGTCGAGCCAGAGTCGGAATAGAACACATGGCTGAGACGGCGCGTCGCTGTCGATTTGAGGCTAGAATTGACAAGATCAATAAGCTTACTGGCGAGTTTTTCCGCAGGCTCATGTGTGCAGCCCGCGAAAATCACCTGATCGAGTTTTGTGGCCTGTTCTCGAATAGCCTCAATGATTTTCGGATGACAGTGACCGTGCGTAATTACCCACCACGACGAGACCGCATCAAAGATCCGGCGGCCGTCCGCAGTTTCGAGCCAAGCCCCCTCCGCGCGCGCAATGTTGAGAGCTTCTGGCGCCAGCGCATGCTGTGTGAAAGGATGCCAAACCGGCGAATTGTTCGGCATTACGCAAAGTCCTCAAGCCGGAAATTGTTCTTGAAGCCGTCGCTCAACGTTGCGGCAGTGAGGGCTTCGAGTTGTGGCAGACGGCCGAGGTTTTTGATACCGCCAATCTCGCAAATCGTGCGCTCGTTATCAGCATTCTCATGGCCAATGAACGCCACTCCGTGAATGATGATATCTCGAACACGCATCGCTTCAATCGATAATAGCGTGTGATTGATGGTGCCGAGCGATGTTCGGGCGCAAAGAATGACCGGCAACTCCCAGCGGGCGAACACATCGGCGAACAAGAGTTCACGTTTTATCGGCACTAGCAATCCGCCGGCTCCTTCAATGACCAATGGCTGGCTGCCATCAGGTGGATTGAGTTTGGCGGTATCGATCTTGATGCCTTCGAGCTCGGCGGCGCGATGCGGCGACAAAGGCAACTTGAAGCGATAGGTTTCAGGAATAACGCGGTCGTTCGAAAGTCCGCCAAGTTCCTGAACACGCAGTGTGTCAGTGCCGCCGTCAGTGCCGCACTGAATTGGTTTCCAATAATCGGCTTCGATGGCGTTAGCTAAAGCGGCGGCGAACACAGTCTTGCCGGCGCCGGTATCGGTTCCCGTGATCACAAACACGCGCCTCATGGAGCGAGCCTTTCGAGTTCGGTGGCCAGCGCCGCTGTCATGCGACCATTGTCAGCGTCGCTGGCGTTCAATGTAATTGATATGCGGAGCCGCGCGGTGCCTTCTGGTACGGTTGGCGGACGGACGGCGCGAATATCGAATCCGTGCGCTTGCATGGCGCTCGCAAGCACCGTTGCACGACTGTCACTGCCCACGACGACCGGTTGAATATGTGACCCCGACGGAGCAATGCCACAGCGCTCTTGCAGAAGTTTTCCAAAACGAGACGTTCGTTCTTTGAGCGCCTCACGCCGTGATGGATCACTTTTGCAGAGGTGCAGAGCGGCCCTAACTCCGGCGGCCATCAACGGCGACGGAGCCGTGGCATAGATAAAAGCCCGGCTGCGATTGACGAGAAAATCACGCAACGGCGCGGCGCAGAGCACGAGCGCGCCTGAGACGCCGAGAGCTTTGCCGCAAGTATGGAGTGACACGACATTGTGATGTCCCTCCAAATGCGCAGCTAAGCCGCGGCCATCGCAGCCGTAGACGCCAGTCGCGTGCGCCTCATCGATCAGTAACATCGCGTCATGACGGCTGGCGATCGCAGCCAGGTCATCAGTCGGGGCCCGGTCGCCATCCATCGAATAAAGGCTCTCAATCGCAAGCCATGCACGTCCTGTTCCTCCGCCAGCGCGCCAAGAAATTATGGCTTCTTCAAACGCCTCAGCATCATTGTGGCGAACCGCGACGTGTTCAGCTTTGCTGGCGCGCATGCCGTCGTGGGCGCTGGCGTGGATCAACTCATCATAGACAATCAGATCGCCGCGCTGTGGCAGCGTTGACAGCAGCGCGTAGTTGGCGACAAAACCGCCGCCGAAATAGAGCGCGGTTTCTGCGCCGAAATGTGCAGCCGCCTCGCGTTCAAGTGCTTCATGTTCGGGATCATTACCGCGCAATAGCCGCGAGCCCCCGGCCCCAACGGCCACGCCGCGCAGCAGCGCCGACGCCAGCGCTTCACGCAGCTCAACCGATGAGCCCAGTCCTAAATAATCGTTGGACGAAAAGTCGACACCACTTCGCGCCGCGAGTTGCCGCAACCGGCCTCGCCGTTCGAGTGCAGTCAGCGCGCGTTGGTGGCTGCCGTGCATGTTTCTCCGCAGCTTTCTGGAGCGCCTTCGGACTGACTATCCGCGAGCTGCAAAGGCTCAAGCCCGAGCTTGGCGAACAAGACTGCGTCTTTGTCTTCGCCAGGGTTATCTGCCGTCAACAACGTCTCGCCGCAGAAAATCGAGTTGGCGCCAGCGAAAAAGCACAGTGCCTGCATTTCATCCGACATTTCGGTCCGGCCGGCAGAAAGACGCACGAAACTTTCCGGCATCATGATGCGCGCTGTCGCGATGGTGCGAACGAACTCGATCGGGTCGATCTTCGCTGTGTCCTGCAGCGGCGTGCCTTGAATGGCGATTAGCATATTGATCGGAACGCTCTCCGGGTGCTCCTCAAGATTCGCCAATGTAACCAGCATGTCGACGCGGTCTTCCGGCTTTTCGCCCATGCCGACAATGCCACCCGAGCAAACTTTCATGCCGCTTTCGCGAACACGGGCAAGTGTATCGAGGCGATCGGCGAAGGTTCGCGACTTGATTACTTCAGGATAGTAGCGCTCGGAGGTATCGATGTTGTGATTATAATAGTCGAGGCCGGCATCGCGGAGGCGGACAATGTCGTCGTCCGACAACATGCCGAGCGTCATGCAGGTTTCCATACCCATAGCTTTGACGCCTTCGACCATGGCGACCACAGCCTCCATGTCGCGCGCTTTCGGTGAGCGCCATGCAGCCCCCATGCAATAGCGCGTCGCGCCACCTTCTTTAGCCTTACGCGCTTCGGCGAGCACGCGCTCAACTTCCATCAACTTCGATGCCTTGAGGCCGGTTTCGTGATGAGCGGATTGGCTGCAGTAGCCGCAATCCTCGGCGCAGCCGCCGGTCTTGATCGACAGCAGCCGGCTCATTTGCACTTTGTTGGGATCGAACGTGCGGCGGTGTACCGATTGCGACTGGAACAGCAGATCCATGAACGGCAAATCATAGATCGCTTGAGCTTCAGTGCGCGTCCAGTTGTGGCGAAGTAGGACAACAGGTGGCGTCACGTGCACGTTCATCGGCAAGGTCTCCAGAGTTCGGCGCAGAACGAAACAACGTGCTTGGTTCTTGCACTTCCGCAGGCCGCTGGGCAACCGGAATTCCCCTGACTTTTCCGCGATCCCGGCCCCAAGGGACGCCGTGACGCAGAACGAGCCAGCCTGTTTACCGTCTGCGAACCGGTCGATCGCCGGGCCAGACATGTTTACTGCCGCCGCCAAACTGCCAAGACGCGGTCTGAATTTGCTTCGGCTTTGATTGCAGACGAGCATAGTTGCGGCGCGGGCGATTGAGCTCAGGCTTCAATTGAACTGACGCCTCCTCAGGTTCTATTTCGACGATTGGAAGCGAGATTCCAGGAACCAAATGCAAAGCCAGCACCTCGCTTTTAATGCTGGCCGATTCTGTTTCAGTCGCTGCCGGTTCGTCCGAATTCGTTGGCGGAGACGATGTTGATGCCGTTTCTACGACCGCTGCACCAGTTGGCGCCGTTTTGGCTGAGGTCGTTTCTGTCTGCTGTTTAGAATTGGCTTTCGCCGCCGCCAGCTGGCGCTCAAAAGTTTCGCGCTGCGCTTTCTCGACAGAATCCGCAACCGAATACATGGCATGGCGGGCGCGTTCCGCTTCTGACCACGGCATCGGCCTACAGGCGCAGCCATTGACGAGAGATTTCCGGTAAGAAAACGCGTTCGGCAATTTGGAATAGGGCTCACCGTCGACGTCCAGCATTTCCTTCATGTTAGTGCTGTCGCGATCCATGTAAAACAGCTTGGTTTCGTGGCCGCACATCTGTTTGCACATCCGGGCGTCGCGCTTGAAGCGGCTTTGCGAGGCGCGTGGACTGATCGGGAAATAGTAGCCGTCGCACGTTCGCACGCACAACGTGCGATAGGGACCACTGGAATTGTCGTCTTCTGCCGAGGCTTCATCAGCATCGCCGTCTGGTGAGCTGTTGCCCGATCCCGACGGACGCGAGCGCTGCAACGACCGCAATGAAGTCCCAGGCCGGGGCTCAACACGCTTTGGCTCCGCCTTCTGGGCAGGAGCTGTGCCAAATCCGAATAGGCTCTGAAAGAAGGATTGCGATAGGGCGGGACCGGATGCCAAGCCCAAAATAGCTGTGACGGCCAAAAAACGCATGGGCAAGCCGGATAAACGCACCGGCACTCGCAAACAGAACATGGGGAACAACCGACGCAAAAACGCACCACTGATAGAAATCGGTTCATGCAAGATGCGGCGACTTGGGTAATATTCCGTAAAAATGCCGGGGCCCGGTGCTGGCTGGAGCAGATATTTTGCTGAACACGAATTGTTTATGATTTCGCAGGATCCCTGGGGGGGTAGATGTATCGAACTCTTAAAGCCGGCAAAATCGTCTCGACAGTCGAGCAACTGTACGACCGGATTTCTGAGCGATTTCCTGGATCGGGACTAGCGAATGTTTGCCTAGATCTCCAGCACCTCGGCGAGCAAACTTCAGACCGAATAACCGAAGTAGCGCGGCCGCATTGGGGCCTCCGGTCGGCAATGATCGCAGTGACGGGATTGAGCGCTGTTACTTTGGCGGCCTTGATTGGGCATGGCATTTCTCTGAAGGGCACTGACGAGCTTTCCGATGTATTGCAAGGACTTGACGCAGCAATGAACTTGGCTGTGATCCTGGGCGGAGCGGCGTTCTTTGTTTCAACCCTAGAGGCCCGTTGGAAACGTCAGCGCGCACTTGCAGCGCTTCATGAAATACGCTCGATTATTCACGTCATTGATATGCATCAGTTGACCAAGGACCCCGGTGCGCTTGGCTCGGCCAAGACGTCATCTTCGCCTGACCGGACTATGTCGGCCTTTGAACTCATGCGCTATCTCGACTACTGTTCCGAAATGCTATCGCTGGCTGCTAAGCTGGCTGCCCTCTATGCGGAAAAACTCAGCGACCCAGCCATCATCGATACGGTCGGTGATATCGAACGGTTAACGTCGAACCTGTCGAGCAAGATCTGGCAAAAGATTACGCTCTCTCAGTCATTCGAGGAGCGGGAACCGCCAGCACCAGCGGCACTGCCACGAATCAGCGGCGGCTTGAGCTGAGTTAGACTTCGCATCCGGGCAACTTAGTCTTCTCAATCTAATTGTCTCAGATTGCTGCACCAATTAAAACGCCATTTAGATTACGACAAACTTATTGCCTGCAATTTGATCTACATTCATCGGAATTATAAAAGTATTAGGCAGAAAGATGCTCAATCATCGCGGATATATAGAGGGGCCGCTGATGCAATTACATAATCTCACAAAGCGCTTTATGCGCGATCAGGGTGGCTCGATCGCCATCATATCTGGCGTTGCGTTTATATGCCTGTGCATCGCATCCGCCATCGCGATCGACAGTTCGCGCGCGATAAACGTCAATTCGAAGCTCCAGTCCGCACTTGACGCCGCAGCGCTGGCTTCCGCTAAGATCCTCGATGACGAAACCATGAACGATGCCGACGTGCGAGCCGTTGCGCTGGCGTACTTCAACGCGCATCGCGCTCAGATCACAATGAACAATCTGACGATCGGAACTTTGGCGACAGCAATTGACCGCGGCTCTTCGACTGTCAGGCTTTCTGTCAGCGCATCGTTGCAGTCTATGTTCGGTAGCCTTGCTGGCATGTCATCGACAATAGCGTTGAATCCCGAATCAGAAACCACGTACAAAAGCAAAAAAATCGAAATCAGCTTGGTGTTAGACATCACCGGATCAATGAATAGCTCCGGCAAAATTGCAGGCCTCAAAGTTGCAGCCAAAGATTTGGTTGATGTTTTGTTTGCCACCAACCCAAATCGAGGTGGTATTCGAATTTCGCTCGTACCATATTCCGCTTCGGTCAACGCTGGCAGTTACAAAGCAGCTGTTACGGGCGGCGGAGGTTCTGATAATTGCGTCGTCGAACGGCTCGGCGTCAACCAGGCGACAGACGAGGCCGTTGCATCAGGCGGCTACCTTGGAACAAGTACATCGGCATTAAATTCTAATTACAGTTGTCCAGTCGCGCCTATTGAGCCGCTGCTTGATCTCGCAGATAACGCTGAAAGAAATGCATTCGAGGACCGGATTGATGGATTGAGTCCGAGTGGAGGAACTGCAGGTCACACTGGTTTAGCTTGGGGCTGGTACATGCTTTCAGACCAGTGGGCATCGCTGTGGCCATCTGCGCGCCGGCCAAAGCCCGCGTCCCCTGATATCGTAAAGGCCATCATTCTAATGACTGATGGCGAATTCAATACCAGCTACGGCAGCACTAATGTCAATTCCGTTGACCCATTGGCGGCCGAAAGTTCACCAAACCAGGCGCTGGCGCTCTGTGAAGCCATCAAGACCGGAAGTGACGGCATCAAACTCTATACCGTCGGATTCCAAGCCCCGGTAGCAGCCGAATCGATGCTCAGATCCTGCAGCGGTGACGCCAACTTCTTCGATGCCTCAAGTACCGGCGATTTGATCGCGTCTTTCCGCGAAATCGCAGAACGGCTGACCAATCTCAGGGTCACAAGCTGATCAATGGCGTGAAGCCAGGATTTTGACCGCTTTTCGGTGAGCCAAAAAAGATGGTGCTGCCGGAGGGGATTGAACTCTCGACCTCTCCCTTACCAAGGGAGTGCTCTACCACTGAGCTACGGCAGCAAGGGGTGATGCGGGGGTCACAAAATCGTCACTGAAACGCGACCCCGTTCCAACGCGGCCGGACACTGCCACAAGCCCTCCGCCGGGGCAAGCGCAAGTCCAGCCTAGTCCTTGAACTCTGCCATCATGCGACAAGCTGGCAGAAAACCTAAGCTTTCCGGCAGTTTGGCGGCTTGCCTTTCATGCCGTTCGGACAGTCTTTGGCTTTGCCACCTTTCTTTTCATCCTTGACCTTGGTGTTGGGGGCGAATGCGTTCGGCTTTTGGTTCGGCTTATCCTTGATTTTCTTTTCGGGCTCGACCTTCAGGGGCAGTGGCTTGCGCACGCCCTGCTTCTGATTCTTCTGCTTTGTGACATCGGCATCCGGTTTTGATGTCTTGCCTTTGTCCGTGTCTTCCTTCGGTGGCGCCGGCTTGCGAATGTCTTGAAGCTGCTTTTTCTCCACCTTCGAGTTGTCATCAAGCAACTTCTTCGTTGGCAAGCTGTCTTTGACAACAGGCTTATTCACTTTGGGATCGGTCTTCGGCCGGTCGGGCTTGGGGTCAAGCTTCTTGACGGGTGTGTCGTCCTCAAGCGGCGGCTTTGACTCCGTCTTCGGTGGCTCGTCCGTCTTATCGGTTTTTGGCTTTCCATCCGTCAGTGGTTTTTTTAAGTCGATCATGCTGCACTTCGGATAGACGCCCTCGTAGCCGCTCGGGCACTGCTTGACTTCCGGACGGTCATTGGGCCGAAGCGTTGGCACGTCCATTGTTTTGCAGTTTGGCGGAGTGCCCACAAAGCCCTTCGGACATGTTCGCCCTTCGGGACGCTCAGGCTGTTTGTCACGCTCCGGCACGCAAAGACCATCGATGCCGGCATATCCTTCGCGGCAACTGCATGAGCCATCCCGCGCCATGACTTCGTTCGGCCCGCAGCGCTCCGGTTGACGCTGTTCAACACAGTCGCCATCAACTTCGCGGTAGCCTTGCTTACATTCGCAACGTCCGTTCGCATTCAGATACTGACGAGACGAGCACACCTCACGGACCGGCCCTTCATGCGGCACGCATTTCTGGCGATCTGGATCGAAGTCCATACTTGGTGGGCAATCGAAGATCTTTTCGCATTGTCCGCTACCGCTGCGCTCGTAGCCTTCGCTGCAGACGCAGCGGCCACTGGACGTGCGGTACTCATGTGGGCCCGGCTGGCATTGTGGCTGTTCGTGCCGGACGCATTTTCCAAGCCGTTCGTCGTAGTCCATGCTTGGCGGGCAATCGATGACCTCCTGGCAACGGCCGTTATTATCGCGCTCGTAGCCTTCTTTGCAGATGCAGTTGCCTTTCGAAGTCCGGTATTCGCCCGGGCCTGGCTGGCACTTCGGGTCCTCGCGTTCGCCAACACACTCACCGCGGACGCGTTCATAGCCCTCTTTGCAGACGCAGCGGCCATTCGGCGTTCGATAGCCGTGCGGGCCTGGATCGCACCGGTCATTGTCGTCAGTCGTCGTTGGACGTTCCGGAGTTGAAGGCCGCGGAACGATCGGCAGCGGTTTGGCGTCATCGTCGTCCTTACCCGTTACACAGCCGCTGCCAGACGAGCCTGGCACATATCCGGACTTACAAACGCATTGCCCAGCAGCGGTGCGGTACTCGTTCGGGCCTGGTTCACAGGCGGTGTTGCAAACGTGGCGCTCCTGGTCCCAGGTTTGACCGTTCGGGCACGGGCAATTGCCGTTCTGCGGGATAGGATAGCCGTCTGGGCACTTGTCCGAGACTGGATCGGGCTTTACCGGTGTTGCGTCGGCGATACAGCGCTGTGCACGGTCGCGGGTGCGGCCTTGCTCGCAAACGCAGGCACCGCTTGCACTGGCGAACTCGCCTTCAACTGGCGACACGCAGGCTGGTTTTTCGAGACACTTCGGCGACGGGATCGCCGCCGTGGCCGTATCGCTATCATCGCCAGCCAATCGATTGAAGCGCGTGCCGGCGGGCGGGAATGTCATTGTCGCGCGATTGGGGGCCGAGCACTGGCCATTGTCTGGCACAGTTGCTTTGACAGCAATTTCGAGCGACGCGCCCTTGGCCAATGTCAGCGGCGGTTGTGAACACTGGGCGGATGACGCTCCGTTTGTGCAGTTCCAGCCTGAGCCGTTTGCGATAACCGACGTGGCACCCGGAGTGTCATCAACCAGGTTGACCGGGCCCTTGTAGGGGTCTGGCCCCATGTTGGTGATCGTGACCTTGTACGAGCACTCATAGCCGCCGCCGGCTTTGACGCAATCGCCTGTCGCGGCCTTGGTCGTCTTGAGATTGGTCGGATCGCAAATCACAGTTGTGAGACCAGTGACTGGGTCGAAGAATTCCAACAACGCTGAATCTGCGGTAGCATTAGCCGTATCATCGGTTGCGTTGAAATTCTGAGGCGCACCCAGGGGCGATGCGATCGTAATTTTGTTCGGCGTGAAACATGCTGCAGCATCGACATCAACTGCCGGTGTATCGACGACGACGTTGAACGTTTGCGATTGTCCGGGATTGAGCGCGATTGCAGCCGGCGATGTGCACGTCGATGCCCCAGCAACGCTTGGGGTACAGGCCAGTGCAGGGTCCGTACTGATCAACGAGCCGGTTGGCGAGGTGGTTTCATTGAGCGCGATGACACTACTAAAGGGCGAAGGGCCATTATTTTTGACTGATATCGCAAAACCGCAGCGGACGAGATTGGCACCGTTCTTGGCACACGGTCCGGCGGTCTTGCTGATCGCAAGATTCGAGAGCGGCGGCGGATTGCCAACTTTGACCCAAGCACAAGCGCCACTATCCGCTATTGCGCCTGGCGGCGGCGATGCCGGCGACGTGATCACGAAACAATTTTGCGCCCAGAAGTTGCCGGGCGGCATGGTCATTGTGACATTGAACGCTTTTGAAGCCCCAGCAGCCAATGACAGCGGCATGTTACACTGGATAGGCAGCGCTGCGGGATCTCCGCCTGTGCACCCGAATGATGGACTAACTCCCGTGATGGGTGCAGGCGCTGGCGCAACACCGTTGATCAGCATGGCGTCGCTCAACAGAACTTGGCCGCTAAACGGCAACGCGCCGTTATTGGTGACGGAAAGTTTGAAACTACAATTGCCACCGGGCGCGCACGAAGCTGGACCGGACTTAGAGATCTTCAATCCACCAGGTTGGCCGTCGCCGGTTTTGAAGCAAGATTGCCCGTGATAGGGCGCATCAAGGGTCGCGCAATTGATGAAGCCTTCACTGCCTGCTCCGAATCCAGGATCGGTATTGATCATCGCCGTCACGGTTCGCGACTTACCCGGCAGTAATGATTCTGGCGGCAACAAACACGTAAATGAGCCTGACGGCACCGGCGAACAAACGAAGTCAGCGCCGTCCGTTGTCCAACTTGTAATCAGCAGTGGCGTGTTTACGCCAGGACCAGACAAAGTGCTGCCGGCATCAGTGAACACAATCGGCGATTGAGGTTCGATGCCAACGTTCGTGATCGTGATTTCGCACCGCGTCTCGATGCCTATAATCGCCGGTCCGCAAACTTTATCGATATAGATCCCTGGCTTGGTGCGTTTGGTACCCGGCACATAGGGCGCAACGTTTGGCCGCTTGGTTTCAGCAACTGATCTATCGCACTCGGTCAAGATCGCGATTGCACCGATATGGGCGTGAACCTGTGGATCTTCGAACTTCCCGTCTTTGTCGGTGAACCACACGTCGCTTGGCGCTGACAGTTCAGCTTCGCGCGATTGAGCGAGGTCACCACTCAACACGGCAGCGCCTGATCGGGCAGCTGGTACAGCCGGCTTTTGCAGCATCGATTTGTCGTTGCCCTGCAGACCGTTCAAAATACTGGGACCGCTCTCGCCAGCGCGCAATTGTTCGCCAGTGGTCCAAAGAGTCTGACGGCATTGGCCGTAGTCGATGTTGCCTTGCTTGTCGTAGCCATAGTTGAGCGCGACGCCGCCGTTCGTGGCCCGATAGACCGGCGCTAAGCCAATTGCGACGTCATCGCGGTCTGGGCTCCAAGACTTGCTGGAGGACTCAAATTTATACCGCGACACAACAGAGGTCTGCGGCCGCGCGAATGTCGAATAGTCGTAACTGCCAGTGCTTTCACCACGCTGCGATAGGAAAAGGATATCTGGTCCATCAAATGCGAGACCGGTGACAGGATTGCCATTCGGCGTCCCTGAGACATCGATATCGAGCCGCGCATCGTCGGCAAAACTGCCGTCTACATTGAGCCCAACCGACCAGATGCCAGGTCCATCTACGACCGAATAATAGAGGCGGCCGTTTTCGACCGCGACTGCAATGACCCGGCGCTTGGAGTTGGTGTAACCCCAGGTTTGCGGATCTTCGATATTGAACGCCGGATTGCGGATATCCATGCGCTTGGCGTCGTCGACAACCGCGGCCAATGACACCTTCGTGCGGCCGGCGATGCCGTGGTCATATATTTCGAGTTCGCGCCCATTTTTGTCGAGGCGGTGGATCATGCCGGATTCTAGATTGGTGGCGTATAGCGACCCGGACAGCCCATCGAACGCCAAGCCACCAATGCCGGGCCCGGCATTTTCTAGGTCGCTACTGATCACATTCGAAAATAGCGAAATGGCGCCGGTGGCGCCGTCAATCTTCCAAATTGAACCCGGTCCACCGCCTTGATCTAAGCCGAACTGCCCGGCCATCCATTCGGCCCGTGGCGCGCCGCGGACGAGCCGCTTCGGCGTGCCGTCAGGGCCTGGCTCGATAATTTGCAGGCCAAACAACGAGGTTGCACCGACGAAAATATTCGGACCAGCAGCGCCGACGGGAGCATCGGTCGTAACCGCAAAAACGTGCCCAATTTGAGAGGCATAGGCTTCAAAGCGAACCGGCGCTGTGGCGAGCTGGCCGGTTGGCGGTCCACCAAGTTTCGACAAATCGAAGACTTGCAGCGTCGGCTTTTTGACATCGATAAAGGTTACATCGAGTGGATGCATGCCTTTGGGCGGGTTCGAAGGCGCCGAGGCGCCCGCGAACGATGTCACAGCGGCGTCGCCCTTGCGAATGACGGGCGTTTCCTGTGGTCCGGCGCTGACGCTTCCGGCTGCAGCCACAACGGCCACTGCTGCTGCAGCGAGCCTACTCCTGAAGCGGGAAACACCGTCGCCAGCGCACCATCGTCTGGCGACTTCAATCAAAGACCGGATCATGGCGTGGTCCCGCGTGTTGGAGAATATTCTTGAATAGCTGGCAGAGTCGCGACTTGAGAACTCGCGCACTTAAGTCTATCGCCTCGCTGGCACGAACTCTGTTCCTGGCGGAACTGACTGCGGCAAGCGTTTGTGGGTCATTGGTGCTGGGCACCCTGCAAGGGCCTTGCACCGTTGGCTCGCCCACAATTTGCAACCGCTGTTCAAACCCGGACATTCGAGTTAGCCTCGAAATGAAATAAGACCTTCGTATTCAGCACGGGGATATCCGATTGTCATCATAGTTTCTGACCCGGCGATGACGTTCAGCTGAAAGATTTTTTTGAGGCCGCTAGTTTGAACTGGCTGCAATTGAAAGCCATTGATCGATGACAAACGGAGACGAAACTTCAAATCCTTCGCACAGTGCAATCATGAAAGCTGCTCGTGAAGCCCGATTGGCTCAAGAGCTGCGCGCCAACTTGATGAAGCGAAAGGCGCTCAAACGGTCCCGAACTCCCGTCACGGACGGCGAGACCGAGACCGCCGAAGAGCAAGACGACACAGTCATCAGCCCGGATCCTGAGCCGTCCACGGCTTAAAATATGGCCTTACCCACTACTTTCCGCGGCGTTCTGGCATGATCGCGGCATCCGGGAGCCTTGCTCTTTCGGCGCTCGTCCGGCAAATCCTCCAACCAAGGTGGAACACCCATCGTCGTTGCATTGTCCGGCCAGACGCCGGTCCCAGCCCGTCACTTGAAATCGAGAGCCTAAATGGATCGCATCAAAGTCACTGGCGGCGCGCCGCTCAAAGGCTCCATCCCGATTTCGGGTGCCAAGAATGCGGCCCTGCCACTCATCATCGCCGCTCTTTTGACCGATGACCGGCTGACGCTCAAAAACGTGCCAAATCTCGCTGACGTTAATTTGCTGGTCCGCATTATGCGCAACCACGGCGTCGACCTGGCGGTCGATGGCAAGCGCCCTGGCGTTCCCCATCAGGGCGAGACGTTCCATCTGACCGCGCGCGAGATTACCGATACGGTTGCGCCCTATGAAATGGTGTCGCGGATGCGCGCCAGCTTTTGGGTATTGGGCCCAATCCTGGCCCGCATGCGGCAAGCAAAGGTATCGCTTCCCGGAGGTTGCGCCATCGGCACCCGCCCCGTCGATTGGCATTTGATGGGCCTCAAGGCGCTTGGTGCCGAGATTGATATCGATGCCGGCTACGTCGTCGCCAAGGCACCCAAGGGCCTACATGGCGCCCGCATCATTTTCCCCAAAGCGTCCGTTGGTGCCACTCATAACGTGTTGCTGGCCGCCGCTTTGGCCAAAGGCGAGACTCTCATTGAGAATGCCGCGCGCGAGCCTGAAATCGGTGACGTCGCCCATTGCCTCGTTAAAATGGGCGTTCTAATCGATGGCATCGGCACCTCGACGTTACGCATCCAGGGCCGCGAGCGGCTCGAGGGCGCCGTTCATACCGTGCTGCCCGACCGGATTGAAACCGGCACCTTCGCTATGCTGGTCGCTGCGACAGGCGGTGATGTCACACTGGAAGGCACGCGCTACGAGCTCCTAGACCAAGCCCTGATCGAACTCGAAAAGACCGGCGCTAAGATTACGCCGACCGAAACCGGCATTCGCATTGTCCGCAATGGTGGCGCCATTGAGCCCGTATCCGTCGAGACCCAGCCGTTCCCGGGCTTTCCGACCGACCTGCAAGCTCAGTTCATGGCGCTCATGACGCGGGCAAGTGGCACATCTGTCATTCGCGAAACAATTTTCGAGAACCGTTTCATGCATGTGCAGGAGCTGGCTCGCCTCGGCGCCGATATCCATCTGCATGGCGACTCGGCGACCATCAAGGGCGTCAAGACTCTGCGCGGCGCGCCGGTGATGGCGACAGATTTGCGCGCGTCGGTCTCGCTCGTTATCGCCGGCATGATGGCCGAGGGCGAAACCATCATCAACCGCGTCTACCACCTCGACCGCGGCTTCGAGCGGTTGGAAGAGAAGCTGTCGCGCTGCGGCGCCCAAATCGAGCGGATCAGCGGGCATTGATTGAGGTCGCGTAGGTTGGGTTAGCGCGGCCACAAAACGTAAATTATTGGCTCTGGCATCGAACCGCGCGTAACCCAACGCTTTCGCGAGCCGATGGAAAATGTTGGGTTACGGCCGCAAGTGCAGGGCGGCTTAACCCAACCTACGGACCCCGCCCTCATCGAATTTCTTGATCTTGAAACGCGTCTGCCCTATGCGCGTGGCTCAGTTTCGTCTCTCGACCCATAGGAGCCACGACTTTGGACAGCGTCTTGATCATCGGTGCGGGAGCCGCCGGCTCCGTTACCGCCCAAAAGTGCGCGATGAACCGCGATGTGTTCAAGAAAATTCACCTTGCCTCGCGCCGGATTGAGAGCTGCGAAAAGGTCAAGAAACAGTGCAAAGGCAAAATCGACATTTCGCAGGTCGATGCCGACAATGTAGCTGAGACGGTGGCGCTGATCAAACGCGTCAAGCCAGACCTATTGATCAACATGGCGCTGCCATATCAAGACTTGGCTCTGATGGATGCCTGCCTAGAAACTGGCGTGCACTACATGGACACGGCGAACTACGAGCCGCGCGACGTCGCCAAGTTCACCTACAAATGGCAGTGGCCGTATCACCCCAAATATAAGAAGGCCGGCATCATGGCCATCCTCGGCTGCGGCTTCGATCCCGGCCAATCGAACATCTATTGCGCCTATGCGCAGGAATTTCTGTTCGACGAAATCGAGCAGATCGACATCGTAGACTGCAACGACGGCAGCCATGGCAAAGCATTTGCCACCAACTTCAATCCTGAGATCAATTTGCGCGAAGTCACTCAGCGCGGCAAATATTGGAAAGACGGCAAGTGGATTGAAATCGATCCGCTATCGATCTCCTGCATGGTCGATTACCCGGAAGTCGGGCCTCGTAAGTCGTATCTGATTTATCACGAGGAAGAAGAGAGCCTGGTCAAGAACATCAAGGGGCTGAAACAAATACGCTTCTGGATGACGTTCTCGGACAACTACATCAAGCATCTCGACGTGCTGCAGAACGTTGGCATGACACGCATCGATCCGGTGATGTACAAGGGCAACCCGGTCATCCCGATGGAGTTCTTGAAAGAACTGCTCCCCGCCCCGTCATCGCTTGGCAAGAACTACACCGGCCGCACGTCGATTGGCTGCATCTTCCGTGGCACCAAGAACGGCAAGAAGAAAATCGCGATGATCTATAACGTCTGCGATCACGCCCATTGCTACAAGGAAACGCAAGCACAAGCGGTGTCGTACACCACCGGCGTGCCGCCCGTCGTCGGCGCCATAATGCTATTCAAAGGCCACTGGGGAACGGGCGCGCAAAAGGCGGGCGTCTACAACGTCGAGCAATTGCCGTCAAAGCCGTTCATGGACGAAATCGGCAAACAAGGACTGCCGTGGGTGATGAAGGAATTGAGGGTCGCGGATCAAAAGGATTTGTTTGCGGTGAAGTCGTGAGGGGGGTAGTTCAAAATATTGGTTGCCGAATCGGTCGCACAATCCTCTATCTTTAATCTTTCAGCTTATGCGGTAGCAGACTACTTTAGTCCGCGATTGGAGAGGTCCATGGCTAAAAAAGAAGAGGACGAAAGTGCCAAAAAGCGGCGCACAAATCGTCCCTTTCCAGCAGCCACTTTCGAAGAACCCCTGGCATTTGCGAAATCCATGTTGGATTTTGGAAGCGGCCAGCAGGTCCGATCAGCCCCACCCACGCACAGAGACTCGGGTCAAGCACCCACTCGCGCCACCCCACCGCTGTCATCCTCGGGCTTGGCCCGAGGACCCATTTGTCCGTTGGTGTGGGTGACGATAGAAGTGCCCGTGGCGCTTACGGCGCAAAGAATTTGGCGGCAAGTTTTGCTGCTTGATGGGTCCTCGGGCCAAGCCCGAGGATGACATCCAGGTTGGATTAGGCAATGGCGTGACTGCGCCAAAGTTTGCCAACCCCGCCACACCTACCTGCCCGCCACCAGCGCAGAGATCAGCGCGCCTTGCAGGCCAGTGAGCAGGATTTGCACGCCAATGCAGAGCAGTAGAAATGCTGACAGCCGGTTCAAGACACGCGCCCTTGCGGGTCCAAGTAATGTGACGACGCGGTCGGCTGAAGCGTAGCAAATGCCAACCGAGATCGCGACGACAAGCGCCGCTGCCGAGAGGCCTGCAAAAAACGGCACCAATTCGACGCCCGTCGATGGACGGCTGGCACTCAATGCGATGGCGACCGAAATCGTGCCGGGTCCAGTGGTGAATGGCATCGTCAGCGGAAAGAACGCGACATCGGCGGCACCCGCAGCCGGTGCGGCTTGTTCCTGTTTGCGGCTTTCGGTTTGTTGCGAATAGGACAGCATCTCCCAAGCGCTCGCCGCCACGACCAAGCCGCCTGCCACGCGCAAGGCTTCGATGCTGACGCCGAAGAAACTCATCAACCAGGCGCCGATCCACAGTGACGACAGCATAACAATGGCTGAATAACTCGCGACCCGCCACGCCAACGCGACGCGTTCGGCACGGTCGCGTTCGACTGTGACTTGATGATAAATGAGCGCGCCGCCAAACGGGTTTACAATCGAGAACAACGCCGGCAGGGCGACCAGAAAACTCCCGGATACGCTGCCAAAAAGCGTCATCGATGTCCCCTATTGGGCTGGCCAATCAGGTGAGTGCCTACACCGGTTCGGTTGCTATTGCCAATGTGGCTCCTACACTGCTGGTTGTTCGTGGGTGGCGCAATGAATACCGCCACCAGTTTCACCAATGGGGTCGACGTTGAGTGCGACGACTTCACGGCCAGGATACAACTTGTTCAACGTATTAACTGCCTCTCGGTCAGTAACTGGGTCCCCAAACTCAGCTGATATCACGGCTCCGTTGCAGACGTAGTAATTGACATATGAGGCCACGAAATCGGTAGACGTCACGCGTGGTTTACTGGGTTCGGGCAGCATGACAATCTCGAACGGCTGACCACGCGCGTCACGCGCCGCTTTGAGAATGCCGTGCGTCTCAAAGGCTGACTTGCTCCAAGGATCATCCGGGTCAATTTCCTTCGGCATCTGGATAACAACGACACCAGGGCGAACGAACCGCGCCAGAGCATCGATGTGATAATCCGTTATGTCAGCGCCTTTGATTCCTGGCGCCCAAATTAGCGACTTGGCACCAAGCGCCTCGAGCAGCAGACCTTCGACCTTATCACGACCCATGCGGTTGCGGTTGGCAATCACCCATGAGCTTTCATGCGCAATCAGCGTGCCGGACCCGTCTTGCTCAACGCCACCCGCTTCGCCGGTGAGACCGTTGTCATAAACTGTAAGCCCAAGGCGTTCGGCAACGCGGCGCGCGATCTGGCCGTCATTGGAATGCACTTGTTTGTTGCCCCATCCGTTAAAGTTGAGCTGTGTCACCGCAAGCCCACCCTTGCCGTCAACCACAAACGAAGGTCCGGAATCGCGGCACCACAGGTCATCGGTCGCGATATCCCAAATCTCGACCTTGGCTGAGAGCTTCTTGCGAGCCATCCCCTGGTGCTCGTTAGCCATCAATACGACGACTGGCTCGAACTCAGAAATAGTGTTGGCTAGCTGAGCAATTGTTCCCTGCAGAATTTGCAGGAATACCCCGTCAGTATGAACCGTCCTGTTGACCGGCCATTGCATGAAGGTCCGGAGATGCCGGCCGGCCTCCTCCGGCAGGTAAAATCCCGCAGGCAAAGCCGTGCGCCTCGCCTGCCCGGCAAAGGATGCACTTGACATAGTCGCTCCAAAACTCAGCGCTGAAGATAGGAGAAATTGACGGCGGCTTTGCATCGTAAGAACTCCGTCTAACAATGTTGAGATGGCCACTCATCGACGTCACTAGTCAATATTGGAAAGTGGTCTAAGCGGCCAACTACGTATCTTAAGCCGCCAGCATTATCTCCAAATAACCGTCCAACTGGTCGAAGGTGCCGCCGTAGCCGCCGGTCATGGAGGCGAACATGCCTTCAAAGAATAGGCGTTCTTCATCAGTCGCATTGACTGGCAGGCTATGCAGCGTGATCGTGGTCTTGCCAGCCTGCTCGCTGAAGGTGACCGTGTTTTCCATTTGCAGCGGAATGGCTCCGGGAAAAGGAGCGCGCGCAACTTCGCCCGTCTCATCGGCAAATCCGTTGAGGAACACGAGGCGTTCGGGCGGCGCTATGTCGACAAATGTGAAGCGGCCCCACATTACGGCGCCGGTCGAATAGCGCATCGCGTAATGGAACATGCCACCGGTCCGAAAATCGAATTTCAGCACTTCGATCTTTGAACCCTTCGGTCCCCACCAATGTTGCAAGTGTTTGGCTTCAGTCCACGCCTTCCATACGAGATCGCGTGGCGCATTGAAGGCTCGTGTGATGACGAACGGCTGACCTAGCAAGGCTTCATTTCCTGTTCTTTCGGCCATTTCTTTTCTCCTTGGCTTGCAGCACGCGAAGGTAGCCCTCAAGGCGATCGAACCTTTCTTCCCAGAACTGGCGATAGTACTCAAGCCAGTCATCAGCGGTTTTGAGTGGACCGGCTTCGAGCTTGCAGGGACGCCATTGCGCTTCCCGTCCGCGCGATATGAGACCAGCATGTTCCAGCACCTTGAGATGCTTGGAGATGGCAGGGAGGCTCATATCGAACGGCTTTGCCAGCTCGGTCACGGCCGTTTCACCAAGCGCGAGCTTGGCCAGAATTGCCCGCCTTGTCGGGTCAGCTAGAGCGGCGAATGTGGTGCTAAGTTGATCCTGAGGCGTCATTATTAAACCATATGGTTATGTAACCGTTCGGTTTATTACGCTTGAAAATTCATTGTGTCAACAGCGCTTCCGCAGTTCTATGCGAGCCAGCAAATTGCGGAACTATCGCCAAATCCCTGCGCTTGCATCTGGCTTCCAGCAAACGCCTGGCAAACCGCATAGCGTTTGGAATATTATCTGAAGAGGGATTTGTCCTCGACTGAAGTTCGAACCAAGCCAAGTCATGCAAGGCATGGCTTGGAACGCTAGCGAAGGCTGTCACGAAAACGATTAGGGAAATTCGGGGGAAAAGCGGCGCTCATACTCTTTAGTTTCGCAGCTGTTCTCTATTCCGCTGCGCTTGGATTTGCATCGAAGAGTTGCGCCGAACCTCATCGTTCCAGCTGATCTCTGGCTCTGGATAGAGCTTCGCATTAATAAACGAGACCAAGGCATCAATAAATAGCAGCATGATAAGTCTCCCAATGTCTGGCTCCAGCAACCGGAACCCTTTGTTGAGTGCAACATGCGCCTGGCGCTCTGCCAGGACAAACGGCATTGCTTTACAGCTCGTGTAAGTTTTTGTTATGTGCGCCATGGCGCGCAGACTTCCATCCCTGAATGCTCTCAGAGCATTTGAAACCGCAGCGAGGCATGTCAGCTTTTCGCTGGCCGCAGCGGAGTTGAACGTAAGTCACGCCGCCATCAGCCGCCATATTCGCGAGCTTGAGGCCTGGCTCAGCACCAAACTATTTCATCGCACCGGCCGTGGTGTTGAGCTAACCGGCGAGGGCGAAGCATTCGCGCGCGACTTGACCCCGGCCTTCGATGCCTTGGCAGAAGCCACCGGTCGTTTTGCCGTTCCACGCGGACGTCACCAGTTAGTGATCAGTTCTGAAGTACCATTTGCCGCTCTATGGCTGGTGCCACGGCTTGGACGATTCACGGCTATGCACCCCGAAATCGATCTCGTCCTAGACCCGACTGACCGCTTAGTCGATTTCTCGAAGAGCGAAGCAGACCTCGGCATCCGCTATGGTCAAGGCAAATGGCGCGACACTGAGGCCGTTAAGTTGATCGAATCCAATTTCTCTCCAGTCTGCAGTCCGGAATTTGCAAAAAAAAGCGCGATACAATCGCCGCGCGATTTGGGAAGCACGACACTGCTGCAAGAGCAGAGCAAACAACACTGGATTGATTGGCTAACAGCCGCTGGGGTAGCTGACATTATTTCCGCAAATGGCCCGACACTCAAAGGCCATTTGGCACTGGCTGCAGCCGAAGCCGGGCAAGGGTTTGCATTGGCGGACGACATCACGGCCGGCGACGCTTTGGTGGCCAACCGGTTGGTCAGGCCATTTGATATTACAGTTCGCGATCATAGCTACTATCTGGTGCATGGCGCTGGTGTGAAACCATGTGAACAAGCCAGCGCATTTCATGACTGGCTGACGGCGGAACTAGCAGTGTCGGTCAAGGCGTTACAGGCGCTGAAACGGGAACGAACTCCGCTTCCAACATTTAAATCTGAGTTGCGGAAGGCCAAATTGGGCGGAGACTTATAGAACTGTGGATATGCTCTGGATTGGCACCGATCTGAAGTTTTGTCTACAAAGGCGCCGTCTCGCCGCTCAGCCGTTTAACACTTGGTCGTCAATGTTGGTCACCTCCCGAAAACTCCTGATTGCTGCAGTCGCGCTAGCACTTGCTGCGTGCTCCTCATCTGAGCAGATTGGCGGAACAGCCGTTACTGCGCCTGCCGCTGCAGGCGCCCCAACGCAGGATACTGCAACGCGCGCAATGCCCGTCGTCGCCGGGCGGCCGTCGCGTGTGTTCGTGATGGCTGGCTTTGGCAACAACTGTGAACCGGTCCCGGCGCCGAACATCACCATCACCGAGCCCGCCAAGCAGGGCGATCTTTCTTTCGTCGTTGGCCAAGACACGACGATTGCGGCGTCATCGAAAGGAACCTGTGTTGGTCAAAAAGCCAAGGGCACCGGCATTTATTACACAGCACGAGTTGGCTCGACCGGCACCGACCGCTTCACAGTCACAGCCCAACTCGCCAGCGGCGAAAGCACAACGCGCACATTTGAGGTTAGTATCGCTGAGTAGAGCCAAGTCACTCAACTCTTTAAGTTGTCAGCCTTGTCAGCGCTCAACCGGTAGAGGTTGTTGAGCAGGGCGTCGAAGCCACCCGCGCCCGCGCCTGCGTGCAGATCAATGCGGCCGACCTTTTCAACGAGCTTCTCCAACGCTTCGAGCTCCTTCAAGCGCAGAAGCAACGGATTGTCTTCCATCAGCTTCGAAGTGTTCAGCAACGACCGCGTTGCAGCCGTTTCCTCTTGACGCCGGATCAAGTTAGCCTTCGCCACCCGTTCCGCTTCGACAACCTTGTTCAACAGCTCGCGAATGTCACCCGGCAGGATGACATCCTTGACGCCGATTTCGCCGACCTCCACGCCAAGCGTTGCCGCTCGCGCGGTCACGAAGGCCCGGACCTCATTGTCGATGCGGTCACGCGCCGCCAGGATTTCGTCGAGCGTGCGCGTGGCCACAGCTTCACGGATCGCGAACTGCACGAGCTTGTAGAGTGTGCCCGGCACGTCGGCAGCAGCCAGCGCGCTCTTTTCGGGATCGGTGATCCTGTAGAATGCGGTTAGTGTGACCCGAATACCGATGCGGTCCTTGGTCAGGATCTCCTGCGCCGTTACCTCGAGCGGCAGCGGACGCATGTCGACCTTGGTGATCGTAACCGTACGGCCCACCTGCCAGAAGGCATGACGGCCGGGACCGAGACGCTCGACCTGGCGGCCATCAACAGCGAGCAGGCCCGTTTCATGGGATGCGACGATGGCGTGTGCCACGACCGGCATTCTCGTGAAATCCAGCTTGTCCTGGTGCCGCTTGGCGACACGCATGTCGGCCGCCGTGTCGATGCGCTCAACCTCGACCGCGGTCAGCGTCTTCCAGAACGCCCGCGTCGTGTTCGGCAGAACCACGTGCTTGGGCTCGCCGTCGAACGAGACGATGGCAACTTCTGCCGGACCCGCCTGCACGATTTCGAAATGCGTTTCAGCAAGTTCCGGCTGTGTCTTTTCAAACAGCAGCGCCTTTTCGGCCGGGATTTCAGCGCGCACGACCTTTACCACTTCCGACGTCAGCCGGTCGCGCGGATCGAATTGCGTGTAACGACCCGGCCCGAGCAACTGCTTGAAGCTGCCGTCTTGCGCCAGAAATGCACGCTCGTCGTCCTTTACAATGACGGTTGACCAAAGCCTCTTTCTCAACATTTTGAACTCCAGTACGTTTCTTGTTCTTGATATAAAAAAAGGTTGCCGGCCGCCGCCCCGCGCCGCGAACGCGGTCCGGAGCTTAAGCCGCGAGACTTGACCTTCCGTTTTGGGCTGCGGCCGCTGGCTCTCCGAAGAGAAACAACGCCGGGACCCGTAACTCCGGTTCTGCTTCGCGGCGGTATCCGCTCCGGCACAAAGCGCCGTGGCGTTTGCCGTTCCAGCATCACCCGCGGCCGAAGCTTTGAGATCAGTTGGTCAGGCGGGGAAGCAGCCGGCTTCCGGTGTATGAAATCGCTTTTCAGGCGATAGTTGCGAAGTGGGAGTCGAACCCACGACACCAAGATTAACAGTCTTGTGCTCTTCCACTGAGCTAGTCGCTTGGAGGAACTGAAGGGAATCGAACCCCCGACACCCTGGTTAAAGCCAGATGCTCTGCCACTGAGCTACAATCCCGGAACCCGCAAAGAACGGAACACGCCCTCCGCATAGCGGCGCGCGCCAGCCAGGATTCAGAGAACCCGGACACAAAGTTCCACGAGGGAGGTGGTCAATAAGAGGATAAAGCAGGCAAAATTATAGCGGACCACCTGCGACTCACGCCTTTCTGACCCAGATAGGCGTCTGACAAGCCTTACCGCAGCGCCTTAGCCGTGATATCCGCGGCCGTTTGGTTTGCACCGCTTCGGGAATTAGCAGCTGCACTTGCGGCAGCGTTTGGAACTGCGGACTGACTACGACCACTTGCGCCACCAACACTTGCGACCGGCTGCGCGACAGCAGGCTTTGGCGGTAGAAGCGATGGCTCCGGGTTGGACTTCGCGTGCACAGCGAGATCACTCAACAAAACTTCGGCTAACGGAGCCGCCGCTTGACCTGAATGCAACGCTGTCGCCCACGGTGTGCTGCCAGACCCAGTGCCGATAAGTACGACATAGGAATAGGCTGCGCCTGAGCCGAATTGCAGGCCACCAGTGATCCAAGTGTCGACGGTGGCATTGGGATCCATTGTCACTTGCGTGCCGGTCTTAGCGAAATGCAACCCGACGTCGCCGCGGCGCGACGCGCACCATGCTGAAAGAGACTTCAAAGTTCCGGCGGGTTGGCCACCGGCCACATAACAAAGCGGCGCAGAGAGAAGTGTGCGAATGAGCGGTACAGCGCTGCGATTGATGATCGTATTCGGCAGAATGCCAGTCGTGGAGGCCACGGCGCCCGCTTCGTCATGCTTGGCGATGTAATCGTAAGACTTGACCAGCGTCGGCATACGGACGCGTTTGCCGCCCTGATTCAGCATCGACGCCAGCACGACACCCGCCATTTGATGGACCCGGCGTGGTGAGCCTGCGATCTGGCCGAGCACAGCCGCGGTTGACGCCGGCACCTGTTCGCCCTCCGCTGATGGCGGCGGCATGGTGAAGCCGAGTTTATCGATAATTTTTTGCACGCGCGCCTGCCCCACGAGCGCCGTGCGATTAAGAAGCGGTGAATTCAACGAGCACGCGAACGAGACGATCGCGCGCCGCGCGTGGCGTCCGCCGCCGCCATGTGCGCAGGTCTCAAAATTACCGGACGGTGCGTCGGTGTCGAGATAGCCGGAATTGAGGTTGTCCTTGCCTTCGTTTGCGATGG
The DNA here is from genome assembly GCA_031380225.1 of Hyphomicrobium sp. Classification (GTDB taxonomy): domain Bacteria; phylum Pseudomonadota; class Alphaproteobacteria; order Rhizobiales; family Hyphomicrobiaceae; genus JANNFX01. The sequence goes on from JANNFX010000024.1 coordinate 27,485, forward strand.
CGATTGCGGCTACAATTTTGCCGGTTGAAGCAATCATGCGGCTTTCGCGTTCGGCGTCATAAAGGCCGCTTGACGTGCTACGCGCCGGGATTGATCCGAAATAGGGTGCTGTCTCTCCACTCTCATAATAGCGCACGATTTCGCCACGCGCGTTGGCAGCCGCAACGATCACGTCCGGCATTCTTGCGTCCGGGCTAATTTTTGCTGGATCGAGAGTGAAGCCTGCATTTATTTTTTCGCGATACGACACGTCAAGCTTCGCCAATGCGGTCTTGACCTTGTCGCCGAACGCTAGATTTTCCGCAACATCGAGCGTGGTCGTGACACCCCGCACGTGGCTGCGCCAATCGAAGCCAAACTCTTGTTTCATCTCTTCGCGGAGGCCAAACCGCGCCGCCGGCATCAGCACGTTGGCGCGGATAAACGGATTGACCTGTGCCCTCTTGGCATATTCAGGAGCGTAAAGGTCAAGCGCCGCCTGCAACTTTGGTTTCACTTGAGGGTCGGGCGGACCACCGGCCAGCGCGACGAGTTCGAACAGTACTTTGGCTTTGACAGCCTCGTCCTCGATCAACTTCTCTGCACAAGTGCGGGCGCGGACTTCAGTGATGTAGCGCCAGCGGTCAAGGCGCACGGCATTGAGCTTGTCGTTACCTTCCAGAAGAATGATCGGCTTGTTGACGGCCGACGCCAGAACGTACTGTTCCGCGATCGACAACTCACTGGCGGATTTGCCGAACACAATGCGGCTTGTCACTTCGATGCCGTGAAGCGCCGAGCCGCCGGTTCGCTGCGCCAGCCATAAATGATTGGCCGCCCACTGTTTTAGAGCTGTGCTGTCGCCACCTTTTGTCAGTTCATGATAGACGACCGGCGCCAACCACCACTCGCGCAGCTTGCGCTTGAGTTTGGTGATGCCGCTTTCGCTGCTATCGGGCGGCGTGTTATAAATCACGCGCACGAATTGCATCGGTAAAGTTGAACCTCCAACGCCGAGGCTCGGGCGCTTGGCGGCGATCGAGCGCACCAAGGTACTGTAAGGGATTTTTAAGACGCCGGTTAGATCTATGCCATAAGGGTTCAACGCGCCGCCGATGTAACGGTCCTCCTGATAGCTGAGGCATTGCCAATAATCGTCCGGCACCTCGCGCACGGGAATGGATTTATGATCGGGGTTGGCTTCATAGTCGCCGACCTCGATGATCTTATCGGTGTAGTTGACATCGCGGCGGCTATCGAGGCGCGGATCGAAGGTGCCGGCAAAGCCGCCCTTGGTGTCGTAGATCGCGGTCGCCACCCAACGTTCGGCGTCATAGCGCAACTTGTCGCCGAGATAGGTATGACCGATGACTCCACGCAGCGGCGCGACGATGTAAACTAGTACCAGCGCGAACGCGACGTAGACGATCCCGGCAGACGCCACGTGCCGCAACGGACCGAGGCGCGGATTGAAGGCCACCCAGCCGGTCAAAAAGCCGATGATGGCCCGGGGGATAATGACCGCCCATTCCAGAAGTCGCGTCAGCAATCGGAACACGGCCAACATGAGTGAGACTTAAAACGCCAGATGCTGCGGCAACCGCTGGATAGCGGGCCGTTCGACGTGATCCTTACACCGCTCTGATACGGGCGATTTGTGGCTGCAGACTGGCAACAGTACGGCCGTCGCGAACATCTGCGAATTGACAGCATGCTTCAGTAGGTTAGATCGGGGGTTTCACAGCTTCGGATCGTCAGTGCCTATGCCCGCAAAACCAGCTGCCGTATCACCCCACTCTCCCTACTGGCTCATGAAATCGGAGCCGGATGTCTTTTCGTGGGATATGCTGGTGGCCAAGGGCGACAAAGGTGAAAGCTGGGACGGCGTCCGCAATTATCTGGCACGCAACAATATGCGGGCTATGAAGCTCGGTGATCGCGGATTCTTTTACCACTCGAACGAGGGGAAAGAGATTGCCGGCATCCTCGAGATCATCCGGCTCGCTTTCCCCGATCCTAAAGACGACACCGGCACCTGGGAGTGCGTCGCCGTCAAAGCCGTGTCCAAGTTGCCGAAGCCAGTGACGCTAATGGAAGTCAAAGAAAACCCGAAACTCGCGAAAATGGCTCTCGTGACCTCGATGCGGCTTTCGGTACAGCCGGTCACCGCCGATGAGTGGGCAGAGGTGTGCCGTATGGGTGGATTTGACCAGTCGCCGGCAAAAACGAAACGCCGGAAAGCCCCGGCGTGAGCACCGAGCGACTCTTAACCCCTGATCAAATCGCAGCCTTCATTGTAGCTAACACACGGCTGATATCGCCGACCTTGGTGCCTGAAATCAAACTCTACTTGGCCGAAGAATCCCTCCCGATCTGGCAGAAGACCGAAGACGAGCTTGGCCTGATCAACTCGCCGCCCCCATTTTGGGCGTTCGCGTGGGCGGGCGGTCAGGCACTCGCGCGCTATGTTCTCGACAATCCGGAACTGTTAGCGGGCAAGTCCGTGCTCGACCTCGGCACCGGCTCAGGCCTGCAAGCGATCGCTGCCAAAAGAGCGGGCGCCGGACCAGTCCTTGCCGCCGATATCGACGCGTTCTCCTGCGCTGCGGCCCACCTCAATGCCCGCGTCAATGGTTTTGAGATCGAAACGACGACGGAAAATCTGTTGCTCAACCCGCCAGCTAGTTTCAAAGCCGTCTTGATCGGCGACCTATTTTACGAGAGACCGCTGGCCGAGAAGGTCACGAGCTTTGCCGCGCAGGCAGCCAACCAAGGTGCGTTGGTCCTGATTGGCGACCCTGAGCGGACCTACTTTCCCCGCGATAAATTTACCAAAGTTGCGGAATACCAAGTCCCCGTTACCCGCGAACTTGAGGATGCTGACATCAAGTCCACTGCCGTCTGGCGAGCTTAGCGATCGGTAGCGATCGGGGTCAGACCCCTCACACAATCGGTCCAGAACGGTCTCGGTCACCTGCGTGAGGGGTCTGACCCCATCTGACCTGGCCTGCGCCCTCAGGGTCAATCTCCTCCAAAAGTCTGAGTTTCCGGAATAGTGGCGGCTGACTACAAGCCGGGATATAACCGCACAGAACATGACCCATTGGGGAGTAAGCTTCGGATGACGGATAAGGTGTACCCGGTTCCATCGGAATGGGCGCGACGGGCATGGATCAACGCCGACCGCTACGAGACCCTTTACAAGCGCTCGGTCGAAGATCCGAACGGATTTTGGGGCGAGATTGGCCGCCGGCTCGATTGGATTAAGCCTTACACCAAGGTCAAGAACACCACGTTCGGACCCGGCGACGTTTCGATCAAATGGTTTGAGGACGGCACGCTGAATGTTTCCGCCAACTGCATCGACCGCCACTTGGCGACCCGCGCCGACCAAGTGGCGATCATTTGGGAAGGTGATGACCCGACCGTCGACGCAAAAATCACCTACCGGCAGCTTTATGAAAACGTCTGCAAATTCGCCAACGTTCTAAAGGCGCACGGCGTCAAAAAGGGCGATTGCGTCACCATCTATTTGCCGATGATCCCCGAGGCCGCTTACGCCATGCTGGCCTGCGCTCGCATCGGTGCTGTGCATTCGATTGTATTCGGCGGCTTCTCGCCGGGCAGTCTTAAGGACCGCGTCGAAGGCGCTGGAAGCAAACTCATCATCACGTCGGACGAAGGCTATCGCGGCGGCAAGACCGTGCCGCTTAAAAAGAACGCCGATGAAGCGCTAAAAGACTGCTCCGTCGCCGCCAAAATCCTGATGGTGCGCCGCTCTGGCAATCCGGTGCCTTTCACAACCGGCCGGGACTTCTGGCTACACGAAGAAATGGCCAAGGTGCCAGCCGAGTGCCCACCCGTAGAAATGAACGCCGAAGACCCGCTGTTCATTCTCTATACCTCTGGCTCAACCGGAAAACCAAAAGGCGTTGTCCACACCACCGGCGGCTACCTGTTGCACGCCGCTGTCTCACATCAATACGTGTTCGACTACCATGACGGTGACATCTACTGGTGCACGGCCGACGTCGGCTGGGTCACCGGTCACAGTTATATTGTGTATGGCCCACTTGCCAATGGCGCTACGACCCTGATGTTCGAAGGTATCCCGAATTATCCGACCGCATCCAGGTTCTGGCATGTGGTCGACAAGTGGGATGTCAATATTTTCTACACCGCACCGACCGCCATTCGCGCACTGATGGGGTTAGGCGACGAATTTGTGACACGTTCGAGCCGCGCATCGTTGCGATTGCTCGGATCGGTCGGCGAACCAATCAATCCCGAAGCCTGGGAATGGTATCACCGCGTCGTCGGTGACGGCCGCTGCCCCATCGTTGATACGTGGTGGCAAACGGAAACCGGTGGCGCGCTGATCACCCCGCTACCGGGAGCAACCGCGTTGAAACCCGGATCGGCGTCGAAGCCTTTCTTCGGTGTGCAGCCGGCCTTGGTCGACGAAAAGGGCATTGAACTAGAAGGGGCCGCACAAGGCAACCTGATCCTCAAGGATAGTTGGCCCGGTCAAGCTCGCACTCTGTACGGCGATCACGAACGCTTTGTGCAGACCTACTTCTCAACGTACCCCGGCGCCTACTTCACTGGCGATGGCTGCCGCCGCGATGAGGATGGCTATTATTGGATTACCGGCCGCGTTGATGACGTGATCAACGTCTCGGGTCATCGCCTCGGCACGGCTGAAGTTGAAGGCGCTCTCGTTGCACACGCGTCAGTTTCTGAAGCTGCGGTCGTTGGTTATCCGCACGACATTAAAGGTCAAGGCATCTACTGCTATGTCACGCTCAATTCTGGCGTTCAAGGCAGCGACGCATTGAAAAAAGAACTCGTTACAACGGTGCGCCAGATCATCGGCCCGACGGCGTCGCCTGATTTGATTCAGTTCGCGCCCGGACTGCCGAAGACGCGCTCCGGCAAGATCATGCGCCGCATTTTACGAAAGATCGCAGAAGATGATTTCGGAGCGCTCGGCGATACCTCGACCCTCGCTGACCCAACCGTCGTCGATGACTTAATTGCGAATAGGCAGAATAAGAAGGCTTGATGCGCTGAGACATGTGCCGGCGAATGCGCTGCACTCGCATTCGGCGACATGTGCGCTGACACAAACTGCGATTGGCAATTATAGTGATAAAAAATAATCATCAAGCGCTGCTGCTATTACCGCACGTCGCGGCTGTGCCGGAGAATAGACACGACCCGCACGATATCGCCAGCAAGGTCACGGTCGACGTCCAACCACTTGGCCATTTGCTCAGCGCGATCTTTTTCTTCAGAGGTGACTTTTTCGTCGGCAAATAGCATTTGCACTGCGAACGCATAAGACGTTTGTTGCAAAGGCTTAGTCAAGGCTTGCTTGGCGCGTACGCAGGCCTTCTCGTTGTCGCCCCCTGATTCATGCAACACCTTGTCGGCCGCCGTGATCCATTCATCGACCTGCCTGTGCGTAGGCTTGAGAAAAATTGGACTGGTGTTGCAAATTGCGTGGATGAGTTCGGTCTCTGCGTCATGCTTTTTCTGATCGGCCCACATCATGACGACCATCGGAACAAGCATCGCAACCGGCAAATCCAAAGTATCGTCTATACCCTTGCCTTTGAGGTCAGCGAATAAACTGGTGCGATCCGACCGGCTCCTTTTAAATTCCATGACAAAACTCCCCAATAAATTGACTTGCAACATTTGGGAGTAAATTCTCTTTGCAGGCCTTAAGCAAGCCGCGCCCCAGTGAATATTGCGTGAGCGCTGGCGACTATTCCAGTGCCGCCTTTCTTCGATGACCCAACTAGTGCTATGGCACTGACGCTTGGTACCCGGATCAGCTCTCCCCACTCCGTCATCCCCGCGCAAGCCCGAAATTTAAGATCATATTTAAGCTTGCGCGGATCCCGCCCTCCGGCGGGATGACGATCCTTGGGGGTATCGAATGTCTGTGACAGAACACTAGCATGGCCAGCTATCTCGTTTCAGACCCAGAAGCGAGGCGCACCGCCGTCATTGATCATGCGCGCCCCACATCCAGAGTCTATCCGGCTTAAATTGAAGCATTCTGCCGAGGGGATTCTGTGTCGTGAGCAAGGGATTTGACGCAGGCCGTACCCCTGGTACGGACAAGGCGAAGCCCGCCGCGCACGGCTCAAAATCCCCCGGCCCTGCGGGTTCAGGTCTGGTGG
>JANNFX010000028.1:0-2112 GCA_031380225.1 Hyphomicrobium sp.
GCTGAATGCGGGCCAGACAATTACGTATATCGATACGAGATTTAAGGAGCTCGCAGCGAAGAAGCAGACGATTTTGGCTGCATCTGGCACGCAGAAAGCCAATGCACTCAAAGCGGTCGATGCCGATTTGGCGGCGGCGGAGGAAAGCCTCAAGGGCGCCAACGACGAGCTTAGCAAAATCCATGAGCGGCAGAAGGCGTTGATGGATGAAGACGAACGCAAACAGTTCGACAAATTTGTCAGCGATGCGAAAACGGATGCGGCTGATCCAGACCTGACGGCTGGTGCTAAGATCAAACACCTCGTCACCGCGATGGTCAGCTATGCTCTCGGCGACCTCTTGAATCCGAAAGCACTTGTCACGGCGTCCGAGCAGAGCCCGTTCTTTGCGTTCTTGTTACTCGGACTTTGGACGTTGCTGGTTGCTTATGTCGAATCCGAAAAGCGGATCGTGAAATTCCTGATCGGAACGGTGCATTTCGCAGCCCACCTGTTCACGCTGTTGGTCGTCAGCTGGATTGCGACCACGACCAGTGTGCCGGTCAAGCTGTTAGGCACATCCGCGCTCGGTTTCGGTGCCTCCAGCGTTGCCGGTGATATTCTCCGGATCGGCTGGAGTTTGCTTTTGACGTTCTTTGTCGGCGGCGCCTTGGGCGGCTTCGTCATGGGGCTCTATTGGACGCTGACGTCAACGCTGATGAACATGCACACGGGAGATGCCTTCGGCGCGCTCGGCATCAAAGACTACAAGCACTTTCTGCGCATCAAGCTGGAACCAGGGCAAGCGACGGTCTACGCCATTGCACTCGACAAAGTGCCGGGGCGCCGCGGCTGGCGCTGGAGGCTCGCTAAGGATGAAGTGCGGCCATCGCACAATCCGCAGATCCTGCCGGTCACGCCATTGAAGCCGCGCCTCATAGAACCGCCCATCGTCATTCAAGCCGCAAATGTCCGGCCCTGAAGGTGCGGCCGGCTACCGGATCTCGACGCGGCCGAAACGGTGAGCATCTGTCGCGACCGGGGTGAGCGATTTTGGATCAATCGGGCGCAGGTTGCCACTCTCAGGCGGCACACCCAAGGGATTGAAGTCGGTTTCGTGCAGTTTGCCCGAGAGGCTACCGTCGTCTTCCAAGGACAGTTTGAAATAGAGGCCATTCCAGGCGTCGATGCCGTAGCCGGCCGGCGGCTTGAACAGGAACAGTATCGAATATTCGAGATCGGCCAAGTCGCCGGCCGTGATGTGCCCCTTTGTGGCGTAGGGATACGCAAGATGGCACCACATCTCTTTTTTGTTTGGCAGGCACCGGAACGGACGCATCGACAGAAATTCCTCGCTGAACTCGGGCGCGTCCAAGGCAACGGCAATCTTGGCTCCGCCGGCGTCTGGCGTGAATGTTACCGAGCCAATGGCCTGCTTGGTGCCGTCGTGTGCAACGAGCGTAATAGTTTTTGTTCCATCCGGCAGAGTGCTGGCCGCGATTGCAGGCCCGGCCGCCATGATGACTGCCAGGAGACAGACCGCCGACAATCTATGAAACAGAACTGGCACTAATCCAGCTAACAAATTCCGTTTCATTTTGATCCTGCCCCTGCGCTCGCAGCGCTATCGCCGTTGACTGTTATTTCAACCGGAATTGGTTCTGCTTTTGCGAACGGCCGCTCCCAATCGCGCCAGCCATCGATGCCGTCGGCGTACCAGTAGATCGTTGTATAGCCGTAAGAACTCGCGCGCTTGACCGCATTCCAGCCCATCCAGCAGTCGGCCTGGCAATAGATCAGCAGCGCACGCGACGCATCACCGTCCGTGAGGCGCGCAAGTTGGGTTTTGAAATAGCGTTCAATCAGCGGATCGATACGGCCGCGGCCAACATCAGGCAGCCAAGTGGAGCCTGGAATGTTTTCGTGGGGTTTTGCCATGTGCCAGGCGCCGGTGGTCCGGTCGAGGCCAGCCCCATCGGACGGCAGCACATCGATCAGGATGGCACCCTGTTTGATGAGGCGATCGGCGTCATCGATCAGAACACGCTTGCCACCAGGAACATCCGGTTCAACTGGCGAGCGGTAACGTGCTATTCGATAACCGGTTGTTGCATCGAACTCGAGTTCATCGGC
>JANNFX010000032.1:0-2604 GCA_031380225.1 Hyphomicrobium sp.
GGCGAATTCGCAGCTCTCGCAGATCGCCGGTGTAAACCGTACGGCGGCCGGCGGGTTACGGTCTCTAAACTGCGCCTGAAACCCTTTAACCCGCCCTACAAGTTTTGGATTGCAAGCCAAGGACTGTGCTGCGGTGGCGCGGTTGCATTGCACAGTCCTTGGCTTGCAAACCAAAACTTGTAGGGCGGGTGAAAGGGTTTCTGGCGCAGTTTAGAGACCGTAACCCGCCGGCCGCCGTACGGTTTACACCGGCGATCTACGAGAGCTGCGAATTCGCCGGCGGGTTACGCCGCACCATGCTGCGCATGATGTGACTTTAATCCGCCCTACATACCGGCACTCGCGCCCGCCATGCATGGAGATGGGATTGGACGCGCAACAAACCTCCGGAGCGATAAGCTCGCGGGGATTTTGGTGGTGAGGGTTCAAACTGTGAGCGCATCAAAATCCCGGCAGCTTAGGCAGGGTCGCGCTTCTGATGCCAATGACCTTGAACCGGCTGCCCATTCCGGACGGAGACATCAAACGTGCGACGCTGGCTTCAATATCTCCGGCCTGCCCGGGATTGGCACTCATTAGTTTGGAGGCGCGCTCAATGATGCCGAGGCGTCCGAGGAATTCACCCTGTGTCAGCGGGCCATCGATGGCGGTATTGGGCGTTGTGAAGGATTGTATGATCTGCTCAAAATCGACCTGCGCGGTCAGGTCGGCTTCGCCCGGTGATGTCAGCGGATGCTCGAATTTGTGCGCGCGGATGGCTTGCAGTGTGTCGCCGGGTTGCGATTGCAGATGACCATAATCAATCAACAAAGCCGCCATTTGTTGAGGCAACTGCAGCAGCGCAGTGACCACGTCATGATTGAGCGAGTAGATTTCGCAAATGTCTCCCAGTGCCGCTGTTGCGAATTGCGCATCCAGACGAGCAGCGACAGCGGTGTCGCATGGCAGATCAGTACCGAATGCGAGCGCACCTGATTCATCCAAACCAACAGTCCGCGCCGCCCATCCGATTTGAAGCCGCACAAATTGCTCAATCGGCTCAGTATCCAGAAATTCATTACCGATGAAAATGGCTGGCAGCTCGGAATGTTCTGCATAGACCAGCTTGCCAGGCCAAGAAACGGGTCCTTTGAAGTCCGAGAGTGCGAGCCATTGCGAATCTTTCAGCGGCGCACTGGTGTCCAGCAATACAATTTGCAGCGCATCTAGAATTTTCGGACGCACCTTCATGGCGCGAAGGGCGTCGCGCATCAGGGTTCCGCGGCCTGGGCCGAATTCGACGAGATTGAATGCTGTTGGCTCGCCCATTTGCTGCCATGTAGCAACGGCCCAGAGCCCAATCAGCTCGCCAAAGATTTGGGAGATTTCAGGCGCGGTGACGAAATCACCTGCGGCGCCGATCACTGTTTTGTTGACGTAATAGCCGTGCTGGGCGTCGGAGAGACAGGCCTCGACGTATTGGCCGATGCGCAGCGAGCCTTCGCGGCGAATGCGGTCTTTTAGCTTCAGCGCCAACGGCGTATCGCGGCGAAACGTGGGATCATAGCTCATGCGGCAGCTAGACCACGGTTGACGATGCGCGCGCCCGCATCAGGAAATACAGCCCAATCGCAATCATCGGGATCGAGTAGGCGATGCCAGGAGTCAAAATACCCATTGTCAGCGCGTGGGCGGGATCGGGCTGCCGGAACAATTCGCAGAACGAACGCGCGAACCCGTAGCCGATCAGAAATGTGCCGATCACGCTGCCGCGCGTGTGAAAGGCGGCGCGATGATGGGTCAAGAATCGCAGCAGCAGGAACATGGCCAAGCCTTCAAGGCCGGCCTCATACAACTGGCTCGGATGGCGTGGCGTTGGCTCGAGTGCGGCCAGTTGCGGGAACGTGCTGGCGACGTTCGGGAAGACCATGCCCCAGGCAACATCAGTGGGGCGGCCAAACAATTCAGCATTGATGAAGTTTGCAAGCCTGCCGAAAAGCAATCCGATGGGAACGGCGGCGGCACACAGATCCATCGTGCTCCAAATGTTGTAGTTGTTGTGTTTGGCAAACAACCATGCCGCGACACCCGTTCCTGCCAGCGCGCCGTGAAACGCCATGCCGCCTTTCCAGATCATAAATATGCGAAGTGGATCGTGGATGTAGGAGCCGGGTTCATAGAGCAGAACAGAGCCGAGCCGTCCGCCGGCGATGACGCCGATGGTCATATAGATCAACAAATCATCGACTTTTGACGCTTCAAACGGGGCAATGCCTTTGGGCCACAGCGATGGCGTATTGAGGAGTTTGCGGATGTAAGCCGATCCCAACAACAGTCCCGCCAGGTAGGCGAGCCCATACCATTTGATGGTGACCGGTCCGAGTGCGAACGCAACCGGATCGATGTGCGGGAACGGAATCTCAAAGCCGATCATGACGTGGCAGAGGCCTTACGGTTTGAGGGTTGTGGGGCGGCCGTCGCAATCAAGTAGGCGCCCAACAGCAGCATCGGGATACAATAGATCTGTCCGGCGGTGAATGGGCCGATATTGAGCCAGTGTCCTATTTCAGGCTCACGGAAGAACTCGGAAATCATGCGCGCGATTGCATACCAGACGAGCCAAAC
>JANNFX010000059.1:0-13079 GCA_031380225.1 Hyphomicrobium sp.
CCGCCCGGGCCCCTAGGCAAATGGGGGTCAGACCCCTCCCACGGATGGCAGAGTTGGAGCCGGACCAATTGTGTGCGGGGTCTGACCCCAGACGAGCCTCCGGCCGTTTAGTGATTTAACTGCTTCTTGAGGTCCTCGAGTTCGTCTCTCAGTCGCGTATCGCCGGACAACAAACCTTCGATCTTGCGGATCGCATGCAGCACTGTTGTGTGATCGCGATTGCCGAACCGGCGGCCGATTTCAGGCAGCGACCGGGCCGTCAGATGTTTGGCCAGATACATGCCGATTTGGCGCGGCCAGACCACTGAACGATGGCGGCGCTGGGACAGAAGATCGCCCTTTGACACGCCATACTGACGCGACACGATGCGCAGAATGTCCTCGATCTTGATCCGGCGCGGCTCAAGGCCTTGTACCAGATCGCGGATCACCGTTTCAGCGATATCGATCGTCAGTGGCTGGCGGATGTGCTGCCAGGTCAGAAACAGGCGGTTGACGGCGCCTTCCAGTTCCCGGCCGCTCTCGGTCAACTTGTTGGCGAGCAGGTCGAGGACGTCGGGTGCCAGGTCGAATTGCTGCTCGATGGCTTTCTTGTCGCCCAATCGGCGCTCAAGCACGCGAAGCCGCAGTTCATAGTCAAACGAGCCGATTTCGGTGACCAGGCCGCGCTGTAGGCGCGACTTCAGGCGCTCGTTCAACCGCTCGATATGGCTTGGCGGACGGGCCGAGGCCACAACGACTTGACGGCCACCGTCGAGCAACGCGTTGATGACGTGATCGAACTCCAGTTCGGTCTTTTCGCCGGTCATGAATTCAAGGTCGTCGATCAGCAACATATGAATGCCGCGGAACTTTTCCTTGAACGATAGCGGATCCGAGCTGCGTAGCGCTTCAACGAATTGATAGCGGAAACGCTCAGCCGTCAGATACAGCACCTGTGCTTGCGGGTGATTGCGTTTCACGTCCCAGGCGACCGCCTGCAACAGATGCGTTTTACCCAAGCCGACGGATGAGTGAATAAATAGCGGATTGAAGGCTGGATTGCTCTTCATCGCCATTTCAGCGACCTGTGTCGCGCCGGCATGTGCCATGCGGTTCGAAGGGCTGATGACAAATGTTTCAAAGGTGTGATTGGGGTCGAGTGGCGAGCCTTCAAAACCGCCAACCGAGGTGCGTGCTGGCAACGCCGATGGCGTCGTCCGCGGCAACGGCCGGGACATTAAGTTGTCAGAAGAATAGCTGCGGACTGCAGATTGCGACTGCGGCTGCATAGCGGGCTGCTGAGATTGGGTCCTCATTTGAGGCGAAACCGGCTGTCGCAGAACAACGTCAACCAATTCGGCGCCTGCAAACTCTGAGCGGCAGCAGGTCAAAAGGTCATCAAGATAGTGTGACTGAATCCAAGTCTTCAGGAATTTCACCGGGACTGAGATTTTGACGGTCTTGCCATCGAAGTGGTCGAACTCAATGGCATTGAACCAGCTCGTATAGATGTCGTCACCGAGCCGTGCTCTGAGAAGTGCGCGCACCTTGTCGCCGCGGCCTTCAGCTCCAGGTTTGAGAGCTGTCTTGGCTCTGGCTGGTAGTCTTTCTTGATCAACGTCATCCGCACGATGGGTTGTCAAAAGTGTCGTGTCGTGGTCGTCATCTCGCGTCGCCATCACCGGTAACGCGGCTTCGATTTTCACGAATGATTGCATTTGTAGTCCCCCGCATGATCCACATTTCCACTCGCCCTCAACTCCCGATCTGCAATGCTTGACTGTTTGCCGTTTGCCTCTGCAAACGTCAGCGTGCCGCCGGAACTCAGTTAGTGGGTGCCTAAGCTGTACGGTCAGCCCTGCACCCAGGGGAGACCGCCGGATTTCCATCCGCCAACCTGACCCCGATGGCGTTCGGCATCGAGAGGGCCCTCGAAACCGTCAGCCACATTGAAACAGCGGCTAAAGCCTGCCGCTGTCATAGCCTCAGCCGCTAAGCGGCTGCGGCCCCCTGACCGGCAAATGAAGAACAGTTCGGTGTTCTTCGTCACGCCAGCCTTGTCCAAAAGCCCCGTTAGTTGGGCCTGGAATTGTGGATCCGCATGTCCGCCAGGGAAGCTTTGCCACTCCACCAACACCGTTTGCCGACTCAGTGCCGACACATCCGGTACTCCAACAAAAGCCCATTCCGATCGTGTCCGCACATCGATCAATTGAGCTTTAGGGTTGGCCGACAGACGTTCCCAAACATCTGCTGGTGGCACATCCTCCACGGTGGACCGATGATCCAACGTTCACCTCTTACTCTGGAAACTCGACGAAAGGGTCCGGCGCTTATCACAGCCCCTCTGAGGACTCGTTGCGAGCCTTTGGGTGGAAGCAGTCAGCCGGTACGCATTACAAAAACAGCCGGTGGAACGTGTGATACAAACCGGCAGTCGGCTCCGAAGCACTGTAAGGCCTGGATCAAATCCGTTGGCCACCAGTCCGTCCGAGCTGTGGATTGTTTAACCACCTGTTAACGACTTCGCAAGCGTCCCCCGGTTGCGGCGTCGAAAATTTCGAGGCCCACGGATGGCGCTGAGCGAGGCCAATATGTCACCTCATGAAAACTGCAAAGCGTGATGAAAACTCACGTGAAAAAACAATAGATATGGCTGCGAAAGACTTGGTTTAGGCATCAAAAAATGACTCCGTTCGGTGGCTCATTTTTCGTTTTTTGAGGATGCCGCAGTGAGTCTGCCGAAGGTCAAATCTGACACGGGATAAGCCGCCGACAACGGTGGAAAAACCGGGGGTTAGAGGTGTTCAGAACTATTCCAAAGCTCGCGCGTTTCAACTCTTTACTGTGGCGAACATACCACTCAGGTGGTGCAAGCAAAAAAAAAGCGCCACGGTGAGATGGCGCTTCGTATTTCAGCAACTTTAGGTTCGCATTTGATGTTCGAACAGGCTCACGCCATCGCGTTAATTCGCGCAGTGAGGCGGGAGACCTTGCGGCTTGCCGTCTTTTTATGGATGCGGCCTTTTTGAGCGGTACGGACCAGAACCGGCTCAACGTTCTTCAGAGCGGCGGCGGCAACGGCTTTATTGCCGGTCTTGACGGCGTCTTCGAGCTTGCGCAAGTCAGTTTTGAGGCGCGAATCCCGGGCTTTGTTGACCTCGGTACGGCGAACCATCTGACGGGCCGCTTTTTTCGCCGATGACGTATTGGCCATCAGATAATCCTTCGGGCTGGATGTTATAAACGCGAAACCGCCCGAAACCGGAGTTCCGAGCGATGATGATTGCCGGTGTATATAGGCGCCTTAGGTGCCGGTCAACGCGGCCGATCAGCGATTTGCAGTCGTTTTTGCCGCTGATCGCATCATAATGAAATCTGATTGAAGATCACGCAAATGAGATTTGTAGTTATCGATGGCCCGAGCTAACTATGATTGCACCGGCCGAATTTCAACCCGGACCACTTTTGGAGGAATTATCATGAAGACCTGGACCAAGCCCGCCGTTCGCGAAACCGAAGTTGGCCTCGAAGTTACGTCGTACCTGCCAGCTGGCATCGACATCATCTAATCTGTTGATGATTTCGGAATTTGAACGCGGTGGCCTCATGGCCGCCGCGTTTTCTTTTATTGGCTTAACGTGTTGATTTGCAGATCTGTGCCCGCGTTTTATTTCAAATGAGGACGCCATGGCATCGCTAATCGAGCTTGGACAAATCGTCAGTCTCGCTGAGGCCGCCGCAGCCTTCGAGCGCTGTGTTGCGGCGCGCGAATTTTTTGATCCCGAACCGTTGCGCATTTGGGCTGACCGTATCCGTGTCGATGAGCCGGGCGGTACGGCGCTAATGCTGCCAGCTGGAACAGTGATCCCCGGCGATCTCGAACTTGATTACGGCAATGACGACATCGAGGCGCATCGCATCGGCAGCATTGTAGCGCTGGGTGATTTGACCGTCGACGGACGTTTGTTGAACTTAGACGCGGACGGTGGGCCTTTCTTATTGGTTGGCGGCACTCTCAAAACCAAAGAAATATTGAAAGGTGGCGCCGCTGTCGTCGTGCTCGGCGGCCTTTCCGCGGAGGGGACAATTTTTTGCGACTATTGCCATGGTTCGATGCAAGTCTGTGGTGACGTGTCGGCGCCGCTGTTGTTGCTCAATGATCATGAGATTGCCGTGACGGGTGCCATCCACGGCCGCACTGTTAGCAACGAGACGTGCGAACTGCGCGACGTCTTGGTGCCAGAAGTCTTTTTTGATCCTGATGACGACGAGGACGAATGGCCCGAGGGTGGTTTAATCGCCGAACGGTTGCTGGCCGGTCTGCCGGTCATTCGCGACGGCTGTTAGCTGATCTGGAAATAGAAATGAAAAAGCCCGCGGTCGGGGGGAGACCGCGGGCTAAAGTTCGTAACGCCTTGGGGGGAAGGTGGGACGGCGCTACGACCAGACACGCATTATGCCGTAACTTTGGGTCGTTTAGCAAGATCCCTGAAGATCATTTTCTCCAAATCGTGAACATTCGGTAACGCACAGTCCCGTGATGAGACGGCTTGTGTTCAGAAGGTCGAGTTCGAGCAAGTCGCAGGACAATGCGCTAGAACCCTTCCGGCTCAAATGGAACCGGTTCTGTTCGCGCGGGAAGGGCTTTAGGTTATTGAACCGTCTTAATTTCTTTCCAACTCACTTGCATGGGCGTTACGTTGAGGGTTGCATCTGCCGGGGCGCTCGCATCGCTGTCGACGCTACCGTAAGAAATATCACTGAGGACTCCTGACAGGGTCAAGCGGGCGTCTTTCCGCCAAAGCACATCGACCATTTCGAGCATGAGCTCGCCATCGACCCAGAGGCGCATAAGTCCATCTGGCTGACCCGGTGTGTTAAGGGCAATTTCTTGCTCGATCGCAACCCATTTCCCCTTTGCAATCGAGAAATTTGTGAAGCTGACCAGCTTCGAAAGGCCGTTAGCGTCGTCGCCTGGAACTTGCAAATTGATCTTGCCGACCCCGTTTGCAGACCATGCGACCCGCGTTGCAAAACCGTTAATGCCGTCTGCGGCCGACTTCGCATCAAACTTCGCGCCGCCACCGTAGAGGCCCGGCAGCACGCCAGCCGAGCCGAAGTCGAAGTTTTCTGGAACCATGACATGGTAACTGAGGCAGGCCCGGTCAGCGCCGCCCATGCCGCGCGGATCCCAGCGAAAGGAAACCCCGCCAGCTTTGGCCGGATCATTAAAAACCGAGCCACGGCCCTTCGGCAGCTTGATCTCCATGGCGAGCGGCGCTGGTGCATTGGCAACGGGGATCACGGAGGCATTCTGTAAAACGCCAAATTCACGTCCCCCGACTCTGGCTTGCAGTTCGGCCGGCGTCATGGGTGTCAGTGGCTTTGACAGCAGTGAGAATTCAGTCGGCGTCGTATATCGCTTATGGCAGATAGGCAAAGACTCTGTGGTCCAAAAATCATGGACCAAATAGACGGCCACAAAGGCGCCAAGCGTGCCGGCCGCGGCGTTGACCGCGTATCCGAACTTCGTCTGGTTCATGGCTGCATCTCCGTTGGTGAAAAATCTGGTTTGAGTAGATACGCCAGAAGTTTTTGCTGCCCTGTGACAAGCATAACGTCCGCGCGTGAATTGAGTGGAATACGGCGGGTCCGGCCAGCATCGGCTGGTGGGCCGTCAAGTTCGATGCGCGCGGCATAGCTGGCTTCGCCGTTTCGTTTGCCGGCCGTGCGGTCAGGCGATTGCCAAACCAAGACCGCAGGCGCTGCGTCGCGGCCGGTCATGCCTTGGAGGGCAAACGAGACTTTGGCTGGCATACCAAGCCGTGTCTTTGCAGCTTCTTCCGGTGACAGGCGGACGCCGATCGTCGTCCGGTCGCTGGCCGGTTCGATTTCCGCAACCGGCGTACCTGGCATCAGCATGGCGCCACGGCTGGACGCCGCCAATGATACAACGCGGCCGCCGGCCGGTGCCCTGACCACAGCCTTTTCCAATTCCGCGCTGGCGGCCGTGATTTGCGCTGATAAACGTGAGGCTTCGTCGCGGGCCTCTGCGACCTTGCGCTCAAGGTCTTTGAGGTGCTGCGCCGTCGCGAGCTTGCGGCTGAACAAGTCGGTTGCGGTTGAGACCTCGGCGCCAAGCACCTCGAGTTGATGTGTGGCAGCTTCAGATTGGGCCTTCAGGGCGCCGATTTGCTGATCAATGAACGTGGTGTCGAACGTCAACAAAACGTCGCCGGTCGAAACGGATTGACCTTCGATAACTTTGACTTCAGCGACCGTCCCGCCACCAGCATGGCGCACGATCTCAGGCTTTCCGCCGCCAATGACTTTGCCTGATAGCGCAATTCCAGTTTGCACGTTCGTCACGGCAGCCACGCCAAAGCACACGACCGAAAACATTATGGCCGCGGCGATGCCTGCCACCAGCGGCGCACGAATGTCGAGAGCGGGCAGGGTGGCCTTGGTTTGGTTCGGCGGCGATGTGCGGTGTGTGCTGGTCATGGTATTATTGGCTGTCGTCCTTACGCGGCATGAGGTTGGAACTGCGGGCGATACATGCCCTGTATGCGGCCACCGTCTAAAACGGCAACTTCGCCGGCGAGAGCCGCCAGACGCTGGTCAGTGGTTGCTATCGCAATGCCACAGCCTGCACGCATCATCGACCGCAGCGTATCAACAAGTTGACTAAGCCCGGCATCGCCTGTTGCGAATTCAGGATGATCGAGCACGCACACCAATGGTGTGCCATGCAGCGCTCGCGCCAGGCTGACGGCCGCACGTTCACGCGGACTGAGGAGGGTGCCCCGAGGTCCAACTTGGGTCTCGTAAGCCTGTGGTAAGGCGGCAAAAATTGCGTGGACACCGGCGCGCAAGGCGGCAGTTGCAACCGGCATTGTGTCAGCGGGCGAGAAGCCGGCGATGTTCTCGGCGATTGTGCCGTCAAAAATCGGGGCGTCAACCGCAGCATAGCTAACTGGCAGCCGCGGCATCGAGCGCTGGCGCTGCATCAAGGGCAGGCCGCCAATTATCGCCGATCCCGTCGAGGGTTGGATAGCACCAGCCAGCACTGCCAAAAGCGTTGACTTGCCGGACGAAGCCGGTCCGTCAACCAACAGACAACGGCCTGGATCAATAGAGATCGAAATATCCTGCAGAGCCGCATTCGAGCGGCCTGAATAAACGACGCTAACGGCCGTCAATTCCAAGGGTCCAAGGCCGAGTTTTGCGGCCGGCACAGCATCCGCTGGCAGCGCGATCAAATGTTTATGAGCTGCGCGAGCTTTGCGCAGCGCAGGCGCTGATGCAGCAGCGCCAGCGAGATCTAGAATCAGGCAATGCAATAAGAAGGCAGCCGCGAGTAAATGCCCGGCTCCGACTGTGCCGGCAATCATCAGATGCGCACCAGCACAAATCAGCGCAACGTAAGCGAGCGCCATCAGGGCGGTGTACCGCGCCCGCGATGTTAGGCAGGCCCGGCCGGTGCTGTAGTGTTGCGCAATGTGGCTGCGGTTCAATCGCTCCCAGACAGAGGCGGCTGTCTGCGTCATCGCTCTTGCCGCGATCGCCTCATTGAACCAGGCGTTTGAGCGCGCATCCTGGGGCTTGGCGGCGGCTGGCGAGGCGACTGATACAAGCCAGATCAACGCAGCTGCGCCAGATGCGATGCAACCGAATACGACATCCAAAGCGAATAAAGCGGCAAGCAGGGCCGGTGACCAAACAGCATTGAGGATCGCGCGCGCGTGGCCGTCGTCCAAAAACGCAGTGACGTGGCCAAGCGCACGGCGATCAGCGTGAAGTTCGGAGGCTGGGCGGGCGATCTTCAAGCCATTGGCTAGAATGTGTTCGCCAAGATTGTGATCGAGCCACAGGCTGGTGCGGAGCAGGATCGTGTCACGCGATCCCTCTAATATCGCGCGTGCCGTTGCGGCACCTGCGGCCAACATTGCGAGCACGGCGAGGAGTTCGAAGTTGCCCGTGGGCAGCACCGTTTGAAAGATCAGGACTGTGATATAGGGCGTGGCCAGCATCATGAGAGTGATGAGACCGCTGAGAAACAGGCACGCCGCCATAGAGCTGCGTGCCTGTCTCAGCATCCGCCGCGAGGTACGCATAACAATTCCTCGGTCCGGTTCTTTTGGCTAGGCCGCATGGTTGATGCGGTCTTGACCAGATCTCAGACTTTAGAGGCAACTCGTAAATGATCTACGAACCAAAGCCCGTTGCTGGAGCAAATTCGTGTTTGCCTGCGCGAAAGCACGCGGGCACCGATGAACAATGTGTTGCTGTTTGGCCGGGACCGGTACAGTTCCGATTAGACGATGATCATTCCGGCCGACAACAGGCCCGCCGCCGTGATGCCATGCACATCTTGCAACACGACCAAATCGACATAGCCGGTTGAATGCTTGACCGAGATCAGCGAACCACCAGCCGTGTCGGTGATATGCACCAGGCTGTCAACGCTGGCGCCCGGATAGGCCTTCGTAAATTCGCGCAAGTTCAGCTTATCATCCGAATTGAAATCGGTGATGTAATCGGCGCCAAGTGAGTTGCCGCTCGCAGTTACTACATCTTTGACGTACCAGATGAACTGGTCTGCGCCCTTGCCGCCAGTGTAGACATCCGATCCACCCATGCCGCGGAACGTATCGTTGCCAGCTCCGCCGTCGAAGTAGTTGGCCGTCTTGCCACCCTTGAAGTTGTCGTCAAAGCCTGTGCCGACGTATTTCTCGATGCCGTCGGTCTTGTCGTCGGTGTAGCCGGTGACAGTTTTCTTGCTTGCATCGACATTGATGGCGCGGGTTGCATTCGAGTAGTCGAGCACGTCAAAGCCCGAACCGCCGACGTATTTGTCACTGCCGTCGCCGGCGAGGAAAAGGTCGTCACCCGACCCGCCAGCAACGTAGTCATCGCCGTTGCCGTCGCTCAAAACGTCATTGCCCGAACCGCCATCGATGTTGTCGTTGCCTTCGCCGCCGTCAAGTTTGTCGTTGCCGGCGCCGCCAGCGATCTTGTCATCGCCCTTGCCGCCCCAGATTGCGCTGTCGACGCTGCTGCCAGTCAGAATGTCGTTGTAGGCCGATCCGGCGATGCCTTCGAAGTTCAGAACCTTGTCAATGCCAAGTCCGATTGCAGTGCCCTTAGCGAGATCAACAACGACGCCCAAGTTGGCATTCGACATGTCGAGAATATCGAAGCCAATGCCACCGTCGAGGGTGTCATTGCCAGCGCCTGCGATGAACAAGTCATTGCCGCCGTTGCCGTAGGCGAAATCGTTGCCGTCGCCGTCGATCAAGGTATTGGCGCCTGCGCCGCCGTACAACTTGTCGTTGCCAGCACCGCCGTCGATGTAATCGCTGTCGGTGCCGCGATCGTAGGAGATCGAAAGCGTTGACGATTTGGTTGCGCTGCCACCTGTTGCTTCAGTGCTTGTTGCGGCAACCGTCAACGTCAAATCGGTTGAAGTTGCGGCAGTCAGTGACAGGCCAGCGAGTTGCGCCGTCGTCAATGACCACGAACCGTCGAGATTGCGGGTGCCTGCAGAAAGCGTTGCCGACGCTGGAACGCCTGTGACGCGTAACGACAAGGTTTCCGAGCCATCAGTATCCGTCAAAGCAGCCGCGATGTTGAGCGCGACTGTCTTAGACTGTGCTGCGCCACCGCCATAAATGGTGTCGTCGCCACTGCCGCCGTAGATTTTGTCATTGCCAGCCGTGCCGGTTAGCGTGTCGTTGCCGGTCGTGCCGTTCAATGTGATGCCGGTGGCAACGTTCTGTACATTCGCAACTGTCAGCGCCGGCGCATCAGCGACGGCTGCGATACCGACGTTGACGAACTGGGTCGTCCAGCCACCATTGTTGTCAGTGACTTTGACCGAGAATTGGTCGTTGCCGCTATAGTTTGCAGCGCCCTTATAACTATATCCGCCAGTTGCGCTGTTGAGCGAGACAGTGCCGTTCGCCGGGCCGTTGGCAACGGCATAAGAAAGTGTGTCGCCGTCGATATCCGAAGCTACAACTTGGCCCGAGACGGCAGTGTCTTCATTCGTCGAAAGCGAAACTGAAGCCGCAGCTACCGGGCCGTCATTGACGGCTGCAATACCGACTGAAACAGTCTGAACAACTGAACCACCCTGGCCATCACTGACCGAAACTTGGAAGCTATCTCCGCCATTGAAGTTCGCGCCCGGTGTATACGTATATGCGCCAGTTGCTGCGTTGAGCGAGACAGTGCCGTTAGCCGGGCCATTAGCCAACGAGAATGCAAGCGTGTCTGCTTCAATATCCGAAGCCATGACTTGGCCCGAAACCGCAGTGTCTTCATCAGCTGAAAGTGAAACAGAAGCCTCAGCAACCGGGCCATCGTTGACGGCCGCGACGCTAACCAAAACCGATTGCGAAATGGTGCCGCCCTTGCCGTCACTGACGCTAACCTGGAAGTTGTCTCCGCCAAAGTAGTTGGCGTTCGGGACATACGTATATGCGCCGGTGTTCGCGTTGAGGGTCAGAGTTCCGTGAGCTGGGCCCTGTGTCAATGCATAGGCAAGTGTGTCGCCATCAACATCGACCGCTGAAATCTGGCTGCTCAGGACCGTGTCTTCGGCAGTCGCAACTGAAACGGTCGAGGCGGCAGTCGGCGCGCTGTTGAGGAACGACGACAGCGGAACGGATTTGCCATCGACTGAAATCAAGATGTTCTCAGTCACTGATAGTGTCAGGCCAAGCGAGGTAAATGTGAAGGTTGTTCCAGTCGCCAGTGCACTCATGCCGCTGACGCCGCCGTTGCTGGCCAGCTGGGTATCCATATAGGATTTGTAATTGGCCATATCGGACTTTAGGGCCGACGTGACCTGAGCCGACGTCAAACGAAGATCAAGAGTATCAATGCCGGCACCGCCGACAATGGTGTCGCTGCCTTGGCCTGCGACGACGACAAAGGTGTCGTTGCCGACGCCGCCATTTAATTTATTGACGCCTGCGCCGCCCCAGATGGTGTCGTTTGAGCCGTCGCCGTATATAGTGTCGTTGCCGGCTTCACCGTAGATGGTGTCATCGCCGCCGCCGCCGAAAAAGCCGTCGTCGCCATCGCCGCCGTAAAGGGTATCTTTGCCAGCATCGCCAGTCAGCGTGTCATTACCAAGTCCGCCATAGATTGTGTCATCGCCGGCTTCGCCATTGATGTTGTCGTTGCCTTCGTCGCCATAGACGATGTCGTTGCCGCCGCCCGAGTTGATTTTGTCATTGCCTGCTAGGCCATGGATCTCATCAGCATCGAATGTGCCAACGATTGTGTCGATCCCAGTTGTTCCATTAATAACGGCCATTGGCTTCAGCTCCCGATTCAGCCAGTGAAGACTATCTGTCCGGGAAGGTACGCTTCAGGAGCTGAGGAACCTTTAGAGCTTTGCCTCGAATTTTATCGGTTGTTGGTTTTTTCAGTTTCGGTAAAATTTGAATTAAATCCAATTTCATAGCCCGAGCGCGGTATTTCAAGCGTTTCAGGCAAAAGCGCTGGCTAGGGCTCTCTACCTTTCCTAAGTTTAAGTCAGGTCTGGCCCGAACTGCCATTATAAGGTGGCGAAAACTGCCCGTTGCAAAAAAGCACAGACGTTAAGAGGTTTGACGCATGTTTCGCCCCGCCGTTCTAACTGCCGCCGCCGTCGCGTCCGTACTTGTTGCCACGGCCGCCGCAGCCAATGCCGCGAATTGCGCAGCCGATGTGCAGGCCGCTTTTACCAAACAACACGCCATGAAGGCTTTTCGCAGTGCGATTTCTTCGCCTGCTACGCCGAACCGGCCGACAGAGACCATCGACTATCAGCCGCCGATGAAGATGTACCGGAAGATTATTGATCCGGAGCAAGAGTTTCCGATCGAGACCATGGGCTGGGGAAACCGGGCGTGGAGCCGTGAGGGCGCCGACTGGTTCGAGCTCAAACCTCAAATCGCAGCGCAAGTTGAACTCCATTTGCGCGACCAGTTCGAAAAGCCTCCTGAAGTAAAGGCTGAATTCGATTGCCTCGGCAAAGTGACTGTCGATGGTAAGGAATACACTGGCTTTCAGACTAAGCCGGAAAAGAGCGGCGATAGCGGCGATTTGATTTCACGCATGATTTACGTCGATCCGGCGACCGGGTTGCCTGCGTTCAATCTCATCGGCTTCGTTGGCTCCGATAAGCCGGCACTGGCTCGCGAGGCTTACACCTATCCCGACGACATCGATATTGTTGCACCGGAAAGCGCGCCGGCCGCGCCTTAATGATGGCAACCCTTCAAGATATCCCGCTTAAACTCAGGAGTTAGACGTTATGCGCCGCATTGTTTTCCTTTCGCTCGCTCTGATCACAGGCGCCTTCGCCGCCAACCCGGCTGCTGCCGATTGCACCGCGGAGGTCGGCAAGGCGTTCGAGATGCAGTCGAAGAAGCCGTTCGTCCGCAAGGATACCCGAATGTTGACCGAGCAGGGTCCAGTCAACATGGTGCTCGAATTCCAGTTGCCGGACCGTATGCGCCAAGTCGTGACCCCGATTATTGATCCGAAGCCGACCGAAATGATCGTCATTGGCTTGCGGGCCTGGACGCAAGACAACGGTGAGTGGTTTGAGTTGCCGCCAGCTGCTGCTGAACAGGCGGTTGAGTTCATGAAGAAGTCGTTGGCGCAAAACGGCACTGATATGGGAAGCTTTGAGTGTAAAGGCGCCGAAAAGCTCGATGGCAAGGAGCTGCGCGCCTATCAGGGCGCGATGGAGGTTTCTCAGCAAAACAAGGATATGGCCAAGCAGCAAGGCATCCCGGATTCGGAAGTGAAGTCGCAGAATGAAGCTGTGCGTCTGGTTTATGTCGATCCCGAAACCGGCTTGCCTGCCCGCGCTGTTTATGGCCGTAAAGATAAACCGGAAAGCCCGATCTATAAGGAAGTCTATTCGTTCCCGGACACGCTCGACATCAAAGAGCCGGTGATCAAGAAATAATTCTTCAGTTACGCCTGCAAGAGCATCATGCGACGCGAAATAGAGAATGAGTCGTGTTGTTGGGTGGAGCTTCAATCGTAGGCCGGATAGAGCAAAGCGAGATCCGGCAAAGCCTATC
>JANNFX010000073.1:0-5938 GCA_031380225.1 Hyphomicrobium sp.
GATTCTCCCTGGCGGCTTCGCGCGGCAGCTCGCTTCGAGCAAAACAAATTTGAGAACTACTTCGGCGTGGGTGAATCAACCCTCCAACCGCTGACCTATCCAGGCTCGACCCGCAAGTACGATGACTTCGGCAGTGGCGACAAATGTGAAAGGTGAGGTGATGACCTCATCGCCACGACCGATGCCAAGTGCCATTAGCGCGATCAACAGCGCTTCCGTGCCGCTCGCCACTGTCACGCAGTGCTTGACACCAACATAGGCTGCGAGCGCCTCTTCGAGTTCAGCCACCTCTGGTCCCATAATATACTGACCATGGGCAAGAACTGCTGCAATCCGCCGGTCGAGTTCGGACTTGATGGCAGTCTGTTGAATCTTCAAGTCAATAAATTGCATTCGGAACACTCGAGGTGACGTGCGGGAGTTGGCCGTTTTCTATACACACCGGATCGCAGGTCGCCAACGTATCTGAGCCTAAAACCCACCTCTATCCCCGGCCGATGAACGGCATTTTTGTCGCCATCAGCGTCATGAATTGCACATTTGCATCAAGCGGTAGCTTGGCCATGTAGAGGATGGCATCCGCAACATGCTGAATGTCCATCCTAGGCTCGGCAGCGCGGGTGCCGTTAGCCTGGAACACACCGCGCGCCATAGGCTTAGTCAGGTCGGTTTCTGCATTGCCAATATCAATTTGCGAACACGCGATGTCGTCGGCGCGGCCGTCAAGAGATATCGACTTTGTCAGTCCGGTGATGGCGTGCTTGGATGCCGTGTAGGGTGCCGAAAATGGCCGCGGTGTCGTTGCTGATATCGAGCCGTTGTTGATAATGCGGCCGCCTTTAGGCCGTTGGATTTTCATCAACCGCATGGCCTGGCGGGCGCACAAAAACGCAGCCGTCAGATTGACATCGATAACTTCTTTCCAAGCTTCAACCGAAAGTTCATCGATCGGCAGTGCCGCCGCGGCGGTTCCCGCATTGTTGAACAGCACATCCAGGCGGCCGAAACGCAACTCGATGTGTTGAAACAACTGGGCGACCAGCGCCTCATTGGTGACATCAAGCGGGATGGCAACCATCTGGCCGCCACCCGGCTGAGCCTCATCAGCGGTCGCTATTAACTCTTGCTCTCTGCGGCCGCAGATCACGACATGGTAGCCAGCTCCTTGCAGGGCCAACGCGGCGGCGCGGCCGATCCCAGTGCCGCCACCGGTCACAAGAGCGATTCTTTCGACTGTAGCCATGCAAATTCGCTCGCTTAACTAACATCCTTAGAAGTCCGGAAAGTCTCGAGCTGTAAATTCGATCGGAATTTACATAAAGCCCGAGGAGTTGCCCGGTGGTTGCATATCGCGTCAAGAGTGTCATCTCCAATCCGGCCACTGATACGTTAAGCTTTTATGGTACCGGTCCAGGGCTGTTCCGGTCAGAGGCCAGCGCCGCTTCTTTAACGATTGATTCAGATGCCTACCTTGTCTCGTCCGACAGTGGCGACGGGCTGACGCTTGAGACTGGCCCGTGGACGGTCGCCGTCAATGGCGCGGTGGCCGCGTTCGAAACCGACCAGCTCGGAACTTTCGGCGCCGCCATCCACATTACGAATACGAACGTGGCACCGTTTCCGCTGTCCAGTATTACAGTCGCGGCTGGTGCCGACGTCTATGGTGGCCGATGGGGCATCCTGGCCGATGCGCTGGCGAGCGTAACCAACGCCTCAACAATCACAGCTGAGACCAACGCGGCAATTGCAGAGATGGCCGATGGCAATGTAGTCATCAAAAACACCGGCCGTATCCACGCGCTGGGAACAAATGTATCGTTGGACGCAAACGGATCACACGCGCTGTTTTTTGCCGGCGCTGGGACCCATACGATCCAGAACTTCGGCACGATTGATGGAGGTGACGCGCCCGGCGCTTACGCCATTCTGGCAAAGGGTGCAGCAGGTGTTGAGTCCGTATCAAATTCAGGGCGCATCGCAGGCGATGTCGATCTTGGAGCTGGCGACGATGTGTTCGCGATGTATAGAGCCGTCGTTCGAAAACACGTAATCTTGAGGGGCTGGGTTGAAGGCAAGGTTCAGCTTGGTGACGGCGACGACCGCTACTACGGCGGAAAATATAGTGAGACCGTTGTTGACGGTGGCGGTTCCGATACCGTGATCTTTCGCAAAGGCGGCGTCGACACGTATCTCGCGGTCACGGATCCCTTAAGCGGTATCGATGGCACAGACCACATTTCAGGCTCGGGCTACTCGACATATAATGCAACTGGTTCAACCAGTGACGTGAAAGTCAACATTGACGCCATTGCTCATAACCAAATAGCGGCTAACTCAGCGACCGGAACGAGCGTCGGTGCAGACGTGATCTCTGGCTTCACAACTGTACACACCGGCTCTGGAAATGATGAAGTTTGGGGCGCGAAATACGGTGAAACCATGCACGCCGGCGGCGGCGGCGATATCGTTGCGGGTGGTCTCGGCAATGATGTGATTTGGGGTGAAGCTGGCCTCGACTCGCTGTTCGGCGGCGATGGCAATGACACAATTCTGGGCGGCCTCGATCTCGACGTTGTCGACGGCGGTAATGGAAACGACACGCTTGATGGCGGCGATGGAGACGATCTGATTTACGGTGGCGCTGGCAACGACAAGCTGGTTGGCGGCGCTGGCGTTGACAGTCTAGCAGGCGACGCAGGCAACGACGTGCTTGATGGCGGCGCAGATGGCGATCAATTGCGAGGCGGGGCTGGAAAAGACTTTTTGGCCGGCGGCAGCGGCGGCGATACGTTCATTTTCGCGTCAGTGTCAGAGTCGCTTGCAGGCGTCAGCACCCGCGACGTTGTCAGCGATTTCCAAATCGGAGACCGCTTCGACATTAGCGCAATCGACGGAAGTTCCACGACCGCTGCTGTCAACGATCAATTCAGCTGGATTGGCATGAATGCCTTCACCAAAGTCGCAGGACAATTACGCTTTGGATTTTCAGACGGAAACACCATCGTGTCAGGTGACGTCAACGGCGACGGCGTTGCTGATTTGCAGATTCAACTGACCGGGCACCACCAGTTGCTCGACTTGGATTTCGTGCTCTAAATGCCTTGACGGACTGGAGGCCTTGACGGACTGGCGAAATTTCGCCGAAACGAAAACGGCCTGCCTGGATCATCCGGCGGGCCGTTTCTTATTTGAATCATCAACCACGACTTAGCTCGACGGGCCTACCGGCAAAATATGCGTCCAGTTTCCGCCTGCCGTATCGCTGGCGGTGATCGCCAATTCATCTGAGCCGTCGGTCAGGAAGTCGAATTCTACGGTCGGGTCTTGGCTGAACGACATGCTGCCTTCCAACTCGACAACAGTCTTGCCGCTTTGTTTGATGGATACACGTTCCATCAAATTCAGCGGAATATAATAGAGCGTCATTTGATCCAGCACCATGCCGGTGTTGTTCGGATGGCTGACTGTGAATTTAACGCGCTGGGCTTCGTTCGACGCAACTGCGCGCGGTCCGACAGGAGCAAGCTGCATCTTGCCCATGTTGGCTTGAATTTCTTCTGGGCTGCCGTTTGGTGGTGCTGAGCACGCTGATTGACCGCCTGTGAAGCGCACGTGGCGCTCGGCCATGTAGAGTTCGCCGTCGCTGGCTTCGACAATGGCGCGCACGCCGGTCACTTTGTCGAAGCGGAAATTGGCGGCAAGGCCGACATGCGGGCGGGCCTGATCGAATTTAAACTTTGCTGCAACTGGGGTTGGGTTTTCATCGACCAAGATGGTGATAGTCTTAATTGTGCGGCCGTCCTTGAAAGCGGCGTCGACCGCGATAGGCACGTTCATCTGATCTTCGGGGCGATCAGGCGCGTCGAGCTTAATCAGCTTCGAGCCATCGTTGATGGTCTTGCCCGCATAGAGCTGGTCTTTGATTGCTGGCCAAGACTGGCTTGCGGATGCGGAAGTGGTCAGCAAGACTGCTGCGCCAATGAACGAAGACAGGGTTAAACGTGCCGACGACATGCGGATCTCCGGAGACCAATGGATTTGACCGATCGGTATATCTGCTTGAGCACAAAGTCAACAAAGTCGGGGTCACGGCTGTCAAAAACCCGAGGTGTTTTGCGCAATTGTTTGTCATGCACCATTTGCGCGGCGCCAGCCCGCGGCTTCGGCCTCGCCCTCCGAACAGAACCAGCGCTCGCCTTGCCCCGCGTTGATAGTGACCTTGCTGTACCAGGGGCTCCAAGGCAGGTGATAGATTTTACCCTTGTCCGACACGTTGCCCTTGATAGCACATCCCTCGGGCGCCGTGCTTTCGGCTGCCTGCCAGCGGTGCTGGCGGAAGTTCCACGGGGCTTCGGCTTTGCCCTGCCAAATGCCTGAGAGGTTGGCTCTGGCGGCACCCTCTTCAGCTGTGTAGCGCGTTGAGTACTTTACAAAAGCCCACGCCAGCCCGGACTTAACCATGGCTCTATTGATGTCTTGGCCGTTGGCCGAGCAGAGCCCCAGCATCCGGTCATATTTGTCGGTGCCATGGCGGGCGCATTCGACTTCACTGCCAACCAATTCGGTCAAGGCCTTGGCGGCCGCGCGCCCGCAAGGCCATTTTGAGCCGTCGCGGCGTTCGCAGGTTTGCGACGCTTCCGGCGCGTCGATCCCTTCGAGCCGGATCCGTGTGCCGGCGATGTCGATGGTGTCGCCATCGACCACCCGGGCTGGCCCGATAATGTACTGCCCAGGAGGACTATTTTCAGTCGATTCAGCCGAACAACCTGAACCGGTGAGACCGCCGGTCAGCGCAAACGCCACCGCCCAGCAAGATCTCAAATGTATCCATGATTCACCCATAGGTTGAATCTGGCTGATTCGGGTGACAGAAGCCCGGCCACGCTGTGGCCTAATCCACACCTGATTAAGGCGGACGCGCGGCCCAGCTCACTATACAACCGATAAATCAACCAACCATCGCAGTGGAAAAACAGTCGTGAGTTTACCGTAAGCCCCTGTCCGGCAATGCCATAATTCGACAGTATAGACGGCGAGTAGATTCGCTTGATCCGTCGATCGAAATCTGCCGCGAGGATTTTGCGCGTCACCATTCAGTGCCGGCATCCCAAGGACCAACCATGGCGTCTAACCGCCCCCCAAATTCACCGCCTGACAATCCCGGCTTCGAAAATTACCGGCCGTCGGATGAGCGCACAAATCCGCCGTCTGAGGGGCGGCCGCAGCGACCGGCGCAACAACCGACACCGCAGCAACAGGCGCAGTGGGGACCCTACGCGCAGCACTATCAGCAAAGCGCCGGTCAGGGGGGCTATGATCAAGGCGGCACAGCAAACCAACAGCAACCAAATCCGCAACAGCACCAGAATTTTCCGCCACAGCAGCGCGGCCCCCAACAGCTGCAGGGGATGCCGCCGCAGAAACGCAAGTCTGGTCCGCCAGGCGGTGGACCGCCGCGAAAAGGCCCGCCGCCGCGTCGAGGTTGGTTTGGAAAAATCATGCTCGCTGTGCTGGCGCTCATGGTGTTGCTCGGAGGAGCTGCAGCGTATCTCGTGCTCAACGCGCCGGCGGATCTGGTGCGTGATCGCATTGTTGCTGAAGTCAAAGCCAAAACTGGCCGCGATCTCAAAATTGCTGGACCAGCGTCCTTCACTATCTATCCAAACATTGGCGTCTCGATGCAGGACGTGTCGTTGTCACCGCCACCTGGCATGACTGGCAAACCGCTCGTCACAATGCAAAGCTTTGACGTCTCGGTTCGTATTCTCCCGCTGTTGCAGCGTGAGGTTTACGTCGAGCGCATTATTCTCAAAAAGCCGGTGTTCGAACTTTATGCCGATGCCAGTGGCCGCAAGAGTTGGGAGTTCGCAAGCCTCAGCGCGCCGGCACTGATCAAAGTCGCGCAAGCCAGCAAGCCCGTAACCGACGCGCCGGGCGG
>JANNFX010000111.1:0-12601 GCA_031380225.1 Hyphomicrobium sp.
GAAAACATGGGCGCGCAGATCGTGCGCGAGGTGTCAAAGCAGACCAATGACGTCGCCGGTGATGGCACGACGACCGCCACGGTGTTGGCGGACGCTCTCGTCCAAGGTGGACTGAAATGCGTCCGCGATGGCGCCAACGCAGTCGAACTGGTGCAAGGTATGGAACTCGCAGTGACGGAGGTCATTGCCAACCTCAAGGCCCAAGCCAAACCTGTGAGCGGACCTGAGACCGTGCGAGCCGTAGCCAGTATCGCTGCCAATGATGAATCCCTCGGCCGCTTAGTGAGTGAGGCTTTCGCAAAGGCTGGAGCACACGGCATTGTCGACGTGCAGTACGGCGTCGGCATAACTGCAGTTCTCGAATTCATAGAGGGCATGACTTTCGACCGCGGATATATGTCTCACCATATGGCCAACGATGTTGAGACCATGCAGGCCGTACTCGAAAATCCCCTGATCCTGATTACAGATAACAAGATCGCAGCACCGTCTGAGCTGACGCGGGTCTATCAGTTGATTGAAAAGACTAAGCGGCCACTGCTGATCATTGCCGAGGAAATTGCACCCGCTTGCGTTATGGACATTCTGGCCCGGCGTGAAAAAAGCCAGCTCAACATCGTATCAGTCAATCCCCCGGAATATGGGCATTGGCGCAAAGCAATGCTTGAAGATATCGCCATTGCCACCGGCGGGCGCGTCGTGGCGCGTGATCTAGGAGGCCGCATCGAAAATTGCGAACTCGAAGACCTCGGCAGCGCGCAGCGAGCGACTATCTCGGCCACCCGGACAGCAATCGCCGGCGGCGGCGGAAGTCCCGCGGCCGTGGCAGCGCGGCGCGAGCAGGTGTCGCGGCAGTACGAAGCGGCGCCTGAGAACATTGAACGCGACAAGTACCAAGAGCGGCTCGCCAAACTGTCGGGTGGTACAGCGCTCATTTTGTCTGGCGGCGCAACGCCCGTGCAGCTGCGGCGCACCACTCAGTTGATTGAAGACGCCATCAACGCCGCCCGCGGCGCTCTTGCTGAAGGCGTCGTGCCTGGCGGCGGCACGGCCTTGTTGCGCACCATACCCGCCCTCGACAAACTCTCGAAGGGGCTCCAGGGCAGCGTGCGGCGCGGCGCGGAATTGGTTCGTGAGGCACTGCAGAAGCCGTTGGAACGGATCGCCAAGAACGGCGGCCTTGACGGTGCCGAACAAGTCAAAGCCGTTTTAGCTGCCAACCATGATTTTGGGTTCAATGCCCGCACCGGCACAGTCTCCGATCTTGTCAAAGCCGGTGTTATTGATCCGGTCAAGGTCGTCCAGTGCGCGGTACGAAACGCGGCATCGGTGGCTGGCCTGATTTTGACCACACATACGCTCGTCGCCAAACGGCCGGACGACTACGACCCGACAGCAGAAGCAGCACGAGGTGGTGGAGCCGAACTGCTCGGCCTTAAGCCACCGCCTATTAAATTGGTCAACAATTGACGGTTGTTCATCTGAGAAAGTCTTGGAACTTGGAAATGAACTGCCAGACATCGGCCATAACTGTCCGGAAAAGTTCAGGGTGGTGCAATGCTGAAAAAGCAAGCCGAAAAGCCGTGCCGTTCTGTGGAGGCTGAAGCATCGGGCCTCAACAAGGCTGTGGCAACGAGAGGAGCGGCACCCTCGCCACTGAAGTTCGCTGCCCTTCTGAGTGCTTTTATAGGCCATGCAAGTCTTGCGATGGCGCACGAAGTTTATGTTACCAACGAAAAGGACAATACCGTATCGGTGATCGATACGTCGACGCTTGCGGTGGTGCGAACCATACCGGTAGGCAAGCGCCCGCGCGGAATCCTTTTTTCTCACGACTATAGCCAATTCTTCGTATGCGCGAGCGACAGTGATGCCGTTCAGGTCTTTGACACGGCCAGCGGTAAGCAACTTTTCGATCTGCCTTCTGGCGATGACCCTGAGCAGTTCGCAATGTCGGCTGACGGCAAACGCCTTTTCATTGCCAACGAGGACAATGCGGTTACCACGATTGTCGATATCGCGAGCAGGCAGGTGGTAAAACAGGTCGATGTTGGGGTCGAGCCTGAAGGGATGGCGGTGTCACCGGACGATAGTTTGGCCGTGACCACGTCGGAAACGACGAATATGGCGCACGTCATTGATACCAAAACCCTGGAAGTGATCGATAACATTCTCGTCGACTCGCGCCCGCGTCATGCCGAATTCACGCCCGATGGAAAGAAACTTCTGGTGACGTCCGAGATCGGCGGCACGATGTCGGTCATCGACATCGCGCTTGGCAAAATTGAACACAAGATTGAATTCACAATTCCTGGGATTTCACGCGACAACATTCAACCGGTCGGTGTCAAAATATTGAAGGATGGAAGCCTCGCATTTGTGGCGTTGGGTCCTGCCAACCGGGTTGCTGTTGTCGATCTGAAGTCCTTTGAGGTTAAGAAATATTATCTGGTTGGTCAGAGGGTTTGGCACCTTGCCCTGACGCCCGAAGAAGATTTTATGTTTACGACGAATGGGGTATCCAACGACGTGACTGTGATCGATCTACGTCGAGAAAAGGCAGTCAAGAGTGTGAAGGTGGGCCGATATCCGTGGGGCGTAGCAGTGCGCGCGACCAATGCTTTGACGGCCGGTGCAAAATGATGACATCGGGAACTGCCGACAGAGGCGAGCTTGTGAGGCAATAACATGAATTTGTATTCGTGGTTGGCTGCAGCGGTAGCGATATTGGGGCTGACGGTTCTGGGGGCTGCCCAGACCTTGGCGCATGACGTGACACTGCAACCACTGGAAACGCCTGGATTGGAGGCTCTTGGCGCCGAATGGCGCAAAGAGAACCCATACCGGGGCAACGAAAAGGCAGTCGCCATAGGCATGTCTGGTTACAACCAGAACTGTGCCCGCTGCCACGGGCTTGAAGCCATATCTGGTGGCATCGCGCCCGATCTTCGCAAACTTGAACATACTGAGAGCGGCGACGTGTGGTTCCTCAATCGAATCCGTCACGGAGCAACGATCAATGGCACTTACAAGATGCCGCCGTTTGAGGGCTTGCTCAGTCAAGAAGCCATGTGGGCGATTCGTACCTATGTTGAATCACGGCCATTCGAAGAATGATATCCATGAGAACAAGTCTGAATACGCGGCCGGACAGCAGCGTTCGCCGCGTGGCGGCGCTACTGATCGTGTTACAGGCGATGTGTGTGGGAACCGCGCTTGCCCGGCCGCTCGATGAAGTTTTAGCCGCCAAGACGCTGCGGGTCGTCGTCTATAAAGATAATCGGCCCTTTTCCTATGTGGACGGCGGTGAAGTAAAGGGCATTGATGTCGATTTAGGCCGGGCAATCGCCAAGAAGATCGGTGTCGAAGCCGAAATTATCGACCGGATGACGGCCGAGAAGGTCGATGACGATCTTCGCTTCAACATCTGGAAGGGGCCCGTTGGTGATGGCGGTGTGGGCGACGTGATGTTGCACGTTCCTGTTGATCGTGAGCTTGCGGCGCGCAACAATTTGGCCGTTATTGCGAATGGTTATTTTCAAGAACAGGTCGCTCTTGCGATCAATCCCGAGCGTACCGGTCCGGCACCCGATTTCGAAGTCTTTCGCAAGGAAAAGATCGGTGTCCAGTTTTCAACTGTCGCCGATTATTTCCTCATGCGTTACGGAGATGGCGCGCTCATGAACAACATCGTGCATCACACGAAGCTGGAGGCAGGTGTTCGCCAATTTGTCGATAAGGAAACATCAGCTATCCTCGGCGTGCGATCTGACATCGAAGGCGTATTGCACGGCATGGGCGCTAAGTCGATGTTTGTCGTGCCGGAAATGTCTGGAATTGTGCGTTCGAATTGGGTGATCGGTACTGCAGTTAAAGACAACAGCCGTGATCTTGGCTACGCTGTCGGGACAGCTCTAGACGACCTGAAGGCATCTGGAGAAATGGCCGCCATCTTTGCCAACTACGGTGTGACCTATGTTGCGCCTCCGGTTGAGTGACTGATAGCGTATTCAATCCACGCGTTGCAACACAGCCGGGATCGTTGATATTGATCGCTATTGACCGCCGCTTCAAGCCAAGCAAAGAGCACGCTATGCTAGCGTTATGGCACTGACGCTTGGTACCCGGATCAGCTCTCCCCGCTCCGTCATCCCCGCGCAGGCGGGGACCCGCGCAAGCCCGAAATTTAAATTCATATTTAAGCTTGCGCGGATCCCGCCCTCCGGCGGGATGACGATCCTTGGGGGTATCGAATGTCTGTGACAGAGCACTAGTTCGCGCTCCGTTTGATGACAGCGAAAGGGCGAATGGCGTTTTGGCTTCGTTGCGAAAGTGTCTTGCGCTTTTTTTAAAAGGTCCCTTTCAACCCGAAGCAGTTCGTTCTCACGCCGCAGCCGCGCCAGATCCTTGATCGTGTCATCGTGCGGGCCGGACATCAGATCGGCCTCTTCAAACGCTAATTTCCACGTGCCGAGCGTCGAGTTGCCGACCCCAAGATCGCTCGAAACCTCACGGAACGTCCGGCCGCTCGTCAAAGCTTCTTTGACATCGTGCTCCCCTGATCTGTTCAATCTATCAGAAAAGCCCTTCACTTTTGCGGGGGACGTCCACCTCGCGGAAACTTTGTGCAGTTTCTAAGTCGACCGAGACAAGTTGCGAGATGCCTTTTTCAGCCATGGTAACACCGAACAACCGGTTCATGCGCGCCATTGTCATCGGGTGATGGGTGATGACCAAGAACCGCGTCGCCGTATCGGCCGCCATTTTGTCCAAAAGATTGCAGAAGCGATCTACGTTGGCGTCATCAAGCGGCGCATCGACTTCGTCGAGCACACAAATCGGCGATGGGTTGGTCAGGAACACCGCGAAGATCAGCGACATCGCCGTCAGCGTTTGCTCGCCGCCGGACAACAACGACAACGTCGCCGGTTTTTTGCCGGGCGGCCTGGCGATAATCTCGAGCCCGCCCTCAAGCGGATCTTCGCCCTCAATCACTTCAAGGCGCGCTTCGCCGCCGTTGAACAATGTCGTAAACAGCTTTTGGAAGTGACCGTTGACGGTCTCGAAAGCCTCGTCGAGTCGTTTCTTGCCTTCACGGTTCAATTGTTGGATGGCGCTGCGCAGTTTTGCGATCGCCTGTTCGACGTCGTTCTTTTCGGTATCGAGGGTCGCGAACTCACCTTGCAGAATTGTGAGATCTTCGTCGGCTTGTAAGTTGACCGCTCCGAGACGTTCGCGATCAGACTTCAGACGTTGCACGGACTTATCGACATCGGCCAAGGCCAGTAGCATTTTGTCAGGCTCGATTTCCGCCAGCGCCAGGCACTTCTCGGCTGGAACCCCAAAGGTCTCGCGAATACGGCGCGCTTCATCCAGGCGGCGGGTTCGTGCTGCCTCAAGTTTGGTCTCGATGCGGACCAACGATTCGCGCTCCGAAGCCAGCGAGGCTTGCACGGCACGAATGGCTTGCACAGCCGCCCTGACAGCCGTATCGGCAGCGGCCAACTGATCGGCGGCCTGCTGGCGCACTGCTTCTGCTTTCGCCAATTCACTGAGCAATGATTGGCGGCGCTCATCAATCTGGGCTGGCAGTTCCGCTAGAACCTCAAGATCGGCGCGCGCCGCCGCATGGCGCTCCTCAAGCGTTGAGATTTGTTGGGCTGAACTGGCGTGACGCGAGGTCCAGCGCTCATGCTCATGCTTGGCCGCCGCCATCCGCGCGGTTCGTAATTGCTTTTCGCGCACCAGCGTTTGTAATCTGGCCCGTGCCTCGCTGACCCCATCACGTCCCCGCGCAGCCTGGGCTTGGACGCTAGCGAGCTGTGGCTCAAGGTCTTCGGACTCATCAAGAAGTGTAAGTGCCGCTTCAACCTCGACCAAACGCTCGAACACACCGATCATGTCATCGTCGGCCAAGGCTTTGGCCTCGGCAAGCGAACGCAACCGGTTCTCTGTTTCTGCAGCCGTTCGCTCGACTAGGCTCAAGGCTTCGCGTGATTTCAATAGCTCAGCCTGCGCTTCGCGCCAGCGCTGCCGCAACATACGCTCGGCCGTTTCAGCTTCCGCCAAGGCGCCTGCCATTTCCGATTGAGCGGCCGCGAACGTTTCCGCAATTTTACGAGCGTCCGCCTCACGCTTGGTGATGTCGCGCAAACGATTGCGGCCGGCGATGCGTTGAGCAGCAGGGGTCACACTGCCGCCCGCCGCCGAAAAACCGTCCCAGCGCCAAAGGTCGCCTTCGCGCGACACCAACCGTTGACCGGTTTTCAAATGCGGCTGTAGGCGTGGACCATCTTCGGCCGCCACAACGCCGGTTTGTTTCAAGCTGCGCAGTAACTCAGGCGGCGCATCGACATAGCGCGACAGCGGCTCGACATCAGCCGGCAGCGCCGGATCTTTCGATGACACTTCGACGAGGCGCCAATGGACCAGAGCGCTTTTTTCAACCGGGGCTTCGAGGTCATCGCCGAAAGCAGCACCCAGTGCTGCCTCATAGCCGGCTTCGACGCCGAGCCGTTCGGCAATCGGCGGCGCCTTGCCGTTCTGATCGGGGACCAGCAACCTCGCCAGCGTCTCGCGTTCGGTGCTGAGAGCGCTAGCCGACAGCTGCGCTTGTTGGGCTTCATCACGCTTGGCATTTGCGGCGAGAGCCAGCTCGCGCGTGCGTTCTTCGGCTTCAAGTGTCTCGGTTTCGAGGACCGTACAATGTGCGGCAAGGCGCTCGACAGCATTACTCGTTTCAACCAACTTTAGAGCGTCCGGCGCGCGCGAGGCTGCATCGCGGGCTTGCGTACTAAG
The DNA here is from genome assembly GCA_031380225.1 of Hyphomicrobium sp. GTDB lineage: Bacteria > Pseudomonadota > Alphaproteobacteria > Rhizobiales > Hyphomicrobiaceae > JANNFX01. Next base: position 6,799 of record JANNFX010000111.1, read on the forward strand.
CCCCATCAGATGCCGCTCGATACGCGCCACCGCCTCTCGGCGTTCACCGTGCGCGTTCTCGAGGCTATTGCGCCGTGCCCGCATTTCAGCGGCGCGTGCAGTGATTTCGGTGAGTTTCGTTTCCGTGGCCAACAGCTCTGACAGCAAGCGATCAAGCGTTTCCCGGCCGCTGTCTTCGGCAACGTCTGCGGTTTCATCAGCCGCAGTGAGTTCGGAAATTTCGGATTGAAGCCGGCCCAGAATATCTTTGGCTTCAGCTATAAATTTAGTCTCGCGCTCGAGGTCGGCGACGAGTTGCGCAACTTGCGCCCTGACTTCGCGCTCACGGTCAGCGGCGCGCTTGGCTTCGCGTTCCAGGTTATCATGTTCGATGCGAAACCTAGCGAGCGCTGCACCGCGTGTGGCTTCTTCTTCGCGCAACGCCGGTAAACGTTCCGCCTCTTCGGCTTCGCCGGCAATTGCTTGCGTCTCCGCCCGCGTCGCTTGTGCGACCTTGCCCAGCGTTTCGGTTAGTCCGGCCTCATGCGCGGTAACGTGATCCTGCGCTTCCTGCCAAGACAAATGCGCGAGCAACGCCTCCGAGCGGCGGATTTCGCCAGACAGTTCCTTATAGCGGCGAGCTTGGCGCGCTTGCCGCTTCAGGCTGTCGATCTGCGACGTCAGACCACCCAGAATATCGCCGATACGGGCCAGATTTCCCTCGGCCGCTCGAAGCCGCAATTCGGCATCATGCCGGCGGCTATGGAGTCCAGCGATACCGGCCGCGTCCTCAAGAATGCGGCGGCGTTGCTCGGGTTTCGCGTTGACTACTTCCGCAATCTGGCCTTGGCGAACGAGCGCCGGCGAGCGGGCACCCGTGGCAGCATCCTCGAACAGGATCTTGACGTCGCGCGCGCGCACGTCTTTGCCGTTGATGCGATAAGCAGAGCCGGCCTCGCGCTCGATACGGCGGGTAATTTCAATCTCATCCGTGCCATTGAATTCGGCCGGTGCTTTGCGTTCGCCGTTGTCGAGGAACATCGTCACTTCGGCGACGTTGCGCTGCGGGCGTGTCATGGTGCCGGAAAAAATCACATCGTCCATGGCGGCGGCGCGCATCGATTTGTGCGAGGTCTCGCCCATTACCCAGCGCAGCGCCTCGAGAAGATTTGATTTCCCGCACCCGTTTGGCCCGACAACGCCCGTCAGACCCGGCGCGATCACGAGATCGGCGGGTTCTGCGAAGGACTTGAAGCCCAATAGGCGAAGGCGGCTGATTTTCATTTCGGCTCAATGGGGTAGGAGACGGTCAGGCCGCCTTTTGGGCGCCAGTTGTATAGCGTATTGACCGCAAGTGTCGCCCGATTCCTGGGCCTGAGGCAAAGCGCTCGGTGCAGATGCCCACCGCTGATTTCGCGTCTTTTCGCCGGTACCGGTCCTGTGCCGGTCCGTATCCACGCGCCTTGTCGGCACAATTGCTGCGTTGCACACGGCTCAAGTGCCAACAACGGCCAAGTCTAGCGCCGAATTTCCGATCACCGGACTGGAAATTGCGCAGCAATCATGGAACAGAAGCGCAACTACTAGATGATCGTCGGGACCCGATAATGCAAAAGTCAGAGCACATCGACCGCTGGTTCGCCAAATTCCCGGTCTTGAGCACTCTGGCGCCAGAGCACCGAACAACACTACAGTCACGGGTTTCGTTTGCAGAACTTGCGGCGGGCGATGTCGCCTACCGCGAAGGCGGCGAATGCGCAAATTATCTGATGTGCGTCGACGGCGGAACGCGCGCGTTCAAGATGTCGAGTTCCGGCCGCGAATTGTTGCTCTACCGCGTGGTGCCAGGCACAACCTGCGTTTTCACGACCCAGTGTCTCTTGGCGGGCGGCACGTTCCCTGCTGAAAGCGTGTCGGAAGCAGCGACGCGCATGGCAGCCATACCGGCTGCAACGTTTCACGATTTGATGGGCGCCTCTCCAGACTTCCGCCGGTTTGTCCTCGATGACTACAGCCAGCTGTTGACCAGCATGATCTCGCTTGTCGACCAGGTCGCATTCTCAAGCCTCGATCAGAGATTAGCTCAGCGCCTGTTGCTCGAAGCAGACGCTCTGGGTGTCGTCTCCAAAACGCATCAACAGATCGCTGGCGACATCGGCTCGGTGCGCGAAGTGGTGTCGCGGCACCTTGCAGAATGGGAACGCGCCGGCTGGGTCAAAACTGCGCGTGGCAGCATCCAGATTGTCGACCGCGCCGCGCTAGAAGGGTACCGAACGAGCAAGGGATCATAAAAATATGAGCTTGCGGGCAGTACGCCATTGCCCCGAGAGCCCGAAACACCGGGAATTCGGCGGTATCCACCAAAAAATCCCTAAATTCCGCCCAATTCCAGCGGATGGGCTGTCATGATTGGCAGCGGTCTGTCACACGAGACCGGTAAACTTCGCTATACTTTTTGCGGAACGGAGTGGGCTCCATGGGTTTGGTTATTGATCGTCCAGTTTTTAAATTGTCTGCCGCAGCTGCGGCAGTCCTGTTGCTTTCGACCGCAGGCTCAGCAAGCGCGGCGGCCACTAGCGAATTGACCGGCCTCGAAGGCAGTTGGGGCGGCAGCGGCGCCGTCACATTTGATGGTGGCAGCAAAGAAAGTTTACGCTGTAACGGCTATTACAAGGGCGAAGGCGAAGCGCTGTCCATGGTCATTAAATGCGCGAGCCCAGGCGGCGCCAAAATCGAACTGCGCAGCCAGTTGACAGCCAACAACGGCGCCGTCACCGGCATCTGGGAAGAACGTACCTATAACGCGACCGGCTCGATTAAGGGTTCATCGGAACCTGGTGCACTCAAGGTGGCCATCGATGGGGCAATCACAGGCACGTTGTCGGTGGCGTTTACCGACAAAAGCCAGACGGTCGCCATCGCCACCACGGGCACGACCTTGAGGACAGTCAACATCTCGTTCAATCGCGACCGCGAGTAACTGGCTGGCATAGTTGGGTCCCGAAGGGCGGATTGCTTCAAAACATCCCGACCGCCAACTTCGCTTCATCGCTCATGCGCGATTGCGTCCACGGCGGATCGAATACCAGGTTGACCTTGGTGCCGGACACGCCGCCGACTGTGTTGACCGCGTTCTCGACCCAGATCGGCATCTCACCGGCAACCGGGCAGCCGGGTGCAGTCAAAGTCATATCAACAGTGACGTAGCGGTCGTCACTGACATCGATTCTATAAATCAAACCCAATTCATAAATGTCAGACGGAATTTCGGGATCATAAACCGTCTTCAAGGCGGCAACGATGTCGGTCGTCAAACGGTCAAGTTCCTCGGGCGGAAGTGGGGAGCCGGGCGCAGCGCTCACGGGCTCCGGCGATAAGGAATCCGCAGCCACGACGGGCGGCTTTTCAGCCTCTGCCATCGCACCAGGCGTCGCAACTGTCTCTAACTTGCCGTCCATGGTTTCTTCAGTCCTTACGCGAAAAACTCGTGCGCACGCTTCAATGCGGACACCAGCTTATCAACATCCGCCTTGGTATTATACATCGCAAACGAGGCCCGGCACGTAGCCGTGACGCCAAGGCGCTCCATCAGAGGCTGCGCACAATGGTGACCGGCCCGAACCGCAATGCCCGCCCTGTCAATGATCGTTGAGACATCATGCGGATGCAGCCCGTCAATATTGAAGGCAATGATAGCACCTTTGCCTGGCGCCGTGCCGAAAACCTTAACCCATGGCAGCTCTGCAATGGCCGCTTGAGCGTAGGCCAATAGTTCCGCCTCGTGGCGCGCGATGCCATCCCGGCCGGCTTGCATCATGTAAGACAGCGCAGCACCAAGCCCGACGGCTTCGACGATTGCCGGCGTACCAGCCTCGAACTTATGCGGCGCCTTGGCATAAGTGATGCGGTCGGTTTGAACGGTCTCGATCATTTCCCCGCCACCCGCATACGGCGGCATCGCTTCCAGATGCTTGGCCTTGGCGTAAAGCACGCCGATCCCCGACGGGCCATATACCTTGTGGCCTGTGAAGACATAGAAATCGGCATCGAGATCGCGCACATCGACTGGCATATGCACGGCCGCCTGGCTGCCATCGACCAGCACCGGAATGCCCTTCTCGTGCGCAATCCGGATGACTTCTTTCACAGGCACGACGGTGCCGAGCACATTCGACATGTGCGTGATGGCAACGATCTTGGTTCGCGGTGTCAGAAGTTTTTCGAACTCGTCGAGCAGAAATTCGCCGCTGTCAGAAATCGGCGCCCACTTCAGAACGGCGCCACGGCGCTCGCGATGGAAGTGCCAGGGCACGATGTTGGAGTGGTGTTCCATAATCGACAGTACGATTTCATCGCCCTCGGCGATGTTAACGCGGCCAAAGGAACTGGCGACCGTGTTGATGGCATCGGTGGCGTTGCGGGTGAAAATGATCTCATCGGTCGAAGCGGCATTCAGAAACCGCCGTGTCATCTCACGCGCATCTTCAAAGCGTTGCGTTGCGGTGTTGGAGAGATAATGCAATCCGCGATGCACGTTGGCATATTCAAAACGGTAAGCGTGCTCCATGGCTTCGAGCACCGGCAGCGGCTTTTGAGCGGACGCGCCGTTATCGAGATAGACCAGCGGCTTGCCATAGACCTCGCGATAGAGGATCGGGAAATCGGCGCGGATGCGTTCAGCGTCAAACGCTGGTGCTGCGCCTGCCGTCTGCTTTGCCGATGCCGCCGTAGCCATTCGCTTCGTCCTTATTGATCCGGCGTCATGCACAGATCAGATATAACCCGCGTTCAGAATGCCAGCATTACTGATGCGATGCCGTCAGCCAAGCGCGGGCTTTGTCCATCAGCGCCGTCCGCAAGCCGTCGTGCTCAACTTTGTCGATGGCTTCGCCAATAAACGATTCGACCAGCATCGTCCGAGCTTCATTCTCCGGGATGCCTCGCGACCGGCAATAGAACATCAGGTCTTGGTCGAGCTCCATTGACGTCGAACCGTGGCCGCAGACAACGTCGTCGGCGTAGATTTCAAGCTCGGGCTTGGAATGGAACTCAGCCTCGGGCGACAACAACAGGCCGCGCGCCATCTGCTTGCCGTCGGTTTTCTGCGCGTCAGGCCGGACGATAACCTTGCCCTGGAACACACCTTTCGACGACCCATCAAGAACGGCCTTGAAGAGTTCGCGGCTGATGCAATTCGGCACCGCATGATCGATGACCATGGTCAGATCTGTGTGACCGTCGTGATCGCCAAGTGACACAGCGCTGAGATCCAGCATGCCGTGCTGACCTTCGAAAGTCACGGCCAACGAGGTGCGCGTGAGCCCACCGCCGGTCGACATGAAAAACGGCTTGTAAGTTGAATTCTTGCCAAGGCGTACCATGCCATTGGCGAGGTGGATGGAGCCGGTATCGATGGTCAAGTTGCGGATGTGCTGTACTTCAGCTTGGTCGCCAACTGCGATCTGGGTCAACGCATTCTGCTGCCGGAGCCAATGGGTGCTCGTGACGTGAGTCTCGATCAGCGTCAGTTTCGATGCCCGGCCAGTGCTCACCATGCAGCGCGTGGTGACGGCCTTCGGCACAGCCCCTGATTGGGTGAAAATCAAATGAATAGGTTTGTCGATTGTGACGCCGTCGGCCACGCGCAGCGCGAAACCACCGCTCATATAAGCCGTATTGAGCGCGATAACGCCATCGGCCGGAGCCAACGTTTCAGACAAGGCGTCGCTGACCCACGACGGCATCGTGTCGAGAGCGTACCAAGCGGCAGCGCTTCGACGCCAGCCATATCCTTGGGCAGCGTTGACGTGACGAATGCACCGTC